>PMUK01000150.1 GCA_003166915.1 Candidatus Cybelea palsarum
CGGGCTTGATGCGCCCGCGCGCTAGGCGATAAGAGTTAAGGCCTTTTAAAACGAGCCCCCCAGCCGGCAATGCCGCGTGGTACAACGCAGCAGCGATCGAAAGCCCCGCAACTGCAGCGCGACTGGAGCCTTCCAAAACGAGGCCCCTCCTTCGAGCAACACCGTACGAAGGTACGCCGAGGACCGCTAGCCCCAGGACGTGTGGGCGATCTCGATGACGCGACCGTTCCTAATCGTGAAATCCAAATCGTTTTGTTCCGCGTCGGGGTCCTTGTCGTCGCTATATTCGTAGCGCTCCATACCGCAGGCGTGAATGACGAGCGGCTTCCCAAGCGTCCGGACGACCGACTCGGCGCTCGCGCCGATCTTCAGGCCGGACGTCGTGTGCGCGTCGCTCAGATCGATCCTGGGGAGCGACGTCGGCGGTGCGCCTTTGACGACCCGCAACGTCCAGACGACGCCGGAATCTCCGCCGACGTGACTGAGCGCGACGTTGGTTTTTGGATCGTACACGTACCATGGGACGGTCATGCTGCCTTTTCGCTTCCAAGGCACGGTTGTTGGTACGTCTACCACGAGGGTTTCCATGCCAGTCTTCACGTACGGCGGTTCCTGCCTGCTATAAAGGCCGTCGAGTGCGGGGCACGTCTGCGAGCCGAACCACGTTGCTAGCGGATGGCTCGCAGCTGCACTTCCCGCCGGCGATGCGACCACCGCCGCAAGAACGGGACACAGGAAACGAAGCAATCTCATATCTTAGATAAACTAGAGTACATGTTCAACGACCTACGAGCAAGAAGCAATCATTTTGAAACGGCCTCCTGTGCTAATTTCATCTTAGCAGCCACGCCGCAATCTCGGAAGCCGCCTCGACCCACGACTCCGTGCCGACGGCGCCGATCGGCGGCCCCTCGTCGCTGTGCAGCTGGCTGCGTTCCGGCGCACCCTCCGAGCATTGCCGCAGCTACGCAGCCGCATAGCGTGTAGCTGCCAAAACCCGAAATCCTCATCGCGTGCCTCCCGAAGAGTGAACGGCGGCAAAAGGCGTTCGGCCCTGAGCCTCGTTTCCGTAGTAAGGGACGATCCCTCAAGGGGTTTAATCAGGGCTCTTCGAGAGATCTAAAACGATCTTCCATTCGTGCGGCATCACGGGCTGCACGGAGAGCCGTTGTCCGCGCCGTAGCAAGGCCATGCCGACCAATCGTGGTTCGGCGCGCATACGCGCGAGCGTGACCGGATTCTCGAACGCTTCGACGTACGCAACGTCGACCATGAACCAAATCGGTTTGTCGCGTTTTGCGCGTCCGTCGAAATACTCGCCGTCGCGCTCGAACTGCGTGAAATCGGGATAGGCCGTCTTGGCGACCTTGCAGATGCCGACCGCGGCCGGCTCTGCAACGCTCGAATGGTAGAAGAGCGCGAGGTCGCCGAGCCGCATCTCCATCATATTGTTGCGCGCTTGGAAGTTGCGTACGCCGGTCCACGGAGTCGTAGCCTCTTGGAGTAACCGTTCGAATGAATAGGCGCTAGGCTCGGTCTTCAGCAGCCAATAGCGAGGCATTACCGAGCCAGGCTGACGGTCACCGCCTGGGTCGGATCCGAGGGATGCAAGACTTTGAAGGGCTTCCCGCCGGCGGGATACTTCCAAAAGGTAATCGAGTTGCCGGGGGTCGCGACCAGCGTGTCGCCCTGAAGCCACGATTGGCCGGCGTTTTTCTGGCGCCAGTTGACGAAGCGGCTGATGCCGGCGATCGTCCCTTTGGAACCGGAAATTTGCACGCGATAGTAGTGCACGTAGATGTTCTCGCCATTGTGTTTCGAAGGCGCGTAGGACTGCAGGGCAAAGTACTTGCCGTCCCATTGGGCGTGGGCGACGTTCCCGATCGTCTCGTTCAGCGTGATTTTTTCAAACGTTTGCTTGCCCTTTGCAAGCAGCGCGGCCACGTTTCCACCGCTGATAACGAAAAGGCTGCCGCTCGCATCGTAGGCCGGCTGCGGGTTCGCTCCCAGCTCTACGCTGTGATACGGTTTTGGCTCGCCGCTGCCGCCGGTGTAAATTTCGACCAACGGAGCATAGTTGCGACTGTCGTAGCTCGTCACCGCCAGGTTTCCCGTCGTCGGATCGCTCGAGCAGCTCACCGGAATCTCATGACTCGGAACGTCGAGCGTCGCAACGGGCGATTTACCTCCATGTGCGTATTCGTAGACGTACCCGGTGCGGGCGCCCGACTTACTCGCAACCTCTGCCGTGATAAAGACGTCGCCTTTGGTATCCGAGCACATCGCCTGAATCGAAAACGAGGTCTTAAATGTGTCTGCGAGGGTACCGTCGGGATACGTGTAGACGACGACCCTCTGATGGACGCCGGCATAGAGCAGATCGGTTTGAGATCCAGCACTGCGCGCGAGAAGGGCCTCGCGCATTGGTGCAACCGGGCTCGTGCCGGGCGGAAGTCCCGCGCAACCGGCGACCGCGCCGGTAAGCACGCAAAGGCACGCTGCATAGCGCAACGCGTTGATTGGCCAAAGCATCATTGCGCCGTTCGCGGGGAGCGCCCTATGCCCTGGCTGCGGGAGCGCCGATGTGCTATCGTAAGGCAGCCATGCAGCAACGAATCATTCGTGCATCTGCGCACGGTTGGCAGGGCGTTGAGCCGGCCGGCTACGCCGCACACGCGCCGGACACGGGCGTGACGCGCCACACGATCGTGGGGAGCCGCAAAAACGACCCAAGCGAGCCGGGGCCAAAGATGGAACTTCGCTATTTCGAAGTCCATCCCGGCGCCGCATCGCGATTAGAAAAGCACGAGCACGAACACTACGTCGTCGTTCGTTCCGGGGTCGGTTATGCCGTAATCGGCGACGACGTTAGCGAGCTGGGAGCCCACGACGTGGTGTACGTCGGCCCGCTGATATTACATCAGTTCGTCAATCGCGGTGATACGCCGTTCGGCTTCTACTGCTTCGTCGACAGCTGCCGCGATTTTCCGCAGACGCCCACACCGGAAGAGCTTGCGCGTCTGCAAGCCTCGCCCGCCGGTGCGATCGCCAAACCCTTCGCCGTCCCGCCGCCGGTCAGGCGCCCTTAGCGACCGGTCGCGAGGGATCGGAGACCCATTCGCTCCACGATCCGTTGTAGATGCGCGAGCCTTCGAGACCCGCGTGGACCATGGCGAGATGATTGACGGCCGACGAGACGCCGGAGCCGCACTGGTGCACCGTTCGTTTGGATTCCAATCCGCTCTGCGCAAACTCTTCACGCAAACGTTCGGGTGATTTAAATCTACCGTTGGCTTCGAAGTTCTCTTTGAACCAGCGTTGTTTCGCGCCGGGAATGTGCCCGCCGACCGGATCGATCGGTTCGGTTTCGCCCGAGAAGCGCTCGAGAGCGCGCGCGTCGATCAGGTGCATCTCCTCGCTGTTGAGACGCGCAAGAACGAAATCCGCCCCTACCACGAGCTCCGGACGCAATGCAACGGTGAGCCGGCCTTCACGCCCGACCTCCGGCGGTATGGCGGTCACGGGAAATCCCAGTGCATTCCACGCGGCAAGCCCGCCGTCGAGAACGGCGGTCGCGTCGTGGCCGATCCATCGGCAAAGAAACCACAGTCGCGCCGCAAACATATCCGCTCCGGCATCGTAGGCAACGATTTGTGTTGCATCGTTCACGCCGCGCTCACACAAGAAGCGCGCAAAGGTCTGCGGATCGGGTAACGGATGGCGGCCGTTCTTCCCGGTCTTTGGGCCGGCTAGAACCTCCTCGACTCCGGCGAAGAAGGCGCCCGGTATGTGCGATTCGTCGTAGAGCCGCCGTCCAAGCGTGAAATCGGCTAAGGAGTGACGGCAGTCCAAAATGACGAGATCGGAGCTACCCAGCCGCTCGTACAGGGCCTCCGGGGAGATAATGGTTGTAAACAACGCGAGCGCCCGGGACGCTATCGAAGGTTGATCGTTGCTTTGGGCGCGGGAGGCGTGCCGCCGAAGGCTTCCTCGAGCTTCGTTTTCAACTCGCCGCTCGCCGCCATCGGTGCGAGAATATCGGTATCCCCGTAAAACTTTCCATTGATGAAGATCTTCGGCAGCGTGGGCCAGTCCGTCATTTCCGAGAGTGCTTCGCGCTTTGGCAGATTCTCCAGAACGTCGATCACTTCGAACGGGTAGCCGAGGCCGTTGAAGAATTCGACCGTCTCGAGCGTGAAGCCGCATCTGGGCGCCGTCTTCGTTCCCTTACCGTAGACGACGATTCTCGCGCTCGTAATCTCGCGAGCGATCTCTTCCTTCAAATCTTCCGGCATAATGTTTTCCTAACTTTCGGCGACGATAGTGGTGAGTTCGACGGCATGAACGCGCCCGTCTGCAAGCGCGCCTTTTAGCGCGCGGTAGACGAGTTGATGCTGCTCGATCAGCGTTTTGCCCTTGAACGCATGCGAGCGAACGGTCACATTGAAGTGGTCCATCGTGCCGGTCCGGTCGTGGATGCTCACCTGGGCGTCGGGCAGTCTGTCGACGATGAGGGCGGTCAACGCGTTGTCGTCGATCACGACTTCAAGCGTGGCGAGCGGGCATTGAGCGCGTCGGCCAAGTTGCGCGCTTCGCCGAGGGTCTCGGGAAGACGACTCGCTCCCCTAGCGAGCGCGGCCGTAACCCCGCTGGCCAGGATGATTCCCGTGACGCCAAGTAGGATGGCGGGAACGCCGCTGGCGCGCAAGGGGCCGACTTCAATCGTGAACGTTCGCTGCACGCGCGCGACACCGCGCAGGAATGCGCGCAGCACGCGCGCTCGTTTATTCATCAGTGCGTTTGTACGTCGCATCGCGCCGGAAGGCCTGGCGCCTCGACGGACGAAGCACGCTTCACGAATGACGGCGGAGATGGAAGCGGTACGGCTTCACGAAACGGGCGGACCGCAAAGCCTTCGCCTCGACCGGATTCCGATGCCCGCGGCGGCAGCGGGCGAGGTTTTGGTGCGGCTGCACGCTGCGGCGCTCAATCATCGCGACGTCTTCATCACGCAGGGACTCTATCCGAATATTCGGATGCCGGTTACGCCCGGATCGGACGGCGCCGGCGAAATCGAAGCAATCGGCGCCGGCAGCTTCGAGGGTGCGGCGGGCGACGAAGTCGTCATCGATCCGATGCTGGGTTGGGGCGGCGACGCGCGCGTTTGGGATACGGCGACGGCGAACATCCTCGGGATGCCGCGCGACGGAACGTTTGCGCGATACGTCGCGGTTCCATCGGCGAACGTCTACCGCAAACCCGAGCGGCTCTCGATGGAGGAGGCCGCCGCGATTCCGCTGGCCGGGCTCACGGCATACCGCGCCGTCTTTACGCGCGGAGCGTTAGCGCGCGGGGAGACGGTCCTCATCACCGGCGTGGGTGGCGGCGTTGCGACGTTCGTGTTGCTCTTTGCCAAGCATGCCGGCGCGCGCGCGATCGTGACCTCGAGCAGCGACGAAAAACTCGACCGCGCGAAAGCGCTCGGAGCCGACCTCGCAATCAACTACAAAACGACGCCGGATTGGGCCAAGATCGTACGCGCAACCGGCCCGATCGATCTGGTCGTGGACTCCTCGGGCGGTGAAACGTTGCGCAAGGCGCTCGACGTCGTGCGCCCCGGTGGCCGCATCGCGATTTACGGCGGCACGAACGGCGATGCAACGATCAAACTCTTTCCGCTCTTTTGGAAACACGTAACGATCTTGGGAACGTCGATGGGAAGCCCGCAAGATTTCGCGGCTATGCTCGAGCTCTTCCGCAAAGGTTTGCGCCCCGTCGTCGACCGCGTTTTTTCGCTGCAAGATGCCGCTGCCGCGACGCAGCATCTTGCGAGCGCGGATCAGTTTGGCAAGGTCGTCCTAAGAATAGACTGACGAGAGCTCTTAAAGCGGGCTACCCTTCCGGTTTGCCGTCGCAGGTGCCGTCGGGATGCGGTTGGTTGCCGTAAATCGGTCCGGGATTTGCGACCGGCATGCCGTCCTTCGGATAGAGAATGACGTCAACTTTACCGTTGGGCGTGAGCTCGCGTTCGCACTTGATCACCGCATGTGCCTTGGATTTTCCCGTTCCGCCGATCCATAGGTCGAACCACAGCCCCTTGCAGCCATTGCTGCCGCTGCCTGTGTGAGGCCCCGACGCCGCGCAGAGATCTTCGCGAATGAAGTACTGTTTGATAAACGGCACGTAAATCTTGATGCCGTATGGGATCGTTTCGTCGTTCTTCTTTTCGGTTGCAAAGGTCGTCGGATTGCAGTACGTTCCGTCGCCGCCCGCGCGCTTGTGGATAATGCCGTGTGCGATCTTGTTTCCCGGCGGCGAGTTGTCCGGCCATCCGTAGAACGTTATCGTCGCCTGCACGGTCGTGGGATCTTGTTTGATCGCGTAGCACGCCGAGTTCTGCACTTCATTGACCACGGGCGGAAGCGCGGGGCCACCGGATCGGCCGCACGACGCCAAGGCAAACGCAGTCGTGACCATAAGGAATCGACGCGCAAATCCGTTCAGCATACGAGCGTGTATTCGTCGAGGCTTTCTAAACGCATCTCGGCGCCTATCTCCGCGGCCAGCGCGGCCGCTTCGTCGGGGCCGACGATCGCTTCGAGGTCTGGATTGAGCATCGCGTACTCTTGCGCGCTCAAGCCCTGCTTGCGGGGTCGCGCGACGACGCGCCCCTCCGCCTGCAGCGCCAGGAGATGGGCGAGGATCTGCCGCGCCATCGCCGCCCAGAGCGCGTGCGGCTGCGGACCATAAATCTTTCGTACGAGATCTGGGATCGTTCGAGCTCCCTCGCCGACCGACATCAGGATCTGCTCTTCGCGCATCGCGCGATGCGCGATGTAGTCGGCAATTTTCGCTTGCGCGTCGTCCACGACCGGTCCGTGTCCGCCGTAGATCGTTCGGGCGTCGGCGAACTCGCTAGCAAGCCGCTGCAACGTATGCTGATACGGGCGCATGGCGCCGCCGGGCGGCGCGATCACGGTCGTCCCCTCGCCAAGAATCGTGTCGCCGGTAAAGAGCGCGTTCTCCGCCGGCAAATAAAAGATCACATGATCGAACGTGTGACCCGGTGCGTCGATCGTGTGCAACGCGAGCGAGCCAACGGCAAAGCCGGCTTCCAGCGGAAGGTCGGCGTCGCGAGTTACTCTGCTAGCGGGGTGCGCGTAAATCAAAGCGCCGGTTGCAGCCGCGAGCGTAGGAGCAGCTAATGCGTGGTCGGAGTGGCCGTGCGTCAAGGCGATGCGCGTAATCGTGAGGCGCTGCGCGGCTGCCGTCTCAATCAACGCGTGGACGTGACGATAAATAGCCGGACCGGGATCGATCACGAGCGCCGTTCCATCGCCGCCATCGAGCACGTACGAATTCGTTCCCGAGAGCGTCATCGGTGAGGGATTTGGCGCGCGAACGAGCGTTACCATGCGTTTTCGAGCGCCGCCGGGATCGCAAAGTTATCGGTATCTGCCGACGGCATGATCGTCAGAATGGGTTTCGTACGAGCGTAGCGCAGTGCGTCTTCGACGGAAGTGAAGGAAGAGAGCCGTTCGAGATGTTTGATCGTCGGATAGACGAGATGCAACGTTCCCGCTCGTTGCAGCTCGAGTGCTCGGGAGGGTGCGATCCACATCCCGTCGTGCGTCTCGTGCGCGTCGGCGTCGGCCACTTGATTCGTCGGAGCGCCTGCGAAAAAGAAGTGCGTGTTATAGCGCCGCGGCTCGCTGGGCGGAGTGATCCAGTGCGAAAAGAGCGTCAGCGCGCGCGCATCGGCGAACCAATCGTGAGCGCGCAAGAAATCCGCGAAGCTCAGCACGCCCTTGCGAACGGCGATGCGATCGGCAGAGACGTGCGCCCCGTCCGCGTCCGTCGCTATTGGTCGCTCCGATGGATCGCAAGCGAGCAGGACTCCGGCCTCCTCGAAGAGTTCGCGGAGCGCGGCCACCAGCAGGCTCCGAGCGGCATCTTCATCGATGGCCGGCTCGCTGCTCGCCAAAGCAGGGGAAATCGTCGCTCGAAACTCTTTACGGAGCCGATCGCCCTCGAGCCCGACGGTGCGGACCCGCGCTTCCGGGGTGGCGTCCTGCGCCTCGACCGTCCCGCCCGGAAAGACGAAGGCATCGGGCGCAAAGGCGCTGCTCGCGCTACGGCGCGTCAGATAGACCTCCAGGGGCGAACGAACGAGGATGACCGTCGCCGCCAAGCGCACATCGCTCACGAGGCAGTAGCGTCCTGTCACGCCGTGGCGAAAACCTCTCGATGCAAATAGCGCTGGGCAGCGATATGAGGGCCGACGTTCCCGAAGCGATCGACCGGTGGTTATACGCGCACGGTCACGTCGTGCGTCGGTTCGGCGCCTTAGCGCCTGAGGCCGACGAGGCCTGGCCGTCGGTCGGGCGAAGCGTTGGTGCCGCCGTCGCGAATGGCGAGGCGGACTTCGGGATCCTCTGCTGTTGGACCGGGACGGGCGTGAGCATCGCAGCAAATAAGGTGCCCGGCATTCGCGCGGCACTCTGCGGGGATGCCGCGACCGCTCGGGGCGCGCGCGAGTGGAACGATGCCAACGTACTCTGCCTGAGCCTTCGTGCAACCTCCGCGGCCGTGGCAGAGGAGATGCTCGAGGCTTGGTTCGCCGGCGCGGTCACCCGGGACCCAACCTACCGCGCGATGATCGCCGACATCAGCAAGCTCTAAAAGCAGAGGGGTTGCGCACTCGCGCAACCCCATTAATGGTCTGCCGTTCGCCGGGGCGCAGAACTGATGCTACGCAGCCGGTACTCGCTCTCGGGCGGTTTCGGCGACAGTTCGCGCCGTCCTGACCAGAGAGGGCGATTCTACCAAATCAAATGCCGCGACTCAATACGTCCGGCACGAATAACCAGCCGCACAGGACCAGGAGCGCCCAATTGATTGCGTGCGAGGTCCAACAGAACGGGCACTCGCGGCGCGTAACAAAAAGCAGCGAATAGGCCAGGACGACCGACGTCGCGGCAGCGCAGAAGGCCACCAACAGCAGGACGACCACAGCGAGCTGGGAGCGGACGAACCAGACGGCAACAGCCAGGGCGGGGTAATAGAGCGAGCCGAGCAAGGAGTTAGGCACGCCGAAGAGGTGTGCGCGGGGCGTTTTAACGACGCTAGGCCCGCGAATCTCTCCTCGCGCGGCGCGGATGCTCTTGCGAAGCATGAAAAGCGAGGTGTAGAGCCCAACTCCGCATAGCACCGTGATCACTGCGCGTACGATCATCGCTTGAATCGCCTCCTTCGACGAGGTGCAGCTCTTGCTTTACTGGCCGGTTCCTTTGTGCTGGCGTTCTTGGTCATTCGCCATCAGCCGCGCGTCGAGCACGAGATCCGGATCATCGGGCCCTTTGCCTATCCGCTTGCCATCGCGATCTTCGCGGTCGTCGCATCGGCCCCGTTTTCCGTGACCGACGCGCTGGCAATCATGAACGGCGCCATCTTCGGACCGGTCGTCGGCACGATCGTCGATACGGTTGGATTGGTTCTCGCTGCGTTACTCGGCTATTGGATCAATCTCCACGCGTCGAAGCTCTTCAACCTGCAGCAATCGCTGCACCGCCTTCCGGCGTGGGTGAAGCGCTTCCCCGTCGGCTCTCCGGCCTTCTTGCTGGCCGTGCGAATCATTCCGGGCTTCGGCGGAACGGTTGCGACGGCGACCGCTGCCACCTTTCGCGTACCGATTTGGGTACACGTTTGGACGATGTGCGCGATCGCCGTTCCCATTTGCGCGCTGCTAACGGTCTTTGGGGATCGCGTTACCGTTGCCGTGCACGGTTATGAGTGGCGGGCTCGCCGCTACGCGCATCACTATTGCTTGACGCACCGCTGTCCGCACTTTCACTTCCGCCGGCGAGCCGAAGTCTCGCCTTCGCCGTGACGCCGTCGATCGTTGCCGATCGAGCCGCTCTCGATCAGCTCTGCGTTCGAGTTCGCGATGCGGCGCGCGTCGCGCTGGACACCGAGTTCCACGCCGAGCGCACCTATTCGGCGAGGCTCATGGTCGTGCAGCTCGCCTTCGACGACGGCGACGTCATCGTCGATGCGCTCGCGCTGACCGATCTGCGGCCGCTCGTTTTGGCACTGACCCAAACGACGGTTGTCGGTCACGCGCTCTCGGCGGATTTGAAGATCTTCGCCGATCGCTACGGTCTCGTGCCGTCGCGCGTTTTCGACACGCAAATCGCGGCGTCGTTTTTGGGCTACGGCATGCAGATCTCGCTGGCCGACCTCGTGCGGAGCGTCTGCGGCGTTCGATTGGCAAAGTCGCAAACGGTCAGCGATTGGTCGGCGCGGCCGTTCTCCGAACGTCAGATCGAATATCTGGTCGACGACGTCGTGCATCTGCTGCCGGTCTACGATGCGCTACTCCCGCGTTTGGAGGGGAAAGGGCGCTACGAGTGGGTCTTTGAGGAGTGCGCGGAACTCGGCGACATCGAGCGGTATCACATGGACGAACGCCGGGCTTATCTGCGCATTCCCGGCGCGATGCGGATGAGCCGCCGCGAGCTGGGCATTCTCAACGAGCTCGTAAAGCTGCGCGACGCCGTTGCCCGCGACCGCGACCTGCCGGTGCGGTACGTGCTCCCCGACGATGTCGTGGCGGGGCTGGCCGCGACAAAGCCGGCGAAAACCGACGATTTTGCCCAGCTCCGCAGGTTTGACGCCGGAATGAAGCGGCAGCTCGGTGCGGCCATTCTCGAAGCCGTGGCCCGCGGGCAAGCGCTCTCCGAAGACGAGCTCCCGCAACGGCCGGTCAGGAACGCGGCGCCGGCACGCGATGCGCTCGTTTCGCTGCTTGGCGCGGCGATCGCGGAAATCGCGCGTGAGGCGGAGCTGCCGTCCAGCTTGCTGGTGCCGCGCGCCGCACTCGAGCGTTTGGCGCGCGAGATTCCGCCGGATCGTGAGAGCTTCGAACGCGTCTTGGCACTGCAGCCCTGGCGACTGTCGCTCGTCGCCGAACCGCTCTGGCGGATGCTCCGCGGCGAAGCGATGCTAAAGATCGAAGGCTACGACACCGGCGATCCCAAAGTACGATTGGTCGATGAACCGCCATCCCAACAGCTTTAGCGCGCTCGATTCGCTGCGCGCCGGCGATCGTGCGTATGGCTATTTCCGTCTCGACGCGCTGGAACGCCGCGGAATCGGAAAACTTTCGCGCCTGCCCTTCTCGCTCAAGATCTTGCTCGAGAACTTGCTCCGCTGCGAGGATGGACGAACGGTGACGCGTGACGATATCGAAGCGCTCGCCCGCTACGACGGCCATTCGCGGCACGAGCGCGAGATCGCCTTTACCCCAGCTCGTGTCTTGCTTCAGGATTTCACCGGCGTGCCGTGCGTCGTCGATCTGGCGGCGATGCGCGATGCAATGGCAGAAATGGGCGGTGACGCTCGAGTCATTAATCCCTTGCAGCCGGTCGAGCTGGTGATCGATCATTCGGTGCAGGTGGATTATTTCGGCGCCGACGGCTCGTTGGCGAAGAACACCGACCTCGAGTTCGAGCGAAATCTGGAACGCTACGCATTTTTGAAATGGGGACAGTCGGCGCTGCAAGATTTCCGCGTCGTTCCGCCGGGAACCGGAATCGTTCATCAAGTCAACATCGAGTATCTCGCGCGCGTCGTATTCGGCGCGGGCAACGCTTCGGAGGAACCCACGCTCGCCTTCCCCGACACTGCGGTCGGCACCGATTCGCATACGACGATGGTCAACGGCTTGGGCGTGCTCGCGTGGGGCGTCGGCGGCATTGAAGCCGAGGCTGCGATGCTCGGTCAACCGGTTACGATGTTGATTCCCGAAGTCGTCGGCTTTCGTCTAGACGGCGCGATGCGCGAAGGCGTGACTGCGACCGACCTGGTGCTTACCGTCGCGCAAATGCTGCGCCAAAAAGGCGTCGTCGGAAAGTTCGTTGAGTTTTACGGGCCGGGACTCTCTGCGTTGCCCGTCGTGGACCGTACGACGATCAGCAACATGTCGCCGGAGTTCGGATCGACGGTGGCGATCTTTCCGATCGACGATCGCACGCTCGAGTATCTTCGATTGACCGGACGCTCGCGCGAGCAGATCGAATTGGTCGAAGCCTATGCGAAGGCGCAGACCCTCTTTCGCACCGACGAGACTCCGGATCCCGCATTTGCCGATTCGCTCGCGCTCGATCTTTCGACGGTCGAGCCGTGTCTCGCCGGGCCGAGCCGTCCGCAGGACCGCGTGCCGCTGGGCGAGGTCAAGCGCTCCTTCGAACATTCGATGGAGGAATGGGTCGCGCAGCGGGAACGCGCCAACAATGCGGTCGAGCGCTTCGAGAACGAGGGCGGCGGCGGAACGGCGACGATGGCGAAGACCGACGCGGATCTCTATGACGGAGCGGTGGTTATTGCCGCGATTACCTCTTGCACGAACACGTCGAATCCGTCGGTGCTTATCGGGGCGGGTCTGCTCGCGCGTAACGCCCTGGCGCGCGGCCTCCGAACGCAACCGTGGGTGAAAACCTCGCTCGCGCCCGGCTCGAAAGTCGTTACGGATTACCTCAACAAATCCGGGCTGCAAGAGCCTCTCGATCGGCTCGGCTTCAACGTCGTCGGATATGGATGCACGACCTGTATCGGTAACTCCGGACCGCTTCCCAGCGAGGTTGCCGAAGCTGTCTCCGACCAAGACTTGATCGTTGCGGCGGTGCTCTCAGGGAATCGAAACTTCGAGGGGCGCATCCACGCGCAGGTTCGCGCAAACTACCTCGCGTCACCGCCGCTGGTTGTAGCCTACGCGCTCGCCGGGCGAATGGACGTCGATCTGACGACCGAACCGTTGGGTACCGGCAGCGACGGGCTGCCGGTTTTTCTCGCGGAGATTTGGCCCAGCAACGACGAGATCGCCACGACGATGGCGGCGTGCATCGGCCAGGAGATGTTCGAACGCGAGTACTCTCACGTCTTCGACGGCGATGAGAACTGGCGGAATCTGCAGGTCGCAACCAGCGAACGGTACGCCTGGGATCCGGAGTCGGAGTACGTGAAGAAGCCGCCGTACTTCGATGAAATGCCGGAGCGGCCGCGGGCGCTGCAGGACGTGCATGGCGCTCGCGCGATTGCGGTCCTGGGCGATTCCGTGACGACCGACCATATTTCGCCGGCGGGGAGCATCTCCAAGATTAGCCCGGCGGCGAGGTACCTGATGGAACGCGGTATCGAACCGGGCGAGTTCAACTCGTACGGCGCGCGGCGCGGTAATCACGAGGTGATGATGCGTGGGACCTTCGCGAACATTCGGCTGCGCAACGCGCTGGCCGAGGGCGTGGAGGGCGGCGTAACTCGCTATCTGCCGAGCGGAGAACATCTATCGATCTTCGATGCGGCGATGCGCTACAAGGCCGAGGGCACGCCACTGATCGTGCTCGCCGGCAAGGAGTACGGTTCGGGCTCGTCGCGCGACTGGGCGGCCAAAGGACCGTACCTCCTGGGCATCAAGGCCGTCATTGCGGAGTCGTTCGAGCGAATTCACCGCAGTAACCTCATCGGCATGGGCGTCTTGCCGCTGGAGTATCTCGACGGTGCCGATCGCTCGACGTACGGACTGACCGGTGAAGAGATCTTCGATATCACCGGGATCGCGGCGAAGCTCGAGCCTCGGATGCGCGTGCACGTCAAAGCGACCGATCCGCACAGCGGCAAGTCGCTACGCTTTGACGCGCTCGTGCGGATCGATACTCCGAACGAAGCCGAATACTATCGGCACGGCGGCATTCTGCAATACGTGTTGCGTCAGCTACGATCGGGTTCCCGAGAGGTCGACTCGGCCTAACTTATCGGCAGCGGTTTCGTCGAAACGGACGGCGTTCATTTACTTCACGGTGACGCGGCCCGTGCGGTCCACCGCCCTTTCGACGAACCACATGTTCTTGTCGGGGCCTTGGGTGATTTGCGTCGGGTCCGCCCCAGAGGTCAGATGCTTCGAGTATTCCGTGATCTCGCCGCTCATCGTAATGCGACCAATCTTTGCCGTGTTGAAGTAACCCGAGTCGTAGCTCTCGCTTTCGGTAAACCACATCGCGCCGTCGAGTCCAGCGGCGATGCCGGCGGGATGCTCCAAGGACGTGATGCCGCGCGAGTACTCCGTGACCTTGCCGTCGGTCGTAATGCGGCCGATTCGTCCGCCTAATTCAGTGAACCACAGCGCGCCGTCGGGTCCCGGCGCAATCCAATACGGCTCGGAGCCGGGCGTTACGCCCTTCGAATACGTGGTGATCTTGCCCTCGGTCGTGATGCGCCCGATCGCACTCGCGTCAGACTCGGTAAACCAGAGCGCTTTGTCGGAGCCGGCGGCGATGCCGATCGGTCCGCCGGTTACAGCGTAGTGCGTGATCTCGCCGACGGTCGTGATTCGACCGATTTCCGAGCTGCTTCCGCCCCCCTCCGCAAACCAGAGGGCCTTGTCCGGGCCGGTTGCGATGCCCAACGGAGCGAAGAAGTTGTTCAGCGGATATCCGGTGTACTGACCGGCGGTCGTCATGCGCAGAATCTGCCCGTTGTACTCGTCGGTGATCCAGAGATTGCGGTCGGGCCCGGGCGTGATGTCGAAAAACGATGCGCCTTCGGTGCTTCGGCCGCCGTAGTAGAACGTATTGAGCGCTTTGCCTGACGTGCCGATCTGAACGACCGCATTCTCGCCAACATCCTGGTCGACGACGTCGGTAACCCAAAGCGATTTTTTCGGGCCCGACGCGATCGCCGAAGGACCGTAAAAGCCGTGATACTGCGGCAGATCGGCGAACTCGGCAATCTTCACGCGAACCTTTGCAAACTGCGCGAGCGGGAGGTGCAGCGGGAGGCCGCCGCCGGCCGGCACGACACTACCCGAGTTCGAGCAACCCGCGGCACCAGCGGCGAGCGCAACCAGCACGGCAACGAGGCTAAATCTCAAGCGAACCATTTTCTGCTCCTCACTAGAGTAACGCGGCCGGTGCGATCCGCGAAGGTTTCGACGAACCACATATTGCCGTCAGGTCCCGCAACGATATCCTCCGGACCGGAACTGCCTGAAAGACCCTTCGCATACTCCGAAACTCTGCCGGTCATCGTGATACGCCCAAGCTTCGAGTCGCGTATTGTGTACGAATCATAGGTCTCGTATTCAGTGAACCACATAGCGCCATCCGGGCCGGCGGCGATGCCGACGGGCTCTTCGGTCGGAGTAATTCCACGGGAGTATTCGGTGACTTTGCCGCTCGTGGTGATGCGTCCGATGCGCCCGCCCGTCGCTTCGGTGAACCAGAGTGCGCCGTCGGGTCCGGGGGCGATCGAGTAAGGACCGGCTCCGCTGCTGATGCCTTTTGTATAGGTCGTGATCTTTCCGTGCGTCGTGATCCGCCCGATCGCATTGCCGGTCGTCTCGGTAAACCACAACGCGCCGTCCGGGCCCGCGGTAATATCCTCGTCCAAGGTGCCGGCAGGATAGATGGTAACGCTGCCTTTCGTCGTGATGCGTCCAATTGCGGCGTACTCCGTAAACCAGAGCGCCTTGTCGGGACCGACCGTAATCCCGATCGGGGGGGCGTTCAACTTAAAGGTTGAAAACGTGCCGTCGGTTGTCATGCGGACGATCTGCGATTTGTTATAGTCGGTTATCCACAGCGCGCCGTCGGGGCCCGCGGTAATGTCCTCAAATGAGGACCCTTCGGTTAACGTGCCTTGATAGTAGAACGTCTTTTTCCGCTTGCCCGACGTGTCGATTCGAGCGACCAAGTTTTCGCCGTAATCTTGATCGATTACGTCGGTCACCCAGAGGGAGTGCTCCGGCCCTGAAGCGATGGCAGATGGCGAGTAGTCGTTGCTCTACTGCGGAAGATCGGCAAACTCTTTGATCCTCACCCGTTCCTTTCCCAACGGCACCGGAAAAGATGCGCGTTGCTGCATGCCGGCACTTCCGGGCATGAGGCCACCGCCGTTCGCGCAACCCGCCGCTCCAACGGCAAAGA
>PMUK01000003.1 GCA_003166915.1 Candidatus Cybelea palsarum
CAACGCCGCGATCGCGGCTCCGGCAAGCGCCTATGGCGCGGTCGTGGCCGACCTCTTCACGGCCTTTGCGACAGTTGCCTCCAAAACGGCATTCGGCGGTAAGACGTGCAGCACCGGACTGCTGAATCCGGACGTCTACACCCCCTACGTGTGCAACGATCATCCGGCTCAAACGGGGCACCGACTCATCGCAAAAACGATTGCCGACGCCTTGCGAACGGCGGACCTCGACTGATCGGCCGGGCGGTTTCGGTGGGCGGCGGAGCGGCTGACTGCGCTCCCGTCCGCTCGCCGGCCACCCCGACGAAAGATCTTGAACCTTGGGAGTTGTGCGAATTGCAAACGGAGCTTGCTCATGAGTTTTGACGATCTCTTGATCGCGATCATCATCGCCGGCACCGGCCTCTCGGGCGCCTACCTCGGCGCCAAATACGTATCGTGGCGCAGATACAAGGCCGCAGAGCGAAGACGAGAATTCAGCCTGCGCGAGTTGTACGCCAATCATTTGTGCGATGAAAACAATGACGCATCCGCGCCAAGCGTGATCTATGAAGAGAAAAGCCTCGATGCGAAATTCACGGGCATTGCAGCGATCACCGATGGATCGAGCTTTTACCCATTCACCTATGAGCCTCACAATGAGGGGAATATCCAATGAACCGATCTAAGAATACGCCCCCCGGGAGCAGCGCCATGAGCCTCGGCAATGCGCTAGCCTTACTAACCCTTGCTTGTCTATTCTCATCCGTGTCAGCGGCAGGCGAGGACGCATCCCTGGACCTTTCACTGACTCCCGGAATGCGTGTTCGCATTCTGGCACCCGACATCTCCCCAAGCAGAGTCATCGGTACGATAAGGACCGTCAATCGCGAGTCCGTGACCATTGATGCGCCGGGCCGCGCGGAACCGGTGTCGGTTTTACGCGAGAAAATTGCGCGGCTCGATGTCAGCCAGGGTTCCCGCTCCCGAGGCGTCGATGCGGCAATCGGCGCCGGCATCGGTGCCGGCGTCGGACTCGCGGTCGGTGCCGCGGCCGGCAGCAAGCAAAAAGGTCAAATTGTGAGCGGCGACGCGGTTGCCGGTGCTTGCGTGCTCTTCGGGGCTTTAATCGGCACCGTGATTGGAGCGGCCATACCGCCGGGCGAGCGCTGGAACGAAATGCCGGCGACTCGCTATCGGGTCGGTTTCGCGCCTCGCCTCGATCACGGGCTCAATTTGGCCGTCGCGTTGCAATTTTGAGCGCGTCGGTCCTGCGATTGGCCGAATGTAATGAGCGATTCAATCAACCTAGAATGTGCAACCAGCAAGGAGAGCGTCCATGAAGGTGATCAACTGTAAAAAGTACATAAGCGCGTTTGGCTTGTTATTGCTGATGGGATCGGCGGCGCACGCGACAAAGTTATTCGTCGATTGTGGTGGTAAGGCGGGTTTGTCCAGCATTGGCGAAGCACTCAAGATCCTTCAATCCCCACTGTTCACAGGGCCGAACACCATCAACGTCTCGGGCGCATGTGCGGAAAACGTAGTCATTCAGAGCATGAACCGCGTCACGCTAAATGCCCTCAAAGGCGCGTCGATCACGGATGTCTCCGGGGGAACGAGTGATGTTATTCTCATTGACGATTCGCGAGACGTCGCAATCAACAATTTCACTATCAACGGCGGCGACAACGGCATTGATTGCACCGACGGCTCGGTGTGTCGGCTGAGCGGCAATACGATTCAAGGAGCGGCCGGTGCCGGTGCGATCGCATTGGTCATGTCTCAGATGTTCGTCACGAGCGGTACACTGACAAACAACGGAGCTGAAGGATTGGCCATCCTCAACGGCAGTAGCGGAAATGCCACCGGTGTGGCAATCGAAAATAACGCGTTAGGCGTCGTCGTCAGGTTTCAAGCGTTCTTAGTGACCAACGCAACAATTGTGAACAACAGCGGTGGCGGAGCCTACATTACTACAAATGCTACGTTTCACTGTAACGGGTGCAGCGTGACGGGAAACGGTGGCGACGGTGTTCTGATGCGCCGAAACTCCAGCGCAATGTTTGAGAACGGATACGTAATCACGGGTAACACCGGCCCAGGTGTCGCAATCAACGAGGTATCTTCGGGGCAGTTCGTGAGTCCCGGAACAGTAACTGGTAACTCCGGCGGCACAGATGTCCTGTGCGCGACCTCGTTTACTACCGCTCGTGGGGCGANNCGTTGATCCCTCGAAGCCTAGGGAAGTTGCAGGGTGCGCGTGTTGTCGCGGTAAATCGCGCGACGTAATTGACTTCCCGAAACCTGCCCGTCGCTATAGGCGGCAACGGGTCGTCATTGCTCATTGGACGGTCGGTCCTGGTGATGTCGGTCCAACGGCAGTTCTGGAGCGGGACGTGCGGCGGCGGACGACCAAGGGCGGTCCTTCACTGGGCTTAATGTCCTCCATAAAGTTCGACCTCGATGCCATGAGGCGCCTCGCTCGCAATGAAACGGGGCGACACCGTGGAGCAGTCGCATA
>PMUK01000180.1 GCA_003166915.1 Candidatus Cybelea palsarum
CGTGGTACAATCCCCATCGTGCTCATTCGGCGCTTCGGTACCTGTCGCCGATCGATTTCGAGCGGGAGCACGCCGCGTGATCCCCAATCAAAAACTATCCACGAAAGTCGGTCAACTCCAATCGTCGGAATAGCGCCATTGCGGACACGGCGTTCCAGGCGTTAGGATAGCGTTATGAACGCCACTCGCCGCATCGGTCTCGTCGCATTCGATCGAGTCCAGGCGCTCGACATCGTCGGTCCGCTCGACGCCTTCGCCGCTGCCAACGACCTGACGGAGGGCAGCCGCGCTGCCTACGAGCTGCTTGTGCTGGCACCGCACAAAGGCGTCGTGAAGACGGAATCTGGTTTGCGTTTGGTGGCCGACGCGTCGCTCGACGACGCGCCGCCCCTCGACACGGTAGTCATTCCCGGTGGACCCGGAGTTCGTTTGAGCGCTGCAACGCGTGCGCGTTTGGCTGCCTGGCTGAAGCGGCGCGCGCGGCGCATCCGTCGCGTAACGTCGGTCTGCACCGGCATCTACGCACTGGCGGAATCCGGGTTGCTCGACGGTATCGAGGCGACCACGCACTGGGCATTTGCCGCCGACGTGAGCTCCCGCTGGCCGCGGATCAAGCTCGATGCCAATGCGATCTACGCGAAGAGCGGCCGCTATTACACCTCGGCGGGCATCACCGCCGGCATCGATCTGGCGTTGGCGATGATCGAAGAAGATGTCGGTAGTGCCGTCGCATTGAAGGTTGCTCGCCATCTCGTCGTCTACATGAAGCGCCCCGGCGGACAACTCCAGTACTCCGAGCCCTTGCGCCTGCAAGAACTCGGCGGGGGAAAACTCTCCGATACGGTCTCGTGGATGCTTGAGCACCTCAGCGGAAATCTTTCCGTGCAGACATTGGCAGAACACGCGAACTTGAGTCCGCGCCATTTTGCCCGTAAGTTCAAAGCGGCATATCGTACGACGACGACGCAGTTCGTCGAGGCGCTGCGGTTGGATCACGCGCGCTGGCTGTTGGCCAACGAGAGCTCGTCGATCAACGATCTCGCCGCGGCAGTGGGCTACAGCAGCGACGATGCCTTTCGGCGCGCGTTCGCGCGGCGGTTCGGCACGGTGCCGAGTGACTATCGCCGCCGGCTCGCCGGCCGGTAAGAGATCGTGCTCAAGCTCCTATTTGCGCTGCTAGTCACGGCGATCAATGGGTATTCGCCCGGATGCGCTCTGGGCGTGCTCCACGACGGTGCCGTCGTCTATCAAGGCGCCCGCGGTTACGCCGATCTCGATTACGCCCTGCCGCTAGCAGCGAGCAACGTCTTTTACATCGCATCTGATTCGAAAGAGTTTACGGCGTTTTGCATTGCCTTGCTCGTTGATCGCGGCATCGTCGGCTTGGGCGACGCCGTAACGAAGTGGATTCCAGAGTTGCCTGTGCAGGTCTACGGCGGCGTTACCATCGGGGATCTCATCCATCACACCGGCGGCGTACGCGATTATTGGGGTTTGCTCGACCTTCAGGGCGTGCCGTCGACTGCACCGCTGAGTCAGGCAGAGTTCCTGGCGCTCATGGCCGCGCAGAAAGCGCTCAACTTTGCGCCCGGCGAGCGCTTCGAATACAGCAACTCCGGCTACGCGCTGCTCGGCATCGTCGTGGCGCGTGCTTCGGGAAAACCGCTGCCGGCGTTTGCGCACGATGAAATCTTCAGACCTTTGGGGATGACGCACACCTCGTTCGGCGCCGATCATCTGCTTCCGTTGAACAATCGCGCCGTCGGGTACGACGCGAACGACGAAACCTATCGGGTCAATCCTAGCACGCTCGAGCTGCTCGGCGACGGCGGCGTACGGACGACAATCGGCGATATGCTGCGATGGTTGCAGAACCTCGATCGCAACGCGCTTGGCGTGCATCCCGACGAAGTTGCCGCGCTGATACGCTCGCCGGGAAAACGCAATGACGGCGCCGAGGTATCGTACGCCTTCGGACTCGGAATTGGTTCTCGCCACGGCGAGACGATGTTCGATCACACCGGCGAATACGCCGGATACGAGTCGTTCGTCGCGTGGTTACCGCAACGTCGTTTAGGCGTCGTAACGTTGTGTAATGTGGAGCAGGCGCCGTTTAGTGCGTGGTCGCTCGGTTTGAAGGCCGTCGATCTCTACGTAGCTCCGACTACGATGGCTGCACCGTCGCCCCAACCCACGGCCGTAACCGTCGCGCTCTCGCCGAGCACCCTTGCGAAGATCGCCGGAACGTATCTCGAGCCCGACGGCACGGTGTGGAAGTTGGCGGTCAACGGCGCGAACGTCGAAGCACGGGTCCAGGGTTTGACGTTCGCCTTGGCAGCGGTTGACCAAACGCATTTGCGCGCCATCGGGGCGCCGCAACCGCTTGAGATTGCGATCGAAGCGTCGGCCTTGTCGCTGACGGTCGGCCATGGGGCGAAGGAATCGTTGAAACGACTCACTCCGCTGGCATTGAAGCCCGCATCGATCGCAGCGTATTCGGGCACCTACCAGAGCGACGAATTGAACTTGACGTTTCGCGTGTACGGCAACGGTGGCAAAATGTTCATCGCACGCGACCTCGGGCCCGTGCAAACGCTCGAGCCCGTGCAGCCGGACGTCTTCACGGTCGGTCCGCGCAACCTGACATTCAACCGCAACGCGCGCGGAACGATCGATGGCATCGTGCTCTCCGCGTCCGGCGTCGATGCGCTGATGATTCCAAAATCCAGCGCGCGATAGCGTCAATCGTTCCCAAATCTTTAGACGATCGCCGCTTTTCGTGGCAGAATGGCGCGGAGGAGCGCATCAGCGCGGCGAGAGCAGCCGAGACCCCGATTCGCGGGTTCAACTGAGCGGCACGTTCCGCGAAAACGACGGCACGGTCTGGACGCTGGCAGTCGCGAACGGTCAGCTCCAGGCTCGCGTCCAGGGTCCTCGTCTTTCAAGTCCAGCCGCTCTCCGCAACGCACTTCCGAGCGCTCGGCGTGCCGCAGCCTGTCGATATCTACGTGACCAACGCCGGTCTGTCGCTGCAAGTCGGAACGCAGGTGAGGTCGCACGCGCCGGACGCATCCGACGATTTCCGCAGAGGCGGCCAAGACCTGACGTTCAGCCGTAACGCTTCCGGCGGCGTGTCGGGTTTGCGCATCGCCGCCGCCGGTGTAGACGGCATACTTTTCGTGAAGCGATCGTTGTAGAGCGAGGCCTAAAGCAGCAATCATATGCAAGAATAGGGACAGCCGTGCCGGCTCACGAAAAGATGCTCCGGGCATTCGAAAACGCGAAAACCCTGACAGGACGGGGCTTCTTGGTAGTTTTCGGGAGCGGCCGGAACCCCGATTCG
>PMUK01000249.1 GCA_003166915.1 Candidatus Cybelea palsarum
TGAAGTGGCCACGCCTGGTACATTTTGAAGTGGCCGCCGGGGCCGGAAGCTAGTAGCATACCGGTGTCGATCGCTGCGGAGATCGAGGCAGCATCCGTCGATACGCGGGACGACCAGCGAGACGGTCATCTGCGCTCTGCCGACTTCTTCGACGTAGACAACTATCCGCGTCTCACATTCAAGAGTACGTCAATCTCGAAGGTTAGCGACACAACCTTCGATGTAACAGGAGATTTGAAGATCCGCTCCACGACGAAAAGCGTAACTTTTCCGGTCGAAATCGAGGGTCAAGCGACGGATCCGCAGGGAGGCCGGCGCATCGGTTACTCGGCACGGTTGCGCATAGACCGCCGGGATTTCGGATTGACGTTTAATCTGGCATTGGAAACCGGTGGTGTGCTCATTGGCAACGAGGTCGACATCGAGCTGGACATCGAGGCGGTTGCCTCGGAGGCTACGAGCTCGACGTGACTTTCGAAGTAGTCTGAACAGGTCGCTATTTTCACACCAGTAGAGGTAGATAATGCTCATTCAGTCCATCCATTTTACATTCGCTCCCGAAGACGCGGACAAAGCTGAGGGCTTCCTGCGAGAGTTGCAGGCCGAGTCGCGCAAAGAGGACGGCGTGATCAGCTTTGACGTCGGCCGAAGCAAGGAAAAACCAAACGTATTTGCGTTGTGGGAAGAGTACAGGGATAAAGCGTCTCTCGAGTCCCACATCGCGACGGAACATTTTCAGCGACTGGTGATCCGCGGCGTTCGAATAATGGCTAAGGAACGCAACGCGGAAACGGTCTTTCCCATATCTTAACTTCACGTGGGGACGTGCTAATGCGACAGAAATTCGAAATGAGTACGCTTGTGACGATTGCCCTGCTTGCAGCAGCGGCGCTCAACGCAAAGGGGTCTGCCCAAGCCACCGGCCACCCGAGCGGCGTAAGGAACATCGTGCTCGTTCACGGCGCCTTTGCCGACGGGTCTAGCTTGTCGAAGGTCATTCCGCTGTTACAGGCGAGGAGACTTACCGTTACGGCGGTCCAGAACCCGTTGACATCGCTCAAGGATGACGTTGCGGCGACGAAGCGTGCCATCGACGATCAAGACGGGCGTGTCTTGCTCGTCGGTCATTCCTGGGCTGGTGCCGTGATTACTCAAATAGGAACGGATCCGAAGGTGGCAGGCCTGGTCTTCGTAGCCGCCGCTGCGCCGAATGCGGGACAGTCGTTTAGTGAGATGTCGCAAGGATACCCAACACCCCCCGGCATTGCTCGACTAAAAGCCGATGCCGCCGGCTTCCTGGCGATGCCTCCATCTGCAATCGCCTCGGACTTCGCGCAGGACTTACCATCCAGCGAGACCGCCGTAATGGCGGTGACGCAAGGCCCGATCGCGGCTGCCTGTTTTAGGACCAAGGTCACGGCCGCGGCATGGAAGACGAAACCCTCATGGTTCATCGTTGCAAAACATGATCGCATGATCGATCCAAATCTCGAGCGGGCCCTCGCCAGAAAAATCAAGGCACGGACGCTTGAGCTCGACTCGAGTCATGTGGTGATGCTCTCGCGACCGCAACAGGTCGCGGCGTTCATAGCTAACGCCGCCTCAAGCCTGTGATTGGCTTATTGATTATCTCCGCGTGCGATAGCACGCTAGACCGCCACCTCGGCTAACGCCGCCTGACACATCCGGTCGTAAACTGCCCCGTCGTTGTCTTCGTCGACCCGCTGAGGTAAGAATTGCGTGACGCCGATGAACTTTGACTACCGCCTGGTACGACTCGATGAAGTGACGTTTGAATGCTCGAGCGAGCTCGCCGGCATATATACGTTGAGCCCGTGCGTCTGGCAGGAGAAGGATCGATTCGAGTTGCTGCTACGCGTGGTGAACCGTTCGGACAACCCGGCTGAGAAAGTAGCGAGAATCCACCACGGCTGAGAAAGTAGCGAGAATCCACCACGGCTCATCTGCTGATGGGTTGCGCTTCGTGCTCGACGATACTCCCGCGATAGCACCAAGCCCCGATGTGCCGTGTGCCTACGACAGCGGTGGTTGCGAAGAGCCCGCCGTCGCTCGGGTCGCCGGCAGCTACTACGTCTATTATTCCGGCTGGAACGAACATCTTAAGCGAGGCGAACTTCTGCCGGCGAGCGGCCCCTACGTTCACCATTTGCAGAGGAAGGGCATCGCGCTCGAATCATCCGAGCAGGTCATCAACCCCAAGGAGGCTACGATTGTGCGGGCTTCCGACGGCACGTGGCGCCTTTTCTTTGAGTACGCCAATGAGGGCAAGTCGAAGACTGGGCTTGCCCAATCGGCGAACGTCGCAGGACCTTGGCACGTATTACCGCCCCTGTTCGAGCGGGGCAAGAGACTGGTACCCTGGACATCGCCGATGTTGCTAATACTCTGACGAAAAACCTCCCGGCCGCTCCGTTACGCGCGCTTCTCGGTCACTTTGTGCGTCTCCATGAAGAACTTTCGCGTTAACGACTGTAAGGCCGAAACGCTCCGCAGCCAGAGAGGGGGTCATCGGAGAGGTGTCGTCGTGAAGCGTCAGATTCTGCGGAAGCGCGGCTACGAGAAGGCGACGAAAAGCGATGGTTTTCGGGTCCTGGTTGATCGTCTCTGACCACTGTGGTGTGAAAAAGGCGGATTCGCGACCGGACACGTGCACGAGGAGCATGGGGGCCAAGCATTGCGTTGCGGTAATGGCGTGGTCACGATCGCCGCGACGGTTCGAGTTTCGCACGCAGCCAAATATTCCGACGTGTTCGTAGGCATATGATGCGCCGAAACTCCAAGCCCATCATTTGCTCTTCAAATTACGAGATAGATGCGGCGGTACCATACCGGCCAGACCTCGCTCTGAGCGTGTTTGCGCCCTGGCGAACTTCTCGCGCTTCGTTGTTCCGAGAGCATTAAGTTTGAACGAAAGCGTCTCATCGTTTCTGAGTCTCTCGAAGAGGCGAAGGCGTTTAGACGGCGCTTCCAGGCTCACTTGGGCCCCTCATCCTTTTGTTGCTGGCGGAGTTTGCTGAGCGGTTGCAATGACGAAAACGGGACTTGGCCGATGGCCAGCTGCTTCGACAAGACTCCTGAGGCTGCGCGAATTGACCTGGGTCATTGAGCCACCAAGAGAAAGGTGAGACGTAATGGACACAAAGATGTTGCGCCGACCGAACCGCGATGACGCCGCAATCCTCGCCGCTTCGACACGGCTCTGCGGTCCGTGACCCATCCGTCTTGTAGCACGCGTCTTGGTCGAGCGTTATCGCGATTGCCAGGATGCGCACTAGCTGGGAAGTGGCAATTACACACGACGCCACCGGACCTTCTATGATGGACGCCGCCCAGCGTGCCGCACCCACCGATCACGGGGACGCCGAGCTCTTCGCCGCGTTTACGATATCCGCGACGGTCTGGCTGCTAATTGCCACCGCCATAGGAGTTCTCCTGAGTTTCAAATTCCCATATCCGGATCTCGCGACGAATCCGTATCTTTCTTTTGGGCGCCTGCGCGCGATTCACACCAATGGCACCTTCTACGGCTTCGCTTCGGTTGCCCTGACGGGCGTCGGACTGTACGTTACCGCGCGTTCCTCGGGCATCGCGTTGTGGGGCAAAGGCTACGCGTGGGCAGCGCTTTGGTGCTACAATATCGCCGCTGTCCTTGGGGCTATTACACTCGATCTCGGAATCAACAACGGCGATCAAGAGTACCGCGAGTGGGTCTGGTGGGTCGCGATATTCTTCGTGGCTGCGGTAGTCCTGAGCGCCATTGCGATTGTTGGAACCATTGCCAAGCGCACGGAGCGGTACATCTATATTTCGAATTGGTACATCGTCGGGGCATACATCTTTACGACGATCTTGGCCGTCACGTCCGCGATTCCGTTTTACCAGCACGGCCTGGGGCAGGTCGCCGTGCAAGGCTTCTACATGCACAACGCCGTGGGGATGTGGTTTACGTTTCTCGCACTCGGCGCCATCTATTATGCTCTCCCGAAGCTGCTGAATCGGCCCATCTATTCCTATGCGCTTGGAGTACTGGGGTTCTGGACGAATCTGGTCTTCTACCCGATCATTGGCGCCCATCATTTCGAGTTCACGCCAATACCATGGTGGTTTCAAACGCTGGCAATCGTCTTTAGTGTTGGGATGCTAGTGCCCGTGTTTGCGGGGACGGGAAACTTTGTTCTGACGATTCGGGGCCGATGGGAACGCGTGCGCCGCTCGATGGCGCTGCCGTTCATCGTTGTCGGCATTGCGTACTATTTCCTTGGGTCTTCGCAGGGAACGATCGAGGCGTTGCGCAGCCTTCAGAGCATCTGGCATCTCACGAGTTACACGGTCGGGCACTCCCATGCGACCATGTACGGGTTCATAACATTCGTTGCGTGGGGCTGCATCTATGGACTGCTTCCGAAAGCCACCGGAAAAGAGCCGAGCTCGTTGGCAGCCGGACTGCACTTCTGGTTGGCCACGATCGGCGTAACGATTTACGTCATCGCTCTTTCCATCGGCGGCACGATCCAAGGTCTGAACTGGGCGCAAGGCGATCCGTTTATTACCTCCGTAGAATCGGCCGCGCCGTATTGGATGGCCCGCTCTATCGGCGGCACGATGATGTTCGTGGCACATTTATTGTTTGCTTACAATGTATATCTTATGACGTTTGCGCGCCGCAAGCCAAACCCAGGCGCGATCGGGGCGGCACCCGCATGAAGGGCGGAATGAATAACGTCGTCATGCTCGTTGGGATTCCGTTTATCATTTATGGGGTACTCGCACTCTTCATGGGCGCGCTGCCAGGGTGGGTACTATCGCAGACACCGCCTGCGCCGGGTGTCGTGCCGCTGACCGCGCAACAAGCGCGTGGGCGTGAGATTTACGTCGCGGAGGGTTGCTCGTATTGCCATACGCAGCAGGTGCGCCCCCTCAAACAGGATCTCGTCTTTGGGCGTCCCTCGATCGCCGGCGACTACGCGTATGCAACGCCGGAGCTTCTGGGGTCGGAACGTAATGGGCCGGATTTGAGCAACATCGGATCGCGCCAACCCAGCGACGTTTGGCAATACATCCATTTATACGAGCCGCGATCGCTTGTCTCGAACTCCATCATGCCAGCATATCCCTGGCTCTATCAAATCAAAGCACACGCAGATCCGGGTGATATTACCGTTCCGGTGCCTCCTGTCTATGCCCCCACGAGACGAGTCGTCATCGCGACGCAAGAAGCGCAGGACTTGGTCGCATACTTGAAATCGCTAAAACAAGTGCCGCTCAAAGGCGCAGGCAAGCGATGAACGGCATGTCCATGGACGTTCGACCGTTCAGCGCCGATCCGCTTGGCTGGATTATCGCTATTGCCGGTGCTGTCGTCACCTTGTGGACGATCCTTTTTGCGGTCCGCGCGATGGTATCGCCTGGAGAGACCGATCCGAGCCATCCCAAACAACTGATCCTCAAAGACGACCGCTGATGGAAGCCGCGAGTCCCAGATCGATTTCGGTATATCTCGATGACGATGCGGAACCGCTCGCCACATACCGTTCGCCCGCGACGTTCCAACTGGACACGACCAAGATCGAAGACGGAGAACACCGGCTGCGGCTGCATGCCGTTGATGCCTTGGGAACAATCGGTACCCGAATCGTTCACTTTACGGTTCGCAACGGCCCCGGAATTACCGTAACCGGACTGCGCGACGGCTCCACGGTCCACGGCGTGTTGAACATCGACATCAACTCGTTTAGCGGCGATGAACCGTTCGATCCCGAACGCGCTGAATCGCACGGCCCAATACCGGTGTGGACCTGGGTCATGATGGCGGTTGTTGCCGCCTGGGCGGGTTGGTACGGCTTGGAATTCTTCAACACGCCGGCGCAGTTTGCGGCAACGCCAACATACGCGAGCAATCTCGCTCTTGCTGCTGCGAACGAGCCGGCAGCTGGCGATCAAGCCCAGAAAGCGCCAGCCTATAGCGGGAAAGGCGCGGCTGGGGGATTTGACTATGAAGCCTCGGGCGCGTCCGGTTATGCCATCAATTGCTCTTCCTGCCACGGAGCGGCTGGTGCGGGTGTTCCCAGCACGTTTCCGTCGCTCGCGGGCGACCCAGTGGTCGGCGCAAGCGATCCGAAGCAGCAAATTAAGATCGTCCTCAGAGGACTGCACGGCAAAGTGATCGCGGGGAAGACGTTCGCCGCAACGATGCCCTCATTTTCACAACTGTCCGATCAAGCTCTGGCCGCGATCATCGATCACGAGCGCACCTCGTGGGTTAATCATTCACCAACGATTACGCCCGACGACGTAAGAAGAGCGCGCTAATGCGTACAAACCGCACAGGCGGCAATGTTCACACTATTAGCGAAGAGCCGTGAATGGCGCCGCGGCTGCTCACGCTCGGACATGGAACTGCGCCTGCGGAAGAACTCGCGCGCCTCATTCGCGAAGCCTCGATCGAGTCGCTCGTTGACGTCCGTACGGTTCCGAAGAGCCGCCGCCACCCGCAGTTGGAAACGGCGGCGAGGA
>PMUK01000093.1 GCA_003166915.1 Candidatus Cybelea palsarum
CGTTGCCCCTGGGGACTACGATCATGTGATGTTCGAGTCTGGCACTGCTCCACCGGGGTCGAGTAAGGCTGAGAACGTCTCAAGTACGGTGCAGTACGTCCGGCCGATTTGACGTTAAATTCGGTGACTGCCGGCCCTCGTCTTGCGGGAACCCTCCGATGGCCAACCCGCGTCGCTACGCGAAAGCCTTCCTCCCATCAACGCGCCGCTCAAGCTGCTGGTATGAGACGTGCGCTGCAAGCCGCAGGCCTGGTCAAGCATTCGATACCTTGGAAAGATTGCAAGTAACGTTGAAGAATGGCTGGGCATGCACAATGGAATCGGAGGCTCTTAAGATGCAGTTGCGTGCAACACTCTTTGCGGTGATCGCGATTGCAAGCTTCGTAGGCGCCGCGCCTCGCGACGTCGCCGTTATAGTGAACTCGGGTTCGACGAACTCGTACGGATATACTATTCAAGTCTGGTCAGATGGAAAGGGCTCGGTGACACTGCAAGAGCGCGGCGGTGCTGCAGTGGTTACCCCGAAGCCATTTGCCGTGCCCCCAACGATAGCGGTGATTTTTTTCTCAGACTTGGCTGCTGCGCGCAAAGGCAACGCAGCTACCGTTCCCTGCATGAAGAGCGTGTCGTTTGGAACGTCGACGCGTATTACGTGGCAGAGCTGGGAATCCCCCGATCTGACTTGTCCGCCGAAGGATTCGTTGGGCGATGCGCTCGTTCGAGATGTTGACGGAATTCGCGAAGCAGCGGGCATTTCCAACTCGCCGCTGCGTAGTGCGTCCCCAAAGACCGAGCAAGGTCCGTCCATACCGCCGCCGTAAGATCGACGCTCACTAAGGAACGTCGCACGGTGCCTTCGCATGTGCTGCCAGAAGTATCGCACCCTCAAGCAAGGAGCACGTGCTGTATGGCTTCAAAGGCGGCTCAGACGGCGAAGATCCCCGCGCACCATTGACCGCGTCGAACGGCACGCTCTACGGCACGACGGCCGAGGGCGGCGAGGATAGCGACGGCACTGTCTTTAGCGCGAGTACGGCTGGCAACGAGCGCGTGCTCCATAACTTGGGCTCAGGCGGAGATGGCAAGAACCCTTACGGGAGGTTGACGCTCCTGAAGGGCACGTTCTATGCCACGACGGTAAATGGCGGCAAGTACTGCGGTAGTTTGGGCTGTGGGATTCCAAATGCTCCAGTACGGCATCCAGCAGGACGTGCTGCAACGAGGGCGCAGGCGCGATCCGGGTGAACGTCGTGCTACAAATAGAGCTACGCGCCGCAGCCGTTTGCAGAAAACCCACAATATTGACGGCCCATTATCTTGAGGAGGAACGATCGTGCGAACGTATCCAATCCTAGCCGGCGCGATACTGACGTTGGTTGCGGCCGCCACCCCGGCCCCGCCGATTCCTGGCACGTTTGCGCTTCAGAGTCGAACGGCAAGCGCAATGGGATATCTGCTCGCGCCACAAATCGGAAATAATTCATTGCATCGACATCTCGACGTGTGGATGACCCCTATTGGATCCGCTGCGGCAATCCGATCGTACCGTATCGACATGACCAAGCTGCTGCACATGATCATCGTGAGCGACGACTTCAGTACTTTTCTTCACGTACACCCGATCTTGCAACCCGACGGTCACTTTCTTTTGGAGCAAGAATTCCCCAGCCCAGGGCTCTATCACGTTTACGCCGACGCGGAACCACAAGGCTTCGGGCACCAGGTCTTTCGGTTCGATCTCGACCTTGGCGGCTCGACCCGTGCAACGCGCGACCTGAGCGAGCGTGGGACGATCTCAAGAACCGGACCATACGTCGTGCGCATCTCCACGGACAAGCTCTCCACGCAAATGCCGACGAGGCTAGTCGTGCACATTCTCGAAGGCGGCATTCCCGCGGCCGACCTGCATCCGTATCTCGGCGCGCTGGCCCATGCCGTCTTTCTCAATGCCGGCAATTTGACCTACGTGCACGCCCATCCGATGCCGCTCTCCGCACAGCATTCGTTAAGGGGCTCGGCTTCAACAGGCGAGACGGTAATGAAGCCGCTACCGGCTTCTTCTATCTCCTCACCAGACATGCAACTCAACGTTAAGTTGCAGCAGCCGGGGATATATAAGCTATGGCTGCAGTTCCGCGGAGGCACGCAACTTTACGTCGCCCCGTTCATTGTGACCGCGAGGGACGGAGGTTGACCGAAGACTCCGCTGCTGGTGAACGACTGCTGCTGTGAGTTCTCGGGTGTTAAACCCAGCGCGCGCGGGGCGGAAATGATCCTCTTGAGCACGGAGGCCGCCCGATAACTGCTATAGCTACCGAAACGAGCTCTACGAGCTGTCGTGCGTTATCGATCGTAAGATCGCCGTGCGCGATGACGATCTTGTCGAAGTCCCACGAGCGGAGCTTGCGCAACGATTCCTCACCCAAGCGTCGCCGGCGCTTGCCGACGAACGAGAAGCGCAGATCACGTGGCGAGTCGCCACCCATTACGCCGCCGAGACGCTTCAGCGCGTTGAGCAACGAGCGCCTGCGCTTAAATCCGTAGTTTTGAATGAAAGAACTCCGTCTCAGAAAGCACGATACTGCCGCGAAAAAGCAGCTGATCGATCTCGGCCGCCTTCCAAGCCCCTTGGTCGCGGGTTGCGGCGACGGGCGAGTTTACCCAAAGCGAGCCGTCGCTGAGCACCACGCTCATCGGTGTTGGAAACGAAGTCCCCCAAGAGCGTACCATCGGACCATCGGCAATCCAGATGTCCCTGGCAAAGGTCTGCAGGGCGTTCACGCCGTCAACGTTTGGGCGGCGGGCACTCGGTCCTGCGACCTCGTCTCGTTCGTCGCGCCTCGGCCGAGCGCCAGCCGGCTTATTTGGCCGCCCAAAAAGCAACGCAGGCAACTCCGCTGAAAGTAATTGGTAGGAGCGTTAACCTCGGAGCGATCAAGCTGCGGTTACCGAGTGCTCGGTATGTCGAAACGACGCGCGGCTATCGCTTCGAGTTCGGACGTCTCTCGTTGTCCCAGAGCACGTACTTGCTGCTAGCTGCAATAATCGTGGGGCTCGGCGGTGGCTTCGGAGCGGTGGCGTTTCGCTACCTGATCTTCGGCGAGTCGCGCATTGCCATGGGTGTTCTCGCGCCGGCCCTATCATTTCTCGGCCGTGCGAACATTGTGCCGGTTCTGATTATCGGCGGCATCATCACGAGCTTCATCGTCGAGCGATTTGCGAGGGAGGCCAAGGGTCACGGTGTTCCGGAGGTGATGGCAGCGGTCGCGTTACGCGCCGGCATAATCCGACCGCGCGTCATCGCCGTAAAAAGCTTGGCTTCGGCCACCTGTATCGGTTTTGGCGGAAGCTGCGGGCGCGAGGGCCCGATCGTGCAAATCGGCTCGGCGATCGTAGCTTGCGGCGCGGCGAGCGGGATCTCGGCAACGTTCAACGCGCCGATCGGCGGAGTCTTCTTCGCCTCCGAAGTCATTCTCGGGAGATTCGAGCCGCGTTCGTTCGCCTCGATCGTCGTTGCCAGCGTGGTCGCCGCGGTTGTCGCACGCTCGTTCTTCGGCAATCATCCTTCTTTTACCGCATCGGAGTTCTATCTCGTCTCGCCGGCCGAGCTCGCGCTCTATGCTCTGCTCGGCGTCGTTGCGGCCTTCTGGGCTGCCGGTTTCGTGAAGTTGCTGTATTACGTTGAGGACCGCTTCGACGCGTGGCGCATCGGGGGATGGGCGAAGGCTGCGCTAGGCTTCGGTCTCGTAGGCACCATCGGCATCAGGTATCCGCAAGTCTTTGGAGTCGGGTATGACAGCGTGGACGCGGTACTTTCGCGACACGTTCCCGCGCTGCACGCGCTCGCGCTCGCCGTGTTGAAACCGCTTGCGACTTCCCTGACGCTAGGCTCTGGCGGCAGCGGCGGCATTTTCGCGCCTTCACTGTTTACCGGGGCGATGCTCGGGGACGCGTTCGGCACCTTAGCCCATACCGCGTTTCCGACCTGGACGGCAAGTGCCGCCGCTTATGGCCTCGTCGCGATGGCGGCGGTCTTTGCCGCTGCCGCAGAGGCACCGATCACGTCGATCATGATCGTCTTTGAGATGTCGAGCGATTACACGATCATTCTGCCGTTGATGGTTTGCACCGTGATCGCCACGCTTCTCGGCCGCAGACTACTCGGGTATACCATTTACGAGATGAAGCTCGTTCGCCAGGGCATCGATTGGATGCGCGCGCGCAATCCTGGCTTCTTCTCCCGCGTTCGAGTGAGCGCCGTCGAGCGCCGGGCGCCGGTGATAGCGAAATGCGGCGAAACGGTGCGCGAAGTTGCGGCACGGCTTCGAGATACCGACGAGCTCGCCGTGCCCCTCGAGCCATCACGATCGCGTTTGGGCTGAGCAAATGCGTTCAGCCAGCCTTGTAAGCTCCAAGACATCGTTGGCGTTTCACAGCTGGACGATCGACACGGGTCCCCTTGTCGAATCAAACGTAGAGATATGGCGCGAAATTCGTGACTCTCTCGCGAAGGGCAAAGTCGAATCGGCGGCGGCCGCCCTGAGGCAGCACCTTGAATACGTGTCGCGGTTCCTGGCCGATCAACTCGGCGCGTCCGTAGTATTTCATGCGGACGGAAACTACGAATTGGGGGAGCTCCTTCCAAACGTCATTGGACGGTTGAAGGAGCTATACGGCAAAGCCGCCGACGCGGCCCAGTCCTGGGGAAATATAGAGCTCCGCGACGCGGCTGCAAGGAGCAAGGAAGCTCTCTCGCGCGCATCGGGTGCCCAAAACGTTGAACAATGGGCTGTCAATAAAGCGGTCCATTATAACGAGTGGGCAAACTTTGGTAAAAAAGACTTTGGACCCGTAGTTGACTCATTCGCGGAGTTACTCGCATGTGTTAGTTGCGACGTTTGCGGGTCGTGGCTCCATGTATCATTTTCAAAGGGTACAGCGGAGGCGCTGCGATGCGACTGCAGCGCGGTGAATTTCAATCTAAAGCCAAAGTCCAAGTAGGCGACGCCAAAGTGAAAGATCAGAACATTGAGACGATTTTCGAAGGCCTGAAGCTGGAGTTGACCGACTTTCGTG
>PMUK01000230.1 GCA_003166915.1 Candidatus Cybelea palsarum
GGAGCCGACGCCGTGATCGGCCTGCAGTTCTACGTCACCGAAGGTGGCGACGGTTCGTGCCAGGTCGTGGCTTCCGGCAAGGCCGTCTCCCTGATGAAAGAGGATCCCGCTTAAATGGAAGAGAGCGAGCGCGAGCGCCGGCGGGAGCTTCTTTCGCGAGCCGCGATCGCGGCCGATGAGTGCCGCAAGTGCGCGATCGGATACGAACGCCGCAACAACGTCTACGGCGAGGGCGATCCGAGCTCGCGTTTGATGGTCGTCGGCGAAGGTCCCGGCGAAACCGAAGACGAGCTGGGGCGCCCTTTCGTCGGTCGAGCCGGGCAACTTCTGGATCGAATGCTCGGCGCGATCGGGCTGCCGCGCGTTTACGTGTACATTTGCAACACGGTGAAGTGCCGGCCGACGGCGCCCGGCCTCAACGGTCCGCGCAACCGTGCCCCCGAGCCGCAGGAAATGGAGAACTGCCGGTCCTTTCTCGACGAACAGATCGAGATCGTCGCACCAGAGGTAATCTTGGCACTTGGTGCGCCCGCGGCCAAATCATTCCTCGGACGCGATTTCCAAATCACCAAGATGCGTGGCCGCTGGTACATCGGGCCGCGGGAAACGCCGCTGATGGTGACCTTTCATCCGGCCTATATCTTGCGGCAGACGGGCGGTGAAATCGAGGCCGTCAAACGCATGGTGTGGGACGATCTCAAAGCCGTGCGCACTAAGCTCGACGAACCTCCTCCTCCCCTTGTCACCCTGAGCACGTCGAAGGGTGACGAAGAAGAAGCCCTTCAATCGAGTCTCTTCGAATGACACGCGAGCCGTTACAGATTTGGTTGCGCGACGTCGTAGCGCGCGCCGGCTTTCCGAATGTCGGGGAGTTTATTGCGCACTACGACCTCAAACCGTACCGGTTGCGCCAGCTTTATCGCGCGGCCACCAAAGAGCTGCTCGGGGGGCCTGGCGAGGTGACGCCGCTGCCGAAGGAGTTGCGCGAATCGCTCGTCGCGCACGGCGTTGCATTTTCCGCCATCGAGCCCGTCTTGCTGCAGCGATCGCAGGACGCGCAGACGACCAAGGGCCTATTTCGCTTGTACGACGGCATGGAAGTCGAGGCCGTGCTGATGGAGCACTACGGCGGTCGCACGACGCTCTGCCTCTCGTCGCAGGCAGGGTGCGCGTTTGCGTGCGCGTTTTGTTCGACCGGGCAGGCCGGGTTCAATCGCAATCTCACCGCCGGCGAAATTTTCGATCAAGCGTGGTTCTTCGCGCGCGAGCTCAAAGCGCGCGACAAACGCATTACCAACATCGTATTCATGGGGATGGGCGAGCCTTTTCACAACTACGATGCCGTGATGGCGGCCGTCGCGCTGCTCAACGATCCGCAGGGCTTTGGACTCGGGCATCGCCATATCACGATTTCGACCGTCGGTTTGGTCGACAAGATCGACGCCTTCGCCGGCGAGCATTGCCAAGTCAACCTCGCGATCTCGCTGCACGCGCCCAACGACAAGCTACGCTCGTCGTTCATGCCGGTCAACCGCCGCTTCCCGCTTTCGGAACTGATGGCGGCCTGCGAACGGTACGTCGAAAAGACGCGGCGCAAAGTCTTCTTCGAGTACGTGATGCTGGCGGGGGTGAACGATAGCCCCGAATCGGCGCGCGAGTTGGCTGCGCTCATGCGCGGCCACCTGTACCACGTCAATCTAATTCCTTATAACTCGACGCCCGACGCGCCATTTGCCGCGACGACCGATCCGCGGATTTGGGAGTTTGCAAAAATCCTCGACGACGCCGACGTTCCGGTTACGGTGCGCCAAAACATGGGCCGCGACATCGCCGCCGCCTGCGGCCAACTGCGGGTAGAGACGCAGCCCAAAGCTCTCCCAGTGTCACCCGCATTGTCATCCTGAGCGCAGTAATGTCATCCTGAGGGCAGTCATGTCATCCTGAGCGCAGTCGAAGGACGAAGGATGACCGAGCGATCACGCGAGCTATCAAAAGAACGAGGCGCCGCATTACTGCGGCGCCTCGCGCGTTTCGATGTGCTGTTGGCGTGATACTCAGCCGACGATAGCACATCGCCAACGACTTCGCAACAGGGTGAGCTGTGCGGCTGGAGCGTCCGGGAATCGAACCCGGAGCTGTTTGATGTATCACGTCAACAGTCGACACCATCGAAACGCCCCAGCTCAATCCCATCCCTCGCACTGACAAGGCGGCAAGCTGAGGTGGTGTGCTTAATTGGAAAAACTTGAGTCGACATGACGTGAGGCATTCGCGTAAAGCCGCGCGCCTGGGCAACTGCGGCAGAAACGCAGTCGAAAGCTCTCCCAGTGCCACCAGCGATCACGCCAAATGCCGCTAGCCGTGCTCATGAAACTGAAAGCACACGCCGGACGGAACGATAACGTGGAACTCGCGCCGTCCCCAGGGCTTTACCTCGAGCGGCCCCACCTTTGCCAGGTGACTTCAAACCCCATATGAGCCGTGTAGAATGCGAGCGCCTCTTGAAGATTTGACCCGGCCGGAATGAGCGGCGCAACGGAACGAAACGCTGCTTCCATTACGCGGGAGACTCTCGGTTGAAAAGACGAGAGCTTTGCGATAGGCTTTCGGTAATGTGGCGTCTCGGAGCGACCGCTTTCCAGTTCACAGGCTGCCGTTGGCGCGATAAGACTTCCGTCCATGGAGGAGCCTTTCTAAGCGCTATGGCTACGTGGCGTGACGTGCGCCGGATCGCACTTAAGTTGCCCGGCACGAGCGAAGAAGTTGGCTCGAGTGGCACATCGGCGTGGATCGTCAACCAGAAGTTCTTCGCGTGGGAGCGACCATTGCGACGCGCCGATCTCGCGGCGTTGGGCGATCGCGCACCGAAAGGGCCGATCCTGGGCGTGCGTACGCCCGATCTCGAGATGAAAGACGTCTTACTGGCGAGCGATCCGAAGGTTTACTTCACTACGCCGCATTTCGACGGCTACCCCGCGGTGCTGATACGGCTCGATAAGATTCCGACGAGCCAACTGAAGGACGTCATCGTCGAGGCGTGGCTCGCGCGCGCGGGCAAACGCGCCGTCGCCGCTTACCTCAGAGAGAACCAATAGGTTCCCGGTGTTAATCAGCGTCGCGCTCTTGTTGAGCGCCGCCAACCTCATCTTCGCTTTGCGGGCGCTCGACGTCGTCCTGCGCTCGCGAAACAAGATCGAGCCACGCGAACCGCAAAGCAGCCTCCCGAGTCTCTCCATTATCGTGCCGGCTCGGAACGAAGAGCAGAACGTCGCGCGCTGCGTAAACTCGCTGCTTTCAACGCGCTATTCAAACTTTGAGGTGATCGTCGTTGATGATCGCTCCACGGACGCCACCCGCAGCATCGTCGATGCAATCGCGCAGCGCGATCCGCGCCTGAAGATCGTCGCCGGCGAGCAGCTTCCCGACGGATGGGTTGGTAAGCCGTGGGCACTGACGCAAGGTGCGCGCATCGCTCGCGGAGCGTGGCTCCTCTTCACCGATGCCGACACCGAGCACGAGCCGCTCGCGGCGACCTCGGCCCTTCAATGTGCGCTGGAGAACGGCTACGGCGTTGTGAGCCTGCTGACCGATCAGCAGACGATCGGCCTCGCCGAACGCCTGCTCTTGCCGACGATTCTTTTCGTCATTATACTTGGCGTCGGAGCTACCGACGACGTCAACGACCCGCGCAAGCCCGATGTGGCGATCTTCAACGGACAATACATCCTCGTCTCACGCATGGCATACGACGCAATCGGCGGGCACGAAGCCGTTCGCGCCGAGATCGCCGAGGATCTCGAGCTAGCGCGCCGGTTCAAGCGGGACGGCCGATTTCGAATCTTTCTCGCCGGCGCCGGTGGCCTCGTCCGCACGCGCATGTATGTGTCTTTCGCACAGATATGGCAAGGTTTCGTCAAGAACTTTGCAATCGGGGCGCGGGGGCGTCCGTTCGGAGCAATCGCCGGGACGGCGCTTCTGGCTTGCGTTTCGCCGATTTCGCCGATCGTCGCGCTCGTCGCTCTGATCCAGCGCCAGTGGCTTGCCGTTGCCGTTCTCGTGCTGAGCGGTGCGGCAATCGTCGCCGTCGGCGAGTTCGGGATGCGGCGGGCTCGTTTCCGGCCCGGCTCGGGATTGGCGTTGCCGTTGGGGCTCGCGGTCACGCTGGCCATCTTTGCGACGTCGCTTTATTGCACGTTCGTCGGGCGAGGCGTCGAGTGGCGCGGCCGCCGCTACGGCGGGGGTTTGCGACGGGCGCGATAAATCTAGCGACCCAGTGGAAACTGCAGCCCCGGCTCGCCGCGTCACGATGGAGGAGATCACCGCCCTTGCCAAGCGCCGAGGTTTCATCTTTCAATCCAGCGAGATCTACGGCGGAATCAACGGGTTCTGGGATTACGGGCCGCTGGGGGCCGTGCTCAAGCAGAACGTCAAGCGTGCCTGGTGGCGCGATACCGTCGAGTTGCGCGACGATGTCGTCGCCTTCGACTCCTCGATTATCATGCACCCGATGGTCTGGAAGGCGTCGGGGCACATCGACGCCTTTCACGACGTGATGATCGACTGCAAGGTCTGTAAGCACCGCTTTCGCGCCGACCATCTCAAGGATCGCTCGCAGTGCCCCGACTGCGGCAGCAAAGACTCGTTTACCGAGCCGCGCAACTTCAATCTGATGATGCGCACCTCGATTGGCCCGATGGAAGACACGTCGTCGGTGGCGTACCTGCGCCCGGAGACCGCGCAAGGCATCTTCGTCAACTTCAAAAATATCTACCAAAGCGCGCGCAAGCGGCCGCCGTTCGGCGTGGCGCAGATCGGCAAATCGTTCCGCAACGAGATCACGCCGGGAAACTTCACCTTTCGGGTTCGCGAGTTCGAACAGGCGGAGCTGGAGTATTTCGTTCCCGACGACGGCGCCGACATGGAAACCTTTCGTGCGTGGGTAGAGCGCCGCAAGAACTGGTATGCGAGCTACGGCATCGCTTCCGAGCGTCTGCGCTTCTACGAGCTGACGGAATCGGAGCGCCCGCATTATGCCAAGGCCGGCATCGACGTCGAGTATCTCTTTCCGTGGGGCTGGGGAGAGCTCGAGTCGATCGCGCATCGCGGCACCTACGACCTCGACGCGCACATGGCGCTCTCAGGCAAAGACTTGCGTTTCTTCGACGAAGCGGCCAAGACGAATTATACACCGCTGCTGATCGAGAGCTCCGCCGGGATGGACCGCACCGCCCTCACCTTCATCATCGACGCTTACGAGCGCGAACGCAGCGTCGATCCCAACGGGAAGGAGACGGAGCGTACGGTCCTGCGATTCCATCCCTTCATCGCTCCCGTGCAGGTCGCGGTCTTTTCGCTGGCGCGCAACAAGCCCGAGCTCGTCGAGCGGGCGACGAGTATCGAGGCGGCGCTGCGGTCGGAGTTTCGGACGCAGTACGACGAGGGAAACATCGGTCAGCTCTACCGCCGTCAAGACGAAATCGGCACGCCGTTCTGCGTCACCGTGGACTACGAGACGATGGCTGATGGAAGCGTGACGTTGCGCTCGCGCGATTCGATGCAGCAGGAGCGCATTGCGGCCGATCGGCTCGCCGGGCACTTGCGGGAACGCCTGCGATGACGAAGTTCGTTTATTTCTTCGACGAGTCCAGCGCACTCGCGTCGGACTCGGATCCCAAAGCCGTGCGCAATTTGCTCGGCGGCAAAGGCGCCGGCCTGGCGGAGATGACGGCTGCCGGTCTGCCCGTGCCCAGCGGGTTTACGATCACGACCGAGGCGTGCTTGCGGTTCTACGACGCCGGCCGCGCATACCCGGAGGGGCTGCAAGAGCAAATAGACGTCGCGATGCGCGAACTCGAGAAGCGCACCGGCAAGAAGTTCGGCGTCGCCGAAAACCCGCTGCTCGTTTCGGTTCGCAGCGGCGCACGCGTGTCGATGCCGGGCATGATGGATACGATCCTCAACCTCGGCTTGAACGACGACACGGTCGCCGGGCTCGCGCGCCTGACCAACAACGAGCGCTTCGCCTGGGACGCGTACCGCCGCTTCATCATGATGTTTTCAAACGTCGTGCTCGGCATTGGTAAGGATCGCTTCGAAGAGTTGATCGACGCCGCTCGCACGTCCCTCGGCGTTCGGACCGACGCCGAAATCGACGCCGCATCTTGGAAGGCGCTCGTCGCTCGTTTCAAATCCATCGTGCGCGAGCACGGCAAAGAATTTCCGCAGGACGTGCACACGCAGCTCTATGGCGCGATACAAGCCGTCTTCGATTCCTGGCATTCCAAACGCGCCGTGGACTACCGGCGCTTCAACAAAATTCCGGACGATTGGGGTACCGCCGTCAACGTCATGGAGATGGTTTTTGGAAACATGGGCGACGATTCCGGGACCGGCGTCGCATTTACGCGCGATCCGAACACCGGCGAGCGCAAGCTCTTCGGCGAGTATCTCACCAACGCGCAGGGTGAGGACGTCGTTGCGGGTATTCGCACTCCGGAGAAGATCGCGGACCTCGCCCGGCTTCAGCCGAAGGTCTACGCGCAGTTCGAAGAGATCGCCACCCGTCTGGAGCGCCATTATCGCGACGTTCAGGACTTGGAGTTTACCGTCGAGCGCGGGAAGCTCTTCATGCTGCAGACCCGCAACGCAAAGCGCACGGCGGAAGCTGCGGTAAAAATAGCGCGCGATCTGGTTGAAGAGGGACTCATCGACAAGCGACGCGCCGTCGGAATGGTCAACGCGCAGTCGCTCGACCAGCTCTTCCACGCCCGCATCGATCCCAACGAGCGCATCGCCGTCGCGTGCAAGGGGCTCAACGCCGCGCCGGGCGCCGCGGCTGGCCAGATCGTTTTTTCAGCGGAAGATGCCGTCGCCTGGAAGGAGCAGGGCCGCAAGACGATCCTCGTGCGAACCGAGACCACGCCCGACGACGTCCACGGCATGATCGCCGCCGAGGGAGTGCTTACCCAAAAAGGCGGCGCGACCTCGCATGCGGCGGTCGTCGCGCGCGGCATGGGTAAACCGTGCGTCACGGGTTGCGATGCCATTCGAATCGATCTGCGCAACAAACGCGCCAGCTTCGGCGGCCGGGAGCTGCGCGAAGGAGATTGGGTGACGATCGACGGTACGACCGGCAACGTAGCTATCGGGCAACTGCGATTGATTCCGCCCCCATCGCAGTTGCCCGACTGGCTCGCGACGTTTCTGTCGTGGGCTGACGAGTTGCGGCGCATGCAGGTTTGGGCGAATGCCGATACGCCCGAGGATGCGGTGAAGGCGCGCGAGCTCGGCGCGCAGGGCATCGGTCTCTGCCGCACCGAGCATATGTTCATGCAGCCCGCGCGCCTCCCGATCGTCCACGAAATGATCTTGGCGACCACCGTCGACGGGCGGGCGAAAGCGCTTGAAAAGCTGCTGCCTTTTCAACGTGACGACTTTCTCGGCATCTTGGAAGCGATGCAGGGATTACCGGTGACGATCCGGCTGCTCGATCCGCCTCTGCACGAGTTTCTGCCGTCGCTTGAAGAGCTGCTCGTCGAAACGACCGAGCTGCGCCTCACCAAAGGCATCGAGTCGGCGGAATATCGCGAGAAGGAAGCGCTGCTACGCCGCGTCCAGCAGCTGCACGAACAGAATCCGATGCTCGGCCTGCGCGTCTGCCGCTTGGGAATCGTCTATCCCGAGATCTACGAGATGCAGGTGCGCGCCATCTTCGAAGCGGCCTGCGAGTTGCGGCGCCGGGGCGTAGATGCGCGGCCCGACGTCATGATTCCCGGCGTCGGAACGAAGGAAGAGATGAAGACGACGCGCGAGGCCGCTAAGCGCGTCGCCGACGAAACTTTAAAGCAAGAGAACGTGGAGGTGCCGTATCGCATCGGCACGATGATCGAGCTTCCCCGAGCCTGTATCGTCGCCGATGAGCTCGCCGCCGATGCCGAGTTCTTCTCGTTTGGTACCAACGACCTCACGCAGACGACCTACGGCTACAGCCGCGACGATGCGGAGGCGTCCTTCATTCCCGTCTACCTCCATAAGCGAATCCTCAAAGAGGATCCCTTTCAAGTGCTCGACCGGCGCGGCGTCGGCGCGCTGATGCAGCAAGCGGTGACGCTAGGGCGTTCGGCGCGCGCAGATCTCAAGATCGGCATCTGCGGAGAACACGGCGGCGAACCCAGCAGCGTTGCCTTCTGCGATCGTTTGAACCTGGACTACGTCTCCTGTTCGCCCTATCGCGTTCCGATTGCACGGTTAGCGGCTGCGCAATCGGCAATCGGCGTCATTAGCTAACGGCGACGACCTCCGCGCAAATGCGGCGTGCCTCGCGCACGTCATCCTCGCGGCCGGGGGATCGACGCACGAAGAGTTTGCGCCAGTAGGCAGTTCCGCTGAGTTTGGCGATGACGTCGGAGGCCTCGCGCGCATCGATCGGGCCGCTCGGGCCGTCGACCAGAACGGTCGAGGGTTGACCGATTCCCAAGGGGAGGCGGTGCAGGAGCTGCGATTGCGAGTCGGCCCAGACGTTGGCTTCGCCGAATCGCTCGCGTAGCGCCGCCTCGCAGGTCCCGAAGGCGCGCAGGTCGCGTTCGGCATTGAACTCGGCGGCCAAAGCGTAGACCCTCACGCGGTTACGCAGAGCGTAAGCCGCCTCGCTGCGCGAATCGTCGAGCGAGTTGAGCACGCGGAAGTCGTCCCAGCGAATGAACTCGCCGATCTCATCGAGCGCGCGTGGGTTCGGCCAGAGCTCGCGCAGCACGTCGTGCAGCACGTGCTCGAACACGCGCGTCGTGTGATGGAAATAGACCGACGCGAACATCATGTAGCGCGCCATCACGAACGACTCGAGTGCAACGACGCCTCGGCGGTCGATGCCGACCACCTGGCGTCCGCCGTGGCTGATGATGCGCAGCGATCCGAGGAGCTGCTCCGCGTCGTAGCGGCCGGTCGCGACGCCGGTGAAGTAGGCGTCGCGCTGAAGGTAATCCATGCGGTCGGCATCCAGATTCGGTCCGCTCACGAGCTCGCGCAGCGCGGGGTATCGGCTGGAAGCGTCCGCCACGATCAGTCCGAGCACGTCACCGGCGTCGACCTCGAGCGCGGCGATGCCCTCGGCGACGTCGCGCAACGCCAGCATATCGGAAGTGCGGCGCTCGTGACGAACCCCGAGAACCTCCTCGCAGGCATGGCTGAAGGGCCCGTGGCCGACATCGTGCAGCAAGAGTGCCGCGCGCACGAGACGCCGTTGATACGCCACATCGCTTTCGTCGCCAAAGAAATGACGACCGTAGCGCACCAACTCGTCGAATGCGCGTGTCCCCATTGCGAGCGCGCCGAGCGCGTGCGTGAAGCGGGAATGCTCGGCGGACGGAAACGCGAGGTATGCCAGGCCCAGCTGCCGCAACCGGCGCAAGCGCTGCATCGCCGGAAGATCGAGCAGTCGCGCTTCCGCTGTGGATAACTCGATGAAGTGATGAACCGGGTCGAAGATGCGTTTCATGCCACGCGCGACGGAATACGTGGGCGAACCGAAGAACTCCCTTCGAGGGAAATCCGTGGCATTGAGATACGACCAGGGCGCTCTTGGCGAAATTCGCGCGCGAATCGACATCGCGAGCTTCATCGGACAGTACGTGCCGCTTCGCAAGCGCGGCAACGACTTGGTCGGTCTCTGCCCATTTCATTCCGAGAAGACGCCGTCGTTCCACGTGCATCCCGATCGTGGGTTCTTCAAATGCTTCGGATGTGGGGCCGGCGGCGACGTCATCACGTTCGTCCAAAAGTTGGAGAACGCCGGTTTTGGCGACGCCGTGCGGATGCTCGCCGCCAAAGCCGGCATCGAGCTGGAGCCTGAGGACCCTCGGACGCAGCGCGTGCGCAGCGAGCGCGAAGCGATCTACGAAGCCAACCGCATCGCGGCCGCCTATTTCGCGCGCATGTTTGCCGGCGAGCGAGGCGCGGCGGCGCGAGCCTACTGCGCCAAGCGGGGCTTTATGGCCGCAACGATCGAGCGATTCGGCCTCGGGTATTCGCCCGATTCGTGGAGCGGTCTCGTGGGCGAGTTGGAGAGCAACGGCGTGGATTTGGGGTTGGCCGCCAAGGCCGGCTTGGTCAAGAGTGGTCAACGCGGCTATTACGACTTCTATCGCGATCGTCTGATGGTGCCGACGTACGCGACGACCGGGGAAGTTCTGGCCTTCGGCGGCCGCGCGATCGGCGACGGCGAGCCGAAGTATCTAAACACCGCGACGACGCCGGTCTATACCAAAGGCCATCATCTCTTCGCGCTCAATCTCGCGCGCCGCGCCGCACAAAGCGATCGCACTTTGATCGTCGTCGAGGGGTACCTCGACTGCATCGCTTTGCATCAAGCCGGGATCGAAAATACCGTCGCCGCGCTTGGAACGTCGTTCACCGCCGAGCAAGCGGCCGAACTTCGAAAATACGCCGACTACATCTATCTTTGCTTCGACGGCGATGCTGCCGGCAGCGGCGCCGCAACCAAAGCCATCGACATCGCGTCTAACACGCTAGAGAGCACCGGCTCCCCGGTGCGTATTGTCACTCTCCCTTCCGGAGACGACCCAGATAGTTTCGTTCGTGTCCACGGCGCCGGCGAGTTTCGCCGGTTGCTCGATACTGCGAAGCCGGCAGTCGAATTCAAAATCGACGCGGAAATCGAGCAGCTTCGCGCCGGGTTCGATTCTCCGGCGCGCATTATGCCCAAGGCTGCCGGGCTGATTCGAAGATTAGCGCCGCGTGAGGAATGGGACCGTTGGGTCGTCTATGTCGCGAACCGTTTGCAGGTGAACGTGGACGATCTTCGGAATAGCCGGTTCCTCGCCGATAGCGCAAACTTCGCGCCGCGCGCGGGAATTGGGTTGCCGGAAACCCGCCACATCAGTACTTCACTCGAGCCGCTCTCCTTCGAACGCGAAGTCGTGAGCATAGTGCTCGAGGAGCCGCTCCTGGCGGCGGAGTACGGCGAACGCATCGGTGCATCACGTTTCCGGAACGAGGTGTATCGGCGGATCTACGAGCGGATCGTGGGGGCGGCCGGTACGCTCCGCACCACGGCGGACGTCTTCGGGCTCTTTGCCGAGGATCAGGAGATTCTCGACGTGGTCGTCGACCTGGGACGTCGCGACCGAAGCTCCGCCGTACGGTACGGCGATTCCGAAGAGCGGCGAGCGCACTTGGAACGGGTGGTCGAGCGGTTGCGACTGAACGACGCACGGGAGCGGTATCGAGAGTTATCGCATCTCATCGACGACCGCCTCACCTGCGGCGAGGCGGTCTCGGAGGAACTACGCGGAGAGTTCGAAACGCTTGTCGCCAAATTGAAGCGTTAAGGGCCAAAGCGGGAAACAAAGCAAAAACAGAGAGGAGGTGAACGAAAAAGATAATGGCACGTAAAAAGAACGCACCGGTCGCGGACGCCGCTCCGCCGGCGACGCTGGATGAGCTGAAGAAAAAGCTCCTCGCTCGCGGCAAAGTTGCGGGATCGTTGACTTACGAAGAGATCAATAGCGCTTTTGATGTGCTCGAGGAGATCACTCCCGAGCAGCTTGATGAATTTTTTGAAGAGATTACCAGCGCCGGGATCGAGCTCGTCGACGAGCAAAAAGACGAGAAACCCGAGGCCGAGCGCGAAGAAGAGGCCGAGCAGACGATCCCGGACGGGCTCTCGCTCGACGACCCGGTGCGCATGTATCTCAAAGAGATCGGTCGCGTTCCGCTGCTCTCGATGGAGCAGGAGAAGTCGCTGGCCATGCGCATCGAGGCCGGCGAGCTCGAAGGGCGTCGCAACGGCGCCGATTCGAAGACCGTCGATGTCGGCGAGGAGGCGAAGCGTCAGCTGACCGAAGCCAATCTGCGGCTCGTCGTCTCGATCGCCAAGAAGTACGTCGGCCGCGGCATGCTCTTCTTGGACCTCATTCAAGAGGGCAATCTCGGCTTGATTCGCGCCGTCGAAAAGTTCGATTATCGCAAGGGCTATAAGTTCTCGACCTACGCGACCTGGTGGATTCGCCAAGCCATTACGCGCGCGCTCGCCGATCAGGCTCGGACGATCCGGATCCCAGTGCACATGGTCGAAACGATCAACCGTCTGATCAAAGTCTCCCGGCAACTTTTGCAAGAGCTCGGCCGCGAGCCCACGGTCGAGGAGATCGCCGAATCGATGGGCCTCACCCCCGAAAAGGTGCGCGAGGTCATGAAGATTTCGCAAGAGCCGATCTCGCTCGAAACGCCGATCGGCGAAGAAGAAGATTCGCACCTAGGCGACTTCATCGAAGATCAGGAGGCGGTCGCCCCGGCCGAGGCGGCATCCGTCATGCTGCTCAAAGAGAAGATGCAGGACGTGCTGCAGAATCTCACCGAGCGCGAGCGCAAGGTACTCGTCTTAAGATTCGGTTTGGAAGACGGCCATCAGCGCACCCTCGAGGAAGTCGGCCAGGAGTTCGGCGTCACGCGTGAGCGAATCCGGCAGATCGAAGCGAAGGCGCTGCGCAAGCTTCGTCACCCCTCGCGCGGTAAAGCGCTCAAGGATTACTGGACGAACGAGTAACACTTCCTCCCTCAGGTTTTCTAAAAATGTTAATGCTGAATTTATTAACCGCGCTTCTCGCCGTAGTAATAGCGAGCCCGTCGCCATCGGCCTCACCTGCCGAGCGCGAGATTCCAACGATCGTGACGGTGATCTCGTCGCCGTACTGCAACTCCCTTGCCGATCACTTCAACGGTGCGATGCTGCCGATGCTCGCCAACGACCGCGTTCTAGACGGCACGAGCGTGCAGCTCGATACGCTCAACACGGTCTTTCATCAGACGAACTACGTCGAGCAGTATTTACACGTGCGCGATGCGATCGAACGCCAGGAAACGACGCTCAACGACTCGCTGGCCGGAATTTCGAAGAACATCGGTCAATTACACGACGGCGCCGCGCTCACAACCGACGCGAAGGCGAAAGCGCAGGTCATCCAGGCCGTGTGGGACTTACAAACCGCCTACGACCACCAGCGCCAGCTCGCCATCGACCTAATGCACTTGTATCAGGCGATGCTCAACTACAACATCGCGCGCGCCAACCCGGCGATGGGCGGCTTTAGCGAAAGCGAGATGATCGAGGCGCCCGCCATGCGCGACAGCAAAAGCTGGTTGCACTTCGACAACCAGCGAGCGCTGATCGATCGTTCGGAAGATCAGGCCGTCGACATCGCCTATACCGCCGCGCAAACCTACTGCGTTCCTAGGAAATAGCCCGGAAGTCAGGAGTTTACCGGCGCTGGGTTGGCGAACATCCGGAGCCACGAATTCGTTTACGGTTTGAGGAGCAAAGACTATGAAGATTTCGAATTTCAGCGCGTTAGTGTTTAGCAGCGTCGCTTTCGTTTTGCTGGCAGCGTGCAGCGGATCGCAGCCGCCGATCGGAG
>PMUK01000058.1 GCA_003166915.1 Candidatus Cybelea palsarum
ACGCGGCGCCGACGGCGTGCGGTAGCTGCGCCGCGATTATCGAGCTGATCGTGTGAAAGCCCAGACGCCGGCTGGCATAGTGATGCGGAAACTGCCGCCCGGCCGAGTGATCGGCGGCGCGCGCAAAGAGCGACAGGAGCACTTCATACGGCGTGAGGCCGATTCCCAGCGCCAGTCCGAGATCGCGATAGTAGGGCACGAGGATGTCCTTGCCGCGCTCGAAGGCCATGGCGGCTCCGGCTTGCACCGCCTCGTGCCCTTCGCTCGCGGATGCAAACGGAATCTTCCCTTGGCGATTCAGTTGAAAGCCCCGGTTCTCGAGGGTGCGCTGCATGAGCATCGTGCGGAAGATCGCGACGAGCTGCTCGTCCGTCAGCCTCGGCTTAGTCGCCACCGCCCCTCCTACTCGGTCACGTGCGGCAAAATCCTGCGCCAGGCAGTGGCGGCCAGCGCGCTGATTGAAAGAACCAGCATGTTGCGTTTCGGCGTGGCGCTTGCTGCGCTGTCGATGCTCTTCGTACAAATCGCCGATGCCGGTGAGCAGTATGCGCCGGCGACGCTCTCCGTCGCGCAGCTCTTCGCGCTGACCCGGCACGCAGCCGGGTCGCTGCCGCGCGGCGCCTATCATAGCGTCGAACGGACGCAATCGGCGAAGGGCGATGTCTGGACCTCCGAAAGCTATCGGGACGGCGGTGATTACCAGACGACGGAGCGCATCGGCAACTTCGTCTGGGCCAACGGCTCCGACAGTGGGCGCCATTGGAGCGAGGACGCCAACGGGTTGGTGACGCAATCATCGAACCTTTTTTCGGAGGTCGATCCGTTCTCCGTCGCGTTGCGCGCGCCGGAGAATCCAACCGGCGCCGTGAAGCTCTTGGGCATGACGGCCGGCACGCTGCCGCGGTACGTCGTGGAGGTGACGCCGAGCGTTGGTCTGGTGGAACGCCGCTATTACGACGCTCATAGCTACCTCCTGGCTCGGGTCGAAAGAATCGACTACGACGGCCATCGGCAAGTATGGGAGTACGACGATTACCGCAGCGTTTATGGCTGGAACGTCGCGCACCTCGTTCGCTACGAGCGAGACGGCTCGACCGTAACGGAGCAGACGCAGCTGCTGACCTACGAGCGTCTGACCAGCAGCGTCCCAAGTTTAGCGATGCCGCTCTCCCATCCGCTTTTCGATCTGGGAAGCGCGGCATCGGTCGCGATCCCAGCGGACTTTACGCAGGACGGCATCTTCGTGCCGGTGATCGTGGCCGGCCGGAAGCTCGACTTTGAGCTCGACTCGGGATCCTCCGACCTGCTGCTCGATCCAGGTATCGCCAAGGAACTCGGCATGGAAACGAGCGGCGCCTATACCTTGAGCTTTGCGGGCGATATCAATCTGGCGAACGCCCGCGCCGTCGGTAGCCGTCGGCACCCTATCGGCTACGAACGTGGCGTTTTCGACGGCCGGATTTGTGGAGGACCTGCCGGGGAGGCGCGTCGTCGGGTTGCTCGGGACCGATTTTATCGCAAGCGGTGCACTCGAGGTCAACTTCGAGAAGAATCAGCTGACGATGTATCGTTCGCTGCCGGCAGGCCTGGCGGCGCAGGGATGGTCGGCGCTGCCGCTGCGTCTCGACTATGGGATTCCGATGCTCAAAGCGAACTTTAGCGGCCTCGACGGCTATTTCGTCGCAGACCTCGGCGCCACCGATACGACGCTCTACCCGCACTTTTTCTCGCGCTATCCCAATCATGTTCCTTCGGGCACGCCGGATCAGTTTCAAATGATGACGTTGGGCAATCACCCGTTTGGAGTCAAAGGCATCACGATGCGCAGCATGGTATTGGGCGATTGGGTTTTCGGAAGTGTCCAGGTCGTGGTTCCGTCCGCACAATACGCACAGGACCGGGATTTCGATGGGCTCATGGGCCGCAACACCCTCTCGAACTTCGATTTGATCTTCGATTATGCCAACTCGCAGTTATGGTTCAAGCCAATTGATTTCAAGTAGGGCGTTGGCCGTCGCCGCCGGAGTGACCCCTGCGTTGATGTTGGCGTGCGGGGTTGCCGCGCAACACGACGAATTTTACTGCCATTGACCTCTGAACTGGTCGCCTACCGCCGCCATTTTCACGCGCATCCGGAACTCTCGCTGTTGGAGTTTGCGACCGCGAAGTTCATCGAGCGCGAGCTGCGCGAGGCGGGCTTCGAGCAGATTCGCACTGGAATCGGTAAGACCGGCATTCTGGCGACGCTGCAAGGCGCAAAACCGGGTCCCGTAACGTTGCTGCGCGCCGATATGGACGCGTTGCCGATTGAGGAGCGCAACGACGAACCGTATCGCTCGCTGACGCCGGGCGTCATGCACGCCTGCGGTCACGACGGGCACATGGCGATCCTTTTGGCTGCCGCACGTGCGTTGCGGCAACGTACCGACGAGATCTCCGGGACGATCGTGTTCTGCTTTCAGCCGGGCGAGGAGGGACACTCGGGCAACAAACTGATGATCGAAGATGGGGCGCTCGAGAACCCCCACGTCGATCGCGCGTTTGCGCTCCATCTCTATAGCGGGCTGGACGTTGGGAAGATCGGCGTTCGCGACGGGCCGTTCTTTGCATCGTCGGATCGCTTCGACATCGAGCTGGCGGGCAAAGGCGGCCATGGGGCGCTGCCGCAGAGCGCGGTCGATCCGATTGTCGCGGCCGCGCAGTTCGTTACGATGCTTCAAACCGTCGCAAGCCGCGAAATCGCCGCGAATCAGCCGGTCGTCGTGACGGTCGGCGCCCTGCACTCCGGCACGACCTTCAACGTGATCCCAGAGCTGGCGACGTTACAGGGAAGCGTTCGAGCCTTCGACGAGACAATTCGCGCGGAGCTTCCGGTGCGCATCGAGCGTCTGCTCGCGGGCGTCTGCGAAGCGATGCGCTTAACCTATCGCTTCGATTACCATTGGATCTATCCGCCGACCGTGAACGATCCCGCAACGAATGACGTCGTGCGCGCGGTGGCCCGCGAGGTCGTTGGCGAGCAGAATCTCGTCGACCCGCACGAGATCGTCATGTGGTCGGAAGATATGTCGTTCATGCAAGAACTGCGCCCCGGCGCCTACTTTTTGGTTGGCGCCCGCGGGCCGCGCAAGGGAATCGAGCCGCAGCATAGCGCGCGGTTCGATATCGACGAGCGCGCCCTCGAGGTCGGGTTCCGGATGATGATGAGTTTGGCTACTCGTCCCGCGGGCTGATTGCCCGCCGGCAGGCTTCCGCATCGGTGAGTATCTCGAACTTGTTGCCGCCGGCATCTTCGAAGAAGACCGCATAGAAATCACCGTATTCGGGGTGCAGGCCCGGGCCTTCAAACGCCCTCGCACCATGCTCGCGTGCGATACCTGCGGCGGCGTCGACCTGCCAGCGTGTTTCGACCGCGAAGGCAAGCCTCGTCGATCCCGGGAGTGAAGCGGGATCGGGAATGAGGCCAAACCGAGGGCGGCCTCCCGCCGCGGTCTCATAACCGACGAAACCGGGCTCCTCGGGTTCGTCCAAGTCGGTAATCCGGCGGTAACCGATGTGCTCGGCCAACGCATCGAGCAACGTTTGAGCGGCGTCAATATTCCGCACGTGGATATCTACATGGTGCAGCACGGTTGGCTCCGATCGTCAGAGGTCGTAGTTGCTCTCGGTGATCGTGAGCACCCAGCGAACGGCGCGCGCGGATCGGTCCAACTCACGCAGAGAACGCGCGAAGGATCGAAAGGCGCGGTCGGCAACGCGGCGGCGGCGCCGAGAGCGTTCGAGCCGATCGGTGAAGGCAAGCGCCGTTTCGAGCTGCGATTCGATTTGGGGCCAGTCCAGGCGCAATGCGCCTTCGCCGGGATCGGCGAAGCACGTCACGAGCGGCGGCGCCGGCTTGGCCGGATGATGCACCGCGTACTCCAGGCGCGCCAACGTATATTGCTCGTGCGCCACGGTAAAGGAACCCAAAAGCTGCGCCAACCGGACGTCCATCGGAATGACGACTTCTGCCGACGGCGAAGCTCGGCCTGGCAATGAACTCAGACGTTCGCAGGTATGTCATTGTCGGCAACGGGTTCGCCGGAACCACTGCTGCCGAGCAGCTTCGCAAGCACGATCCGGCCTGCGAAATAACGCTTTTTGGCGACGAGCCGTACACGCTCTATAACCGCATCTCCCTGCCGCCCATGCTTCGCAAGCAAATTCCCGAAGCGAAAGTCATGATCCGCAACCTCGCTTGGCACGAAGAGCATCGCATCGACCTGCACCTGCGCGCGCACGTGGATCGGATCGTTCCACAGGAACGCGTCGTCGTCGTGGACGGCAAGTCCTATCCCTACGGCGCGTTATTGATCGCGACCGGTGGGCGGCCCAACCCCACGGGCAAACCGGGGGCCGACGGAGCGGCAAACCTCTTTCCGTTTCAGTATCTGGATGATACGCGCGCGATCTCGCAGCAGATCGACGAAAGCCGAGCGGGGGTCGCAATCGGCGGCTCGTTTATCGCCTACGAGCTGGCTGAAGCCTTCTCGTCGCGCGGACTCGAGACCCATTGGCTGATGCGCGGCCCGCGCGGCCTGCACCGGATCATCGACGAAGAGGCGGGCGAGCTGCTGCACGAAGCCGCGGCGGCCGACGGCGTTCACATGCACTATGGTGAAGAAGTCGAGGAGTTCGTGCGTTCCAACGGCGCGATAACGAAGGTTCGCACGACCGCGGGACGCGAGATCGAGGCCCAGTGTTACGCGTACGGATTCGGGCTAGCCATGAATACCGAGGTTTGCGATGGGTCGGGAATCGAGACGAGCAAGAATGGCATAATGTGCGACGATCACCTCGAAACCAACGTGAAAGACGTCTACGCTGCTGGCGACGTCGCCGACTTTTACGATCCCATCCTCGAGATCAGATATCGGATGGGGACCTGGAATAACGCCGGCGCGCACGGCAAGGTCGTTGCGCTCAACATGATGGGCGGCAGCGAGAAGTACCACGACGTGCCGGAGTATTCGTCGCTGCTCTTCAAGGGTCAAACGATCACGCAGTTCGGCCTCGGGACGGATCTGCGCCAAGATCTGGAAATCGCGCGCAAGATCGATCGCGAAAAGAAGTGGTACCGGGCGCTTTTCTTCTGGGAGGATCGCCTGGTCGGCGGTTTGATGCTGGGTAAGGGCAACCGTGCGGGGAAGCGCAAATACGTCGAAGCAATCAAGAGCAAAGAGCGTTTTCCAAAGCCCGAATGGTCCGCGATGCTCGATTGGACGGCTTGACCGTCTGATGTTTCAAACGACGAGGATTCCCGGCCTTTTCTGGTACGCGCAGCGGATGCCGGGCGCGCTTTCCGAAAATTGCTACCTCTTTGTCACCGGCGTGGGAAACGTATTGGTCGACCCGCTCCCGTTCGACGATGCGACGTACGCTGCGCTCGAACGTGTCGGCGGCATCGAGCGCGTCGTCGTCCAATCTGCCGGTCGGCAAGCCGCTGCGCGTGAAATCGCCGAGCGCTACCGTGTGCGGCTCATCAGCGCGCCGCCGCACGGCGAGGCGCTCTTTGAAGGCGCGAAGGCCATCCGGCTGCTCGATCAGCGCCGCGACGGCGAGTTCGCGATCGGCATTCCGGCGCAGCAGGTAGTCGTGGCCGGCGGCTCGGTGGTCGGATCGCCCGCCGGCGCGCTTTCGCTGGCGGAGGAGAGCGAGTACGTCAACGCGCGCAAAGCGGCTCTGGGTTTGCGCCGAATTCTGCGAGAAGATCCGGAGACGCTCTTGGTCGCCACCGGCGAGCCGATTTTTTCTGGCGCGTACGACGTGCTCTACCGTACGCTCTACGCCCGCGCCGGCGCCGAAATCCACCGGATCAACCTCGACGAGCTGGAGTTTCGCGACGAACGTGCCGAACACGCGCAGCAGCCCGAGCGTTATCACTGCTTTGATGCCGAGGTTGGCTTCGTCATCGGCGCCCGCAAACTCGGCTATCGCGTGAGCACGCTGCCGCCCGGGCATTATTTCTGTCCGCTGCACGGTCACGCACGCGAAGAGGAGATGTTTTTCGTTCTCGCCGGCGAGCCGAGCATTCGGACGCTAGCCGGAACGGTGCGCTGCCGCAAAGGTGATTTTATCGCATTCCCGATTGGGGAGAGCGGGACGCACCAGTTGCTTAACGAGAGCGCTGCGCCGGCGACGGTGCTGCTCTTGGGGCGCACCGAAGCGTTCGAAGCCTGCTATTATCCCGACTCGGATAAACTGCTCGTCGATATGGAGAGGCCGCTCAAGGGCGATCGTCGCTCGATTCTGTTGCGCGCGACGCCGGAGTTGGATTATTTCGATGGTGAGGAATAGGCCTCGCCCATCCGATGACTTCGCCGTCTTCTTCATCCGTGCGCGTACGAGTTCGTGCGAATCCGTTCCGTTCGAGAACGCCTTGCGATGCCAGATTTTGCACGGCCGTTTCGGCGGTCAGCGTGTCGACGGATAGATCAAGCACCGCGGCTTCCACCATTGCGGCAACAGCGCCAGTTGCATAGCCGTTGCCCCGTTTGCTTGGCGCGATGCTATAGCCAATCTCCACGCAACGGTCAACGGGCGGCCGTCGATAGCTACACAGCCCTACTACCTCTCCGTTGCAAACCACCAGCCACGACGCACGGCTTCCGGCATCATGAAGCCGCATCGTTATTGCGCGTACGATCCCAAGCACAACGGGATCATCAACGCCGCCTTCGGGCAGTCTCAATCCATTTTGACAGCAACGCTCACCAAGCATCCATCGGAAATCGGTATCGGTAGCCTCGATGAGCACGACATTAGGCACGTCAGGTAGTACGCGTCATCGTTGGTCAGTCTCACCAATGACGGGCGCTGATGTGGGTGTCGGAGTCGGCGCCGCGCGGTACCAGAAAGTAGACGACTACCATTAAGTAGGCCGCGAAGCTCACGATCGGCAGTACGAGAGCTACGAGCGTGGCGCCCACGTAGATGAGCCATCCGGTGCGATAGCCTCGTATCGTGGACGCGATCGTCGCCTGCGTTACCTCCGGCGCGAAGGCATTCGAACGCGCGAGATGCAGGAGCAACAGATTATAGAACGTGGCGCAGACCGACAGAACGGCGCCGTAAAAAAACGTCGAGGCGGAGAGTGTTGGGTACGAGCCGAGCGTGGTGGTCGCGAACGGAATCAAGACGGCTCCAGCAAGGAGCAAAAGGTTCCAGAACGCCGTTCTGCGGTCGACGCGTTGCACGAGGCGGAAGAGCGCGTGGTGATTCTGCCACATGATCCCGATGACCGAGAAGCTGAGAAAGTAGGCAATGAGATTTGGCCAGAGCCGCAGGATGGCGGCGCTGAGCTCTCGGTTCGATGGCGCGTGCAGCTCCGGCAGGACGAAGCCGAGCGCCAGCAACGTGAACGCGAAGGCAAAAACACCATCCGAGAATGCTTCGAATCGAGCCTTGTTCACGCGGTCGCCCGTTTGATGCAATCCGCGAACTCATCCACGTCACCCTCGGTCGTCGCCCAGTGCGTCATCCAGCGCACCTCGGGCAGTCCTTCGTCGAAGACGTAGAAGGAGAAGTCGCCTTGAATTGCGTTGATGGAATCGCGGTCGAGCGTCGCGAAGATCGCGTTGCAGCGCACGGGTCGCGTCACGCGAACTCCTTCGATCGCCCGTACGCGCTCGAACAAGCGCTGCGCCATCGCGTTAGCGTGCGCCGCATAGCGTAGCCACCGGTCATCGGTCAATAGGGCGACGAACTGTGCGGCGATGTAGCGCATCTTCGAAGCGAGCTGCATCGACTGTTTCTGCACGAACGGCGCCGCTTCGCGGTGCAGATCGGGCTTGAAAAAGCAGATCGCTTCACCGAGCATCAAGCCGTTCTTCGTGCCGCCGAAGCTGAGCACGTCGACGCCGGCGCCGCGACTCGTGGCTCGCAAATCCGTGCCAAGCGCGGCGGCGGCATTGGCGAGACGAGCGCCGTCGAGATGGACGATCAATCCGCGATCGTGCGCGAAGCGACAGAGCTCCCGCAGCTCCTCGACTTCGTAGAGCCCGCCGAACTCCGGCGCTTGCGAGATCGAAAGCGCTCGCGGCTGCGAGAAATGGACGTCATGCCCGGAACGCAAATACGGTTCGATGTCGCGGGGGCGAAGCTTGCCGTCGCTTGTGGCGATCGGGACGACTTTCGAGCCGCTAAATCGCTCGAGCGCGCCGCACTCGTCGGTCTGCAGATGCGCCGTTGCGGGCGCGAGGACGGATTCCCACGGCTGCAACAGCGAGCTAAGCGCCGCCACGTTCGCACCGGTGCCGTTAAAAGTAAAATAGATGTCCGCGTCCTCGCCGAAATGCTCTCGCAAGCAAGCGACGGCGCGCGCCGTCCAGGGATCGGCGCCGTACGCGTTCGCATCCCCGGCATTCGCATCGAGGATTGCCTGGAGTATCTCGGGCGCGATCGGCGCGGTATTATCGCTGGCGAAGCTGCGACGGGGTGTTGACTCCACAGCGCTGACGTTGCGCGAGCGCAAGGGGCAAGCCCTACCGTGTCGCGTAAGTAGTTCGCCATGCCGCAACGCGATCAACTCGAAGTCGACGTCCTTTTCGTCGGTGCGGGTCCGGCGAGTCTTGCCGGAGCAATTCGCCTCGGTCAGCTTGCGCAGCAGGCGGGACGCGCGCTCGAGATTCTGGTGATCGAGAAGGCCGCCGAGGTCGGAAATCACGGGATCTCGGGAGCAGTGATGGATCCGCGCGCCATCGAGGAACTGCTGCCGACCTGGCGTGAGAGTGCGCCTGTGGAGTCGCCCGTTACCAGTGACGAGCTGTGGTTTCTCACGGCGGGCGGCAAAATCAAAGCGCCCCTCACGCCGCCGCCGTTGCGCAACGCCGGCAAGTATGTGACATCGCTGCAGAAACTCTGCGTGTGGCTGGGCGAACGAGCCGAGGAGGCGGGCGCGCAAGTCTTCCCCGCCTTTCCCGGGCAAGAGCTGATGTGGGACGGCGAGCGCGTCATCGGTGTGCGCACCGGCGATAAGGGTCTCGATCACAACGGTCAGCCAAAGTCGAACTACGAGCCGGGCGCGGATATTCTCGCCAAAGTCGTCGTGCTTGGTGAAGGTCCGCGCGGGACGCTTGCAAAGCAGGCCGAGGCGCGCCTCGGTTTGACGCAAGGCCGCGAGCCGCAAGTCTACGCGGCCGGCGTCAAAGAGCTCTGGCAGCTACCCGACGATCGCTTTAAGGCCGGCTCCGTAATCCACACGCTCGGATATCCGCTTCCGCCGCAAACGTTCGGCGGCGGATTTATTTACGGCATGGCGGGCAACGTGCTCGATATCGGCATGGTCACCGGACTGGACTACAAGAATCCGACGACCGATCCGCACAACGAGCTGCAGCGGATGAAAGAGCATCCGGCGGTCGCGCGCATGCTCGACGGCGCTACGTTGATCCGTTACGGAGCAAAAGCGATTCCCGAGGGCGGACTGTTCGCGATGCCGCGCCCGTATGCCGACGGTATTCTCATTGTAGGCGATTCGGCCGGTTTTTTGAACGGCATGCGCCTCAAGGGCATTCATCTAGGCATGAAGTCCGGCATGCTCGCGGCCGAAACGCTGTGGGAGGCGCTGCAAGCCGACGCGTTCGATCGCGAGACGCTCGCGTCATACGAACGCCGGTTCAAAGAATCGTGGGCGTACGCCGAGCTTCGCACGGCGCGCAACTTCCACCAAGGATTCCACAACGGTCTCCTCCCCGGTTTGATCAATGCGGGGCTCGCGACGTTCACCGGCGGTGCCGGATTCGGGTTCATCAATAAGCTGCACGGCGAGCCGGGATACGCGCGCATGGCGAAGATGGGCTGGCAGTCCAAGGAAACGCCGCGAGCAAAGATCGACAACGTGCTAACCTTCGACAAGCTGACCGACGTGTACAACAGCGGCACGATGCACGAAGAGAATCAGCCTTCTCACCTGATCGTCGCCGATACGAATATCTGCCGAGACCGCTGTACCGTCGAATATGGCAACCCGTGCCGGAGTTTCTGTCCGGCAGCGGTCTACGAGCCGCTGTTCGAAAAGACCGACGGCAAGTTTGAGGGGCGCTTACAGATCAACTTCACCAACTGCGTGCACTGCAAGACCTGCGACATCGCCGATCCCTATCAGATCATCACCTGGGTGCCGCCGCAAGGCGGCGAGGGTCCCGTTTACACCGGCATGTAGGTTAGGAACCGTCGGCGCCTCGCAGCCGTCGCAAAGCTGTACTGCCAGGAGCCGCGTCAAACCGTTGATTTCGATGGACAATCGTGGCGGCGACGTCGTCGTGATCGGTGCCGGGCTCATCGGTCTCGCAATTGCCTTCGAGCTGGCCGAGCGCGGCGCGACGGTCCGCGTGTACGATCGCGGCGAGCCGGGGCGCGCGGCCTCATGGGCCGGGGCCGGAATGCTGGCTCCTTACACGGAGCGCGTGGCCAATGAAGCGTTACTTGATTTCTGCGCTTCCTCTTTGCGCGAGTATCCCGCTTTCGTCGAGCGGGTGCGGGCGGCGAGCGGCATCGATCCAGGCCTGCGCCTCGACGGCGTCGTCCACGCCGCTTTCGGCGATGCTGATCTGGAGCGGCTGAAGCACCACGCGCAGGCGCTTGCGGCGCGAAACGTCGCGACGGAAACGCTCGACCGGGCGTCGCTGCTTTCCGCCGAACCGTGGCTCGGTTCTCACGTCGCCGGCGGAATGATGGTCAACGGCGAAGGTTGCGTGGATAATCGCCGCCTCGGGCGCGCACTGGTAAGTGCGTGCCAAACGCGCGGTGTGCTCATCGAGCGAAGCTCCGCGCTGCGCGTGGAATGCGATGAGCGGCGAGTACTCGGCCTTCGCACCGACCTTGGTTTCACAACGGCCGGCGCAATCGTCAACGCGTGCGGCGCGTGGGCCTCCCAACTGAAAGGCATACCGCCCGCCTGCGTGCCGCCGATCGAGCCGATCAAGGGAGAGATGCTCGCCTTGGCGGCGCCCGTAGACTTCGTGCGCCACGCAACGTGGGTGTCGGGTGCCTACCTCGTTCCGCGGGACGACGGACGGCTGCTCGTTGGCGCGACCGTTGAGCCGGCGGGTTTCGACGAGCGCGTCACGGCGCAAGGGATGCACGAGCTCTTGCACGCGGCGCTTTCGGCGGCACCGTCGCTGCGTTCGTTCGCGGTCACGGAGAGCTGGGCCGGCCTTCGGCCGGGCACGCCTGACGGGCTCCCATTCCTCGGTCCGACGCCGATTGTGGGCTTCTTTCTTGCATGCGGGCACTACCGGAACGGCATTCTGCTCGCGCCGGCAACCGCGCGCCTGATGGCCGATGCCATCGAAACCAAAACGGATGCGGAACTGCGCCCCTTCTCGATCGAACGCCGGCGCGCGGAAGAATCGTCGCTGGGCCGAACAACTTGCGTGTGAAGGCAACGATCAACGGCCATCCGCGCGACCTGCCCGACGAGCTCACGGTCAGCGCCCTGCTTGACCTGCTGGGTTCGCCCCGCGCCGGGATCGCCGTCGCTCGCAACGATCGCGTCGTCCGGCGAACCGAGTACGACACCGATCGTCTGCGCGACGGCGACCGCGTCGAAATTATCACCGCAGTGGCGGGCGGCTAGCATGGAAAAGGATTCGCTGCGCATCGGCGCGCTGGAACTCGCGTCGCGCCTCATCGTTGGAACCGGAAAGTATCCGTCGATGGAAGTCATGCAGGCAGCGCATGCGGCCAGCGGCGCGGCGATGGTGACGGTGGCGATCCGGCGCATCGGTCTCGACGACCGGCAAGGGCGAACGATGCTCGATTACATCGACCGCAACCGGTTTACGATTCTGCCGAATACCGCCGGTTGTTACACGCCCAAAGACGCGATCTTGACCGCACACTTAGCGCGCGAGCTGCTCGCGACGGATCTGATCAAACTCGAAGTGATCGGCGACGCGCAGACGCTGTATCCCGATACCCGAGGGACGCTAGCCGCGGCCGAGCAGCTCGTCGCGGACGGATTCACGGTTCTTCCGTACATCGGCGACGATCCGATTGCGTGCAGGCAGCTCGAAGAGATGGGCTGTGCCGCGGTTATGCCGCTGGCGGCTCCGATCGGCAGCGGCCTGGGGGTCTGCAACCCCTATTCGATCCGGATCATCAAAGAGCGCGCGGGAGTTCCCGTCATCGTTGATGCCGGCGTCGGCACCGCCTCCGACGCCGCGTTCGCCATGGAACTCGGCGTCGACGCGCTGCTGATGAACACCGGAATTGCTGGAGCGAGCGATCCGGTTCGGATGGCGGGCGCCATGAAGCATGCCGTGATCGCGGGCCGTGAAGCCTTTCTCGCCGGACGGATGCCCAAGCGCCTGTACGCCAACGCGTCGAGTCCCATGCAGGATTTGATCGCGACGCAGGCGCCATAACCGCGATGATGCATCATCCGCTGAAGTATATCGTCCCTCCGCTCGTCGTGCTCATCGCCATCGCCGCGGTTTACATTCCGCTGCATCGCCACGAAAAGGCGGTGCGCGAAAACCCGCATCATCACGTCCGCAAGCCGATAACTCACGTGTCGGCCGCCGGCGTCGTGGCCGTGGGGCTGATCGTCGCGTTCATCGCCGCCTTTATTTTACCGTAGCGACCGCGAACCAGTGGACGGCGCCGGAGAGCGGCCGCTCTCGATGGGCCCACGATCCCGCGATTTCATCGGCATCGCGTTCCTCTAACGATTCGATCGCGAAATAGGGATCGAGCAGCGCTCGCAACTGGTCGCGATCGAAAAAACCGTGCGCCACGCCGCGCTCGTCGCCTTCGACCGGCGCGAAGGTCGAAGCGTCGATGCGCTCTCCCCGACCGAATCGCGCATCGCGGACGGATCCGAAGGTTGCATAGAGCATTCCGTTCTTGGCGAGAAGCCGGGCGATCTGCGACACGTGTCCGGCGATTATCGCCGGCGTGCCGTGGAGCAGCCCGTGAGTCGAGATCGCGGCCGCGAAAGCGCCGTGGACGCCGCCAGACGGCGCCTCCGATGCGGCGGTGAGATCGTCGATTGCGACGACGTCGAATCCCGCTGCGCGCAGAGCCCTGGTGTTACGCCCGGCGCCGCAAGCGAACTCGAGGACACGGATTTCCGGCGCGCCTCGCAGGTGCTCGATGAGGCTCACGGCCAACGGATGAGCAGTCACCCCACTATCTTCGAGAAAGGACGAAATCTTGCTTGGTGAAGGCGACCGGCTTCCCGCCGTCACGCTACTGGACGATCGAGGAGCGCAGCTGACGACGACCGACCTCCTCGGCGGCCCGCTGATCCTCTATTTCTATCCCAAGGACGACACGCCAGGCTGCACCAGCGAAGCCTCGCAGTTTCGCGATCTCTATCCGCAGTTTCAAGAGAGGAACGCGCGGATCGTGGGCGTCAGCCGGGATTCGGCCGAGTCGCATCGGCGCTTCAAGGAGAAGTTTTCGATTCCGTTCGAGCTGTTGGCCGACACCGAATCGAAGCTCTGCGATGCCTTTGGCGTCATCGTCGAAAAGAATATGTACGGCAAAATGAGCAAAGGCATCGCGCGTTCGACCTTCTTAATCGACGGCAGCGGCAAGATCGTCAAGGTTTGGCCGAAGGTCAACGTCGACGAGCATGCCGACGACGTCTTGGCTTCGCTTTAGCTAACGATGCGCGCTTGGAATGCCGGCCGGTTCATGCTCATCGCCGCAGCCCTCGGAATCTCGGGTTGCTCGGGCGGCGGCTCGGCAAACGGCTCGTACGCGCCGATTCCCGCGAAGCGCATTTCCAGCGGCAACAGCAGCCCGATCAAGTACGTCATCGTCGTGATTCAAGAGAATCGAACCTTCGATAACCTGTTCGCAACCTTTCCCGGAGCGGATGGGACGACGACCGGAGAAGCCGAGGCCGTTCCCCCCTCAGAGCAAAGTCAGTGCCCAATCGATCACAAAGAGACCGTTAAGCTGACCGAAGGGAATCTGGCGGTTGGCGACGATTTCGGTCACAAGTACAGCGACGTTCAAATCGATTACGACAATGCAAACATGGACGGCTTCGACGTCGATCCGATTCCGGCCGGCGGCGGCAAGATCGCCTGTTTGCACCCCTATCAGTGTGTGAATCCGTCGCAGATCGCGCCTTATTGGGACATCGCGCAACAGTACGTTCTCGCCGACCACATGTACCAAACGCAAGGCAGCGGAAGCTTTACCGCGCATCAGGACTTGATTGCCGGCGGAACGGCGATCAACTCGAATGAAAGCATCATCGACGACCCGTCGGGCTTTCCATGGGGTTGTGATTCCCCGAGTAAAACGACGACCTCGCTCTTTACGACCGACGGCCAATACGAGCCGGGTAAGGGGCCGTTTCCCTGCTTTACGCAGTACGAGACGTTGCGCGATCGGCTCGACGCCGCCAAAATTTCGTGGAAATACTATACGGAGAAGGTCGTGCTTCCGCCGAAAGGTGACACCGCCGGCATTTGGAACGCGTTCGATGCAATCTCGGCCGCCCGGAATAGCCCAGAGTGGGGGAAGAAGGTCACTTTTAGCGACAAGCTGATCTTCAAAGACATTTCGGCCGGCGATCTTCCGGCGGTTTCATGGGTAACGCCCGACGCCCTAAACTCCGATCACCCGCAGGAACTCAAAGGGGGTTAGGACGTCGACTACGGACCGTCGTGGGTGGCGTCGATCGTGAATGCGATCGGCAAGAGCAAATATTGGAAGAGCAGCGCGATCGTTATCCTTTGGGACGATTATGGCGGATTTTACGATCACGAGTCGCCGGCGTTCTTAGACGATCAGGGCGGCCTGGGTTTCCGCGTGCCGATGCTGATCGTTTCGCCGTACGCGCGTGAGACCTCGTCGAGCCAGCCGGGCTACATTTCGCATACACAATACGAGACGGCCAGCATTCTGCGGTTCATCGAGGTAAACTGGGGCTTAAAGCCGCTGCAGCTGCCCGACACGCGTGCCACGAGCATCGGCGATTCGTTCGATTTCTCCGAGAAGCCGCGCTCGTTCAGCGTTATCCCCTCGGAGCACTCGCAGTCGTTCTTCCTGCATCAGACGCCTTCGGGTCTGCCGCCGGACACGCAATAGGCGATGCGGATTTCCGCGCGCCGGAATTCTTCGTTCGGAGGCACAACAAACGAAGTTGCCAGAGATCGGCAAAGTCACTCGTTGCCTCCGCCGCCACCCTCTCCGCCACCTGGCTGCTCGCCACACATCGAGCCTACGGTTTTTGCACCTAAGAACTCACCGACGACGACCATAGCGACAGCGCCGGCCAGAGCGCCGAGGCTCGTCACGTGGATGGCGTGCCTCCAGCCGGCGCCTGCGAAAATGGTGGCGACCATCGCTTCGCAGATCGCCTTGAGGCAATCCTCGCCCGAATGGCAGTCCTGCATGCTCTGCCCCATCTCCTGAATCCAAAGACCCACCGAGATCTCCCTCATGATGAAGCCGTACTCCGTCAACTCGGCGCCGCCGCCACCGGTGATGCGCCCGACGGCGTTGCCGTCGGCTGCGTCTATGTCCCACCAGCCGTAGGCTACTCTCCCGTCGAGCGAAACGCTCGAATCCAGTGCGATCGCGACGCCGCCATTTGCAAGCGTTTCGCCGATGCCACGGGTGAGTTGTCGAACTGCTTGCGGTATGGCACTTTCGCTCGTCACTACGACCGGCGCGACTCCCGCGCTCTTGGCCGCATCGAAGATTGCGATCGTACCGTTGTCTTTGGCGCCCGTCACGTCGCGCTCGATCATCGTGTCGGCGTACCCGCGCGCGAGGTTTGCTTGGGCCGTCTGGTGCGAGCTGCCGGCTGCCCCCACCATCGTGTTGTCAACGATATCGAAGTCCGTCGCCGCAACCGGCGCTCTCGCGTCGGAAAACCGCGTGCGTTGTAAGACGACATTTGGCCGGTCGCGATACAAGCGGGTTCCCGCGTCGTGGAGGAGCTGTTCGGCGACCAGGTCGTCGCGTGAAAAGTAATCGGCGATGCGAAGCGGGTAGACCGCCACGGGCGCAACCGGGCCGCCTTTTGCGTTGGCCACGGCGTCGGCGACGGCTGCCATCGAGCGGAAGTATTCGTGAAGTGTGAGACCATTTGCCCCGCTGCCCGGCACGATCAGCATCGTCGTGAGCCCAGCAAGCGACGGCCCTTGCGCCTGCTTAGGCGTGCCGGCCGTCAGCAGGTCCCGGGCCGAGGTTACGATCGTCCCGTGGGTATCTTTTCGCCGAATCTCCATGCGGACGACGTGCACGCCGCCATGTGCGTCGAGATCGAGCGTCTGCGGGCCGGCGATCGAGCCTCCGTTTAGGAAAAAGGCGTCGAACGTTCTTGCTGTCCCGACCGTGGAGAAGTCGCCGCTGCCATGCGGCAGAAACAAGATGCGCAAAGGAGCGTAGGCGACGTCCGGAGTCTTGGCGGTCAGCGCGGCGACCGGTAAAGAGGTCCCATCGGCATACTCGGCCGTCACGCGCACCTGCACGTAGTGCCACTCGTCGTCGGGCAACATCGCCCAAGGCTTGAACGATGCGTCGAGGCTGCCGAGATGCTGTCCTTCGGTCATGTCGGAGAGCGTCGGATCGAGATCGAAGGCTCGTCCGTCGCGATCGACCTGCAGCCAGTAATGACGGCTACCGATGCGATCGTTCGCCTTCCCGCTTCCGAGGGCGATGTTCGACTTTCCGAGCTGCCGAGTCGCCCAGCCTGCGAACGCCGATCCGTCTTTGACGTAGCGATCGACGGCGCTTCGCACCTGCTCGTTTTCGATCGGACCGGTTGACGCCGGCGGAGCGGCTGCCGCTTGAGCGATACGCTGGTGCTCGCTGTCGGAGAGCGTACCGCGAACGAACTGAATCGGAACGCCCTTATTGACCAGCAGCCACGCCAAGAGCACTAGCTTGTCGCTTGGACTTCCCGCTCGAGTCATCCAGGTAGCCAGCGGTCCGCGCATGATTCCGTCATAGGCGTCGACGTCAACGTTGTCGCGGACGAAACGATAGAGTGCGATCGGATCGCTCGGCTGCGTTTGCGCGAGCGCCGTCAGCGAATATTCCGATTCCGGCAGCTTAGCGTCGGCATCGCGGATGGCTTGCGCGAGCTCCGATCCGGGCGGCGCGGTTTCGTTCCCAAATAACGCCACGACCTTATTGCCTGCCGCCGCGGCCGCTTTTCCCGTCTCTGCCGATGATATGCCATCGTCGATGGTAGCTGGACCGAGGAAGATGCTGTAATCCGTGCCCGGCTGTGGCGCCGAAAGTGCGTCGGTCGCCGGTTTCATCGACGGTAACGCCGAGGGCGACGCATTCATCGCGTCGTTCGCCGTGGGTGCGCTATTTGAAAACGATGCTCCGCCGGCGACTGGAGAGCCCGTAGACGAGGGCGGATGCTCGAACGCGACGATCGTCGGCAAGCCTTGCGCACCGGCTGCGAAGGCGCCGAGGTTCGAAGATGCGGCAAGCGCAAATGCCACCAGCAGCGCCACAACGGCGTTCACACCGCGGCGACGCATGAGCTGTGCGACGGCTACTCCAAGTGCTGCAACGGCAGCCAGCGGGAGCAGTATCTCAGACGCCGCGTACGTCCCGCGCGTAAACGACAACGGTGCGGACCCAAGCGCGCCCGGCAGGCCGCCGTTGTACAAGCTCGCCAGCGTCGGGACCAGGGCGTACAGTCCCAGGACGACCGCGACGATACGTACCACCGAGTTGCGAAAGGTGAAGATCGCGGCAGCAACCGCAAGCAGAATCGCCAGTGCGACGACGCATGCCGCCGAATCGGCGGGCGAGAGTCCGCTGAAATGCGGATTTCCGGGACCGTCAATCGTTCCCAACGCGATGGCACTGACTGCGAACGCGATCGCGATGACTGCTGCCGTCAACGCCGCCGCGACCGCTGGCCGCGACCACAGGAGCACGACGCCGGCAACCGAGAGTACTGCCGCGATCGCGGCACACGTGAGGCCGACGGCACTTGCCGTCGCGCTCGCTAATGCGAGGTCAATGGCGAGAGCGGCACCCACTATCGCGAGCATTCGGCTCAGCCACAACTGCATGGAGTCCTCCTTTGCATCACAAGCGAACGAGTTCGACGCGGCGGTTGAGCGCTTTGCCGGCTTCGGTGTCGTTCGAAGCCACTGGATGTGTGAGTCCGTACCCCGCTGAGGTGAGGCGGCCGCGCGCTATGCCATAGCGGGAAACGAGGTCGTTCACGACCGCGTGCGCGCGGCGATCGCTGAGTCCTTGATTGTAGGCGGCGCCACCGTCGCTGTCGGTGTAGCCTTCGACGCGCAGGCGCCATCTCGGGTTGGCGCGTAAGACTTGGGCGATCTGCGCGATCGTGGGCTCCGATTGCGGCTGGATGTGGGCGCTGTCGACGTCGAAGTGAATGCCGTAGATGCGCACGCGCCGCTGCTGCATGAACGCCTTGGCCAGAGCAACCGACCCGTCAATCGAAATCGTCGTCTGAGCGCGAGCGCGGCCGCCGCCGTCGGCGGTCACGGTAAAGGCGTGCACGCCGCTCCAGCCCCTCGGCAGCGCGATCGTCGCGAGGATCGGAACGGGCTTGCCGGCTGCAACCTCGAGGCGGGCCGGCGAGACCGTCGCGCGATAGCGCGCATCGCCGGAGATCGTGAGCGCGACGGCACGCCTGGCACCGCTCTTGTCCGCATACACCAGCGATAGCTCGGCTCGCAAAACTGCCGGAACAGTCGCAGGCATCTTGCGATCGACGGATGGATAGAGCGATAGGGCCGAGGCGACGCGCGCATTACATGGCAACTCGGTCTGCACCGGCTGGGCGTATTCGTAACGCGTCACCGCCATTGCCGGGGGAACCCGGTTAGCGAGATCGTCGTGATCGAAGCCGTTGTAGATGATGAGACCGCGTCCGTACCGCGCGTACGCGTGCACCCAACCCGTCGCACCGACTACGTTGGCGGCAAAGAGATGTCCGCACCAATGCAAATCGTCAGTCTGCATGATGTCCGCGTCACCAAGTTGCTGATTTTGGGCGGCCACGTACGCTCCCGTATCAAGGAAGTGGGTGGGGTCGCTCGCGCCGGCTCCGAGCGCCGATGGGTCGGCGATCGAAAGCACGTGCCCGCGCGCCCCGAACGCGCCGGTGGCGACGGTCTTGAACGCGTACGGGATGAACCCATAATCGGACGACGAGCACGTGTCTGCATCGCGTATCACCAGCTTGTGCCCGGCCGCGATCCAATCGAGTAAGAGCCGCTGCTGTGCGGGACTGAGGTCTTGCGCCGCCGTGCAGTCATCGTCCAAGAGGGCGAAGGCCGCCCGGTTCAATCGCGGCGGATTCAGTTCCATCACGAACGCGCGGTAAAAGCGATAACCCGGCGTAAAGGCGGGGTCGATTTCCGGCGGAGCACGGCCTCCGTCGCGCACGAGCGCCAGGACGGCCGGCCCACGTCCGGCGACCGTATCACGGCATCCCGCGACGGGTTTGTCGCTACGAATCAGGATGATGTTGCGACCCTCGGCTCGCCCCACCAATAAACTTCCGTCGCCCGCGAGCCGCAACTGCTCGCCGTCGGATCCGATCGCGACGCCGTTCGAGATGTCGCCGTGCCAGGGCGGCTCGTTGGTGTCGGTGGTGCAGAAGAACTCGACGAGGCGTCCGTCTTGTACGAGCGTCTCTCGTGGAAGCCCGCCGGCATCGCGCGGCGGTCGATCGGGAATTGAGCCCTTTACCGAACCGAACATCGCACCGCCCGTGGCATCCGGCGAGTCAGGCGATATCCACCATCCGCCAAGCGAAGGGCTCTCGGGTGCGCCGGGCGTTCCGTATGCGGCGATGCGCTCGATAAAGATCTGGCTTGCAGGCTGGCGGTCGATGGTGAAGCGTAAATAGCGAGCGTCGAGTGCGACGTCGAGCGTCTTTTCAATTTCCGATGCGTCGCTTGCGACGGTAATCGTGCCCGCGTCGCGCAACGCATCGCGCGACGTGCCGGCCGCAACGCGGATGGTTACCGGGACCTTGGTTCGAACGACTGCGCCGACTCTATCGATGCGTGCGACTGAAGGAAGCTCGTACTCGAACTCTACGGGGCGATTGTATCCGGCGTCGACGAGGAAACCGTTGCCGAGGACGAGTGACACTCCCCCTGAGTTCGTTCCGAGCTTCCAACGGCGAATAATCGCTCCGTTGGGCACGGTCAAGAGATTCGGGTCTTGCGTCGGGCCGGGTGCCGCCGCCGGCGGCCTCACCGAGGGCATGGCCGAGGCGGTGGGGCTTTGCGGTGCGCTCGCTTCGACCGTTGCGGTGGGAACGGCAACGGCTACCGCAGAGGCGACCGGCCCCGGGCGCGGCGCCGTAAACCGCAGCACCGCAATACCGATGAGGACAATCGCTACGATCGCGGCGGCAACAGCCAAGCGCACGCGCATGACGCTAGGATACTACTTAGCGTTTGCTACGTGAACTAATCGAGCGTTCGGTTGTGCGCCGCACGAGCCTTGGCGCGTAAACGACCCGGGCTGCTAGTTTTCGAGCTTCGGCTCGCTGCGAGGAAGCGAGAAGGCGATCAGCGCTCGCACTGGAGAGAGTCCGCGGCTGACGACGGCATATGGCGTGACGATCAAGCCCAGCTCTTGCAGGCGTGAGGCGGCCGCAAGCAGCTCGGTGCCGCTCGTGACGACATCCTCGAGCAGCAAGGCTCGCTGGCCGGCGTGATACGGCCCCTCGACGTACTCGTTCGCAAAGGCGCCGTAGCCTTTGGGTTTCTTGCGCACCGCGATCATCGGAATTCCCGACATCTGCGAGACCGCCGTCGCGATGACCACGCCGCCCAACTCGGTGCCGGCGATCAGGTCGGGACTTACCTCCGCGATGACTGGGGTGAAGAGCCGCGCGATTTTCCGCAGGACGAGCGGGTCGGAGAAGAGCCGGAATTTGTCAATGTAATAGTCGCTGGGGCTGCCACCGGCGAGAATGTAATCGCCTTGGGTTAAGGCGCGCTCGACGATGATCTTGCGCAGCCACGCGATTTCCTGCATTCCTAAATGGTCCACTGCCAGGCGTTCCACGACTCGACGACTGGATTGGGTTCGAAGCCTTTGAAATCCACGCTGATCGGCTCCATTTGGCGCAGCCACATCGTGAAGACGGCCGGATTGTCTCGCGCCAGCAGCGCTTGAATACGATAGTAGGCTGCGGTGCGCGTCCGCCGATCGTAGTGCGTCAGCGCGGCCTGCTGAGCGGCTTGCATGTCGGGGCTGCAATAGCGTGAATAGTTGTAGCCGCTGGGCGGGAAGTTCTGACACTGCAGCTGCGTGCTGTCGTCGGGATCGATGCCCGCATACCATCCCGAGACGGTGATGTCGAATCGGCCGAGCTGCAGGATGCCGCCCATCCCGGCTGGCGCGTAGAGCATGTCGGGGGCATAGAACTTAATTTCCGACTCGATCCCGGCTTGCCGTAACATCGCTTGCACTTCGACTGCCTCGCGCCGGCGCGTCGCGTTCGAGTTATTCGTAACCATGAGGAGATCCAACCGCTGGCCGTTCTTGCGCATGATTCCGTCCGGGCCCGGTGACCAGCCCGCCTCGCCCAGCAGCTTTCGCGCCATTGCCGGATCGTGCGGATAGGAACGAACGAGCGGGTTGAAGGCCCACATCCAGTCGGGAATGTCTTCCGTCGCGACCGACTGCATGTTGTACGCGAGCTTTTGCGCGAGTTCTTGTTTGTCGATCGCGTAGGCGACGGCCAGCCGCACGCGCGGATCGCGCAGGAACGGAGTCGAGCAGTTCATCTGGAGGTAGTAGTAGCCGTTGACGTTTACCCAGACGATCCGCACGTCGGGCGCGTCGCGCAAGGACAGGTACGTTTCGATCGACGCCTGGAACATATAATCGATCGCATGCGTGCGCAAGAGATTGACCGACGTCTCCTCGTCGGGGATGATCTTGACGTCGATGCGCTGTAAGCCAGGTCTTCCCATGAAGAAAGCACTGTTGCGCTCGAGCGTAACGTGATCGCCGCGTGCCCACTCGACGAACTTGAAGGGCCCGTCGCTCACGTCCGGCTTGTTGTTGAACGATACCTGATTGAGGTTGGGGTATTGCGCCAAAGCGTGCGCCGGAACAATCATGTACGGCTGGTCGCTCTCGGCGAAGAAGGAATCGACGAACGGCGAGAACTTCTGCTTGAGATGCACGACTACGGTATAGGCGTCGGGCGTGTCGATGCTCGAGATGATGTCGTAGCCGTGGCGCGATACGACATTGTTATTCGGGTTCATGATCGCTTCCCACGACCACTTGACGTCGCGCGACGTCAACGCTACCCCGTCCGTCCAGCGAACACCCCGCCGAAGATGATAGGTGATCCTCAGGCCGTCCGGGCTGATTCCGCCGTCTTCGAGCGTCGGTACGGCTGCCGCCAAAATCGGCACCGGATTCCCTTTCGGATCGGCACTCAACAGCGGCTCGAACATCAACCGGTCGACGAAAACGTCGGTCGTGTTTGAGCTTAGCAGGGGATTGAGATTCTTGAAATCGCCTTGAACGGCGACGCGCAACACGCCGGGTTTGGTCCACGAATGCCTCCCGGCGCTAACCTCGCCCCCCGTCTTCGTGCACGCCACAAACGCAAATGCTACCGCCACTAGGATCGAAGCCGTGCGGAATCTCACGGATGTAGAGTCAAGACTCAGACCGCGGCTTTCGGTCCGACTTTATTCCCTGGAACCGGGTCGTACCGTTCGTGGCGCCACGAATACGTCCCCAGGCCCTGCGTCGCGGTGCGTAGCTCGGTGATATAGCGCGAAAGCTCGACGGCCGGCACGTAGGCCTCGACGATGTCGAATCCGGCGCGCTCGTCGGGGTTCATGCCGAGGATCTGTCCTCGCTTGCCGGTGAGCTGCTGAATGACGGCCGAGGTATAGCTCGTCGGTACGATCGCGCGCACGTGGGCGATTGGTTCGAGCACGACCGGATTGCACTTCGGCAAAGCTTCGCGCACGCCCATGCTCGCCGCGGTTTTGAACGATTGTTCGCTCGAATCCACGTCGTGATACTGACCGTCGAAGAGGGTCACGTGCATATCGGTGACTGGGTTGCCGTTCGGGCCGTGGGCGAGCGCTTCGCGGACCCCCTTTTCAACGGCCGGGATGAACTGCCGTGGCACGACGCCGCCGACGATCTTGTCTTCGAAGGTGACGCCGGCGCCTCGCTCGCGCGGTTCGAACCGCAGCCACACGTCGCCGAACTGCCCGTGGCCGCCGGTTTGATGTTTGTAGCGCGAATGAACCTCGGTGCCGCCGGTGATCGTTTCCAGATAGGGAATCGTCGGCGCGGCCGTTTCAACTTCGACTTTATATTTGCGGGCTAGCCGCTCGACCGCGATGGAAACGTGCTGTTCCCCACGGCCGAGCAGAAGCAGCTCGTGCGTAACGTCCGCTCGCTCCAATCGCAGCGCCGGATCCTCGTCGACGATGCGGGCCATCATCTGCGACATCTTTGCTTCGTCAATTCGTTCCTTCGGCTTTACGGCAACCGCGAAGACGGGATCGGCGACCGGCACGCGGGGCAACAGCACCTTGTGTCCGTTCGACGTGAGCGTATCGCCGGTTGAGACCGATTCCAGGCGCGCGAGCGCGACGATCATTCCGGAGACCGCTTCGGAAAGCGGCTCCTGCTTTTTGCCCTGGAGCCGATAGAGGCCGCCGAGCCGTACTTTTTCGTCGCGTTTGGCGATGTTGGTAAGGGTTGCGTCTGCTTTGATCGTTCCCGAGAGAATTCGGACGATCGATAGCTTTCCGCTCTGCGGGTGAATACTGGTCTTGATGACGCGCGCGACGACCGGCGCGCTGGGATCCGATTCGATTGGCCGTCCTTCGGCATCCACTTGCGACGCGTCTGCCGGCGAAGGCAGCCACGTTTCAATCGCTCGCACGAGCGCCGAGACACCGACGCCCGAGAGTCCGGCTGCGAGGAGCACGGGAACGACTTGATCGTGCGAGCATTCGGCGCAAAGATCGCGCTCGATCTCTTCGAGAGGCGGCTCAACGCCTTCGAGCAGCTCCTCCAGTAAATGATCGTCGAAGTCCGCCATCGCTTCGAGAAGCTCGGCGTGCATGCGACCGGCGTGATCTTGCAAATCGGCGGGAATGGGCTCTTCGCCTGCATCGAACCGATAGGCTTTCATTTGTGCCAGGTCCACGTAGCCGGAGAACTGTTCGGCACTGCCGATAGGCAACTGTTCGGCCACGACGTGCCGGCCATAGGCGCTCTGCAGAGCGGCCAGCGTTCCTGCAAAATCCGCGCCGGGGCGATCCATCTTATTGACCACGAAGATGTGCGGCATCCGCACCGACTCTAGGTAGTCCACGACCGCGTGCGTCTGCACGACGCGGCCGGGATCCGCCTCGACTACCACGATCGCTGCGTCGACGCCCGCGAGTGCCTGTTTCGTCTCTTCGAAGAAGTCGATGAACCCGGGCGCATCGACGATGGTGATGTCCACGTCGTCGGCCGTAGTATGCGCGAAGCCCACCGTTGTTGATTGAAGGTGCTTGTGGTCTTCAGGCTCGTGATCGGTGACGGTCGTTCCGTCGGCGATCGATCCGCGTCGTCCGATTGCGGCGCAATGGGCCAGGATCGCCTCGACGAGCGTCGTCTTGCCCGCGTGATGGGGTCCAACGAATGCGATATTTCTAAGGCGCACGATATCCGCCACTGCTCAGTCCCCTATATAAAATCGGGTGTTAGCGGCGCTTTGCCGCGGGTTTTTTCTTTTTGACGCTCTTCTTCGCGGCTCCGGCGGCGGTCCGCTTCGGTTTCGCCGGGCGGCGCGGTGCGGCGGGCTTCGCTGCCGGTTTTTTACGGACGGGCTTCTTGCTGGAGGCTTTTTTCGTAACCTTCTTGCCGCCGCCGCTCTTGCTGGAGATCTTCTTGGTGACGCTCTTTTTTGCGGGCGGGGCCTTTTTCGCGACGGGTCGCGACGGCTTTATAGCTGGCTTCTTTGCTTTAGCCGGTGCGGCCGGCGGTCGAGCGGGTTCTTTCTTTTCGGGAGCGGCCGGTTTTGCTACGCGCGCGGCCTTTGCTTTGGTCGCCGACGATGTCGAGTCCGGGCTGCGGCGAGACGTGCTCGTAGTCGGCGGAGTGGTGACGGTGGGGCGCTTCGACGTCCGAGCCGAGTCGCCGGCGCGCTTCTTCGGCCCGCTTTCGCGCGTCGCGCGGCCACCCTCGCGACGTCCCGCGCCAACCGGCTCCTCTTCGGGCAGTCCAAGCTCGGCCCGGCCATAGCCCGTGATGCTGCTGCCCGGCACGGCCGGCTGACGGCCTGCTTGCGCCTGCGCTTCCAGATGTTCTCGCGTCGCGCGCAACGCTACCCGTGCCAGCCTGCCGGCGACTGGAAAAACCAATTCGTTGATGTGCGCATCGTCAAGCAACCCGAGGATGACGTCGAACGCATTGCCCTGATCCTTCGGACTGTGCGCGTCAGATCCAATCGCAATTCCGACTCCGCGGGCTTTGGCTTTGCGGATCAGTCTCGCATTGGCTTCGAGGTACTTCTTTTTGCGATCGTCGGGATGGTCGCGGTAGAGGAACCGCGTGTTGATCTCGACGGCCACGCCTCGCTGATGGCAAATATCGAGCAGACGATCCTCGTATTGTTCGAGCGTCTTTTGGGCCGGCCAGCGCCCGAGCGTCGCCGGAACGTAGAAGTGCCCGGCGATGTGTGTGGGCAGCTTCTCTAGATCGTCAAATAACTTGGCGGTGTAGAGTTCCCAGAGCGTCTCCGTGCTTACCGCCTCGTAGAGGTCGATAAACTCCTCACTGTCAAAGGGCCACGCCCAGTCGGCCCCTTTTTCCGGATGTTGGACCGTAACGAAGTGCACCGAGCGGATAATTCCGTCGGGGCGCAGTGCGTCGACGATATTCTGTGCATCGGGCCGCGCGCGGGGATCGTTATCCATCTCAGCGCCGATCGCGAAGCGCATGCCCCGGCGCAACCCCTCCGAGACGATCGCGGCGTGCGAAGAGTCGACGCCCGCCGTTTCAGCCGCCCCGATCAGGTCGCCCGCCTGTGCCAGCTTAAGCGCCCGGCGGACCGTCGCGACTGCTCCAGGATCCTCGAACGTTAAATAGTTGGCGTGGTCGGCAACCATCAAAAAGCGTGGGGATGAGCGGCGGCAGGCGTGGTAAAACCACAGGAAGAGCATTCGCGCGGAATACGCGAGCGGCCGTTCCTCTGTAAAAGGCCGGTGTTCGCCTTTGGCGTGACCGTGGACGTCGGGGATGGCGGCGATCCGAGGATCGGTCATCTGATGAAAAGTACGCGAATCGCCACCTTCGCTAGGGTTGGCGTCTAGCCGCGGTAGCCCTCCATTTGAAGAAGCCGCGCCTTCATTTCCAGTCCATAAAAATAATCGTGCAGGTCGCCCGACGAGTCGACGACGCGGTGGCACGGAAAGAGCAGCGGAAGCGGATTGCGCGCCATTACGCGGCCGACTGCGCGCGCGGCTTTGGGCCGCCCGATCTGCGTCGCGACCCATGCGTACGAACGAACTTCGCCGGGCGGGATGCGAGCCGCCGCCCGAAGCGCGGCTTGTTCGAACGGTGTGAGATTGCTGATATCAACGACCTCATCATCGACCTTCCAGGTACTGAAGAATCGTTCGATGGCGCTAACTAGCCATGGCGGCGCCTGTCCGTGCACGACGCGGCGACGTAGACGGCGCTCGGCACGGGCAGCAACTTCCTCGGGTGAATCGCCGGTGGCCAGGCTAAGGTAGGCTATGCGATTGTCTTTGAACCCGGCATAGAGTCGTCCCAGCGGCGTCGAGATCGCGGAGAGTACGATCGGCGCGGCCATCGCGCCCTTGAGCGCCGCAAGGTGTAGGATGACCTTTTTCGCGAGGTCGCACGAAGGTTCGGGAAGCGGCAGACAGGAGAGGCAGTAAGCGACCCCCGCGTATTGCTCGTAAACCGCCTGACAGGAGGGACAGGCTCGAAGATGAGTATGGACGGTCTCTTTTAGCGAGGCTTGGCACTCGCCGCGAAGCTCGTCCCATAATGCATCGACGTCACGACAACGCATGAGCGGGAACTCCTTCCGGGTTGAATCTTCCGATCTGCGGGCCGAGAATGCGTCGCAAGATGCGTACGGCTCGATGAACGTGCGACTTCACCGTTCCGATCGGTTGGTTAAGAATTTCGGCGATCTCCGGGTGGCTGCGTCCTTCGATGAAGCGTAGAGTGGCCGCCGCACGCAAATGCATCGGCAGTTGGAGCAGCGCACGCTCGACCAGAGCGATCTCAGTGTTTTGCTCGACGATTCTCTCGGGCTGAGGCGGCCCCTCGTTCGATTCGCGTAACAGAGCGTCGGGGTCGGCGAGCGCATCGAGGGCCACGTTGACGGGGCGCTTGCTGCGGAGCCGATTGCGGGTGACGTTCAGCGTAATCGTATAGAGCCAGGGCTGCAGCCGCAGATCGGCCCGCTGCTCGAGCGACATTTTGCCCAGAGCGCGATAAGCGCGCACGAAGGCGTCCTGCACGATCTCTTCAGCGTCCTCTCGGTTTCCCGTCATTCGTAGTGCAAACCCGTAGAGCCGGCGCTGGTAGTCGTCGACGATCCTCTCAAACTTTTCGACGCTCGGAATCGAGGCCGCCGCCGTCTGCGCGACCGCAGCCGTCCGCGCGGCCGCCGTCCGGCCCGATGGAGTCGCTGATGGCACGTATACTCCCACGAAGGAGTGGTGCAGGCGCGCTCATACAGTGCCCCCGACACCACCGCTAGCGCCGGTGGTTTCACATCGTGGGAGAAAACTCCTCAAAACGGCTGCTGTGCGCCAGCAATCGCAGGGAAATTCTCCCTCATTTCTAAAAGGTCGCCATGCCGATTTCGCTCGGGCCGCTGGCCCGAACCCAGTAGGAAACCGCTTCGCTCCCTTACAGAGAAGAAGCGGTTTTTTGTTTGCGCCAGGAAACGCTCCTGAGTTAGAGGTGAAGCTGAATGCAAACCGTGATCGAGCCCACGGAAATATCGCTGGATGCCTATACTATGTGCAGTTTCGTGCCGAACCTGACCTCTGCAAGAGCCATTCCCTTAGTGCTGATCGGATACCGCCAGAGCGAAGATCCGTGGTTCGTGTGGCTCGTTCCCAAAGAGGGCGTAGATTCCACGGGCTTGACCGACGACCCGTACTACGCCAAGGTTTTACGCGATCCGCGGGCCTACTTCAAGAAAAAGCTAGCGAAATACGTTGAAGAGACCTGCTCGGTCAAGCGTGCGATCGAAATGCTGATCGACTGTCATCAAAACCATTTGGCTTTAACGCCGCTGACGGAGCTACGCGAGCAGCCGTTCCGTCATCCGTTGCAAGTCGAGCTCATCGGGGCATTTTGACCGCCTGACCGACGTCCCGCGCACGCTGCGCCACGCGAATGGCGCGGCTATAGGCGATGTGCACTGGTATGAAGACGGCCGGATGACTTTGACGCAGACGCGCGTCGATTGTTAGCCTCGCACTGAGCGCCAGAAGCATCGCGTCGTCGAGCGAGTAGTACGCCGTGCCCTCCATCCGCATCGTGCCCGAAATGTCGGCGTCCGCGCTTTGGGGCAACGTTCCGGTCATTGGTCCAACGGCTTGGAAACGTACGGCCACACTGGGACGCCCGTCGATCGGGCCGCTCGCGCCAGGCCGCAAGGAACCGTGGAGCACCGAGTCCCCCCCCAGCGGAGAGGTTGCCGAGAAGGGAACGGCGCCGTGGAGCTCGCGCAAATCTCGTAGCGTTGCAGGGTCGAGCTGCACGGCAAATGGTTGGTTGAGGATCGTCAGAAAGTCCGGATCGTCGTCAACGCGGCCTTCGAACGAGCCGTTAGGCTGAAGTTCGGTGACGAAGCGGGCGTCCGCGCTGCTCTTGCCGTCCGGGGAGTAGCGAACATATCGCGCTCGCGCTTCGAAACGCGTGCGCTTGCCGTCTTGCTTGATCGATAAGTTTTCGGTACCGGCATAGGAGACTCTCGAAATCGTCGACGTCGACTCGATCCGATACACGTCCTCGCCCGCCAAATCGTACCGAATATCCGGAAGCGCCGGTCGTAGCACCGGCAGGAGCGCGGTAACCAAGACGAGGCCGAGTTTGATTGTGTGCTCCGTTTCTGCCGCGAAGAATCTTTCTTCTACAGTATCATCCGATGCAAGAGCAACCGTTGGCTGCCTACATTCGGTTCGGAGCTATCCTCCGTCGCTGGCTCAGAAAGAAACGAATATCAACGCTACCCACGCAGACGACGACCGCGTCGGGATCGGTAAAAGTGCGTCCGTTGACGTCGACCGTAAAATCGCCGGCGCAAAGACCGGCCAACGTACGATGAACGGTACGCGAGAACTTGTCACCGGGAGCGCGCGTCCCGATCGCTTCTCGAACGGCGAATCGAAGCAGGTCGCGAATGCGCAGCGGCGTGGCAAGCGCGAAAGCACCAGAGCCGCCTTGGGCGACGGCGTGGAGATCGAGCGGCACCTTCACTCGGATCATGGAAAGGCAATTTCTGCCGCATCGAGGAGCTGCCTGCCGCCGAGGATAAATGAGTCGACCGATGTCCTTCGGGAACGTGCCGGCCGACATGCTGGTAGGTACAGTCGAGAAGCTTCTCGCGAAGATTGACGAGGCCGATCTCGCCGCTTTCTACGAACGCGGGATTTCGACGATGCCTTGGGAAGCGTATCCGGCGTTCGTCGAATCCGTCTTTACCGCGTTTCGTGAACGCGGGGAGTCCTCCGAAGATGCCGCCGAGGGCGCCGGCACGACGTTGGAGAGCATCGCGCGGCGCGAAAACGGGGCCGCCGGCGCATTGTTGGCGTACGCGCGAAGTAATCCGGACCTACTCAAGGAAGCGACGGTGCTCTTCGTTTCGGAGCGGCCGGAGCTCGTTACGGCGTTGCCCGCCCCGCTTCGCGACGCGCTGTCCGAACGGCTGACGCCCTGAACGGAAGGGAACCGCCTCGCCGGCGACGCGGCGACGACGAACCCTCCGGCAGAGGACTTCCGGTTTTCCCGCTCATCGTCGTCGTGATTCTGGCTGGTCTCCTTTTAGGAGGCGTGCTCGCGCATTTCTTCGGCGGCTCCAACGCAACGCAACGCGCGGCGAAAACTACGCTCGCGCAAGCGTCCGTGCCGCCGGTAACGCCTCTGCCATCGGCACCGTCAATGGCGCCGGCGACGGCGTCGGCAACGGTGTCGCCGATGGCGACTCCAACGCCCACGCCGCCGCCGACCGGATCACCCGCGCCCACAAAGAAGCCGGCGAAGCCAACGCCAAAGCCAACGCCAACGCCAACGCCGAGCGCAGCGCCGGTTCCCAGCGCGACGCCGAGGCGAGCGCCGGTGCCGATCGCCACGGCCACGAGGAAGGCGATCGTCGCGACGTCGAGACCGATCGCGGTTGCAACGCCCATCCCGGCCGCGGCTCCGAAAGCGCCCGCTGCGGACCCGGCCGCGTCGGTCGTGCGCTCCTATCTCAATGCGCTCGCGCACGGCGACCGCGCGACGGCGAGCACGTATCTCGCGGGCGGAAGCGCCAGCGAAACGTTCATGAGCGGCGAGGCACAGATCGAGTCCATTCGTTCGACCCCGCAGGGTAATTCGAGTTACCTGGTGACGGCCGACGTTAAGTCGGGCGGAGTTGAGTACTATGCCACGTTCACTATAGCTCCGGGTCCGGGTGGTTTACAAATAACCGACCACTACTGGATCAAACCCCAATAGGAAGCCCTGATTCAATCCAGCTCGTTGTCGCCGAGGCCCTCGATTACCATAGGGCAACTCTGATTTATTCA
>PMUK01000081.1 GCA_003166915.1 Candidatus Cybelea palsarum
CCGTCGAGACCGTCGTCCACATTGCCATACGCTGAATATCTTTTGAACGCAAGACCGCACCTCAGAGAAAGTATCGAGGAAGCCTGTCTCTATGATAGCTGAAAACCTCGTCAAAATAAATTCCCCGCGCACCTATTTTTCCGCAACCTGTTAGGTCTTTGCACTCGACGCTTCTTGCGAAATTGGCGCGCGACGCCTACATGAAGAAGGCCTGCAAGGGGCAGGCCTTCTTAGGATGGCGCGGTCAGCGGCTTTACAAAGTGACTCGAACCCGAACCTTGAGCGTGTTCTTCCTGTCGTCCCTGATCAAGAAATAGCCCTTGCCGACGAGGAGACCTGTGACGGTAAACTTCGTGTCCTTCGTCCCTTTTTTCGGATCGATGGAAACGAGGCCTTTCGTGGCAATCGTTATCTTGAAATTGCCGCCGTAGTTCTTTTCGTTAAACCTGCAGTCGACGAAGCCAAGCAGAACGATATGCACTCGGTCGCCGCAGCTCGAGTGAATCACTTCCTTCGCATCGGGCGCGAGGATCCTGCTGATGTTCGCGGGTACATAAGCCGAACTTGTCGGAGAACTGCCGGCGCAGGCGGCCAGACCCAGCGACAACACCGCCGGGCCGATCATCATTCGAAAGATTTGTGAGTGAAGGTGCATGTGCAAGGCTCCTTAATTGCCTCAGCAGCAGGGAGGAAACAATTCTCGCTCCCAAAGGCAGACTCTCGGTGGCCGAGAGCTACCAAAAACAACCCAAGTGAGTTCTTACTAGGGTCGCGTCATATCAGGGTGCGCCTTTCCACTACCTTTTGTCGATAGCGAAAACCACGATATGGCCAAACCTCTTGGCTAAAAATGACCACTTCTCGTCGCAACGGCCACGTTTTGCGATTCGGCAACCACCGGCGCTGCATCTGGTATGGAGCATGCAAGTCGGGATCGCGTGAAAAAGGCGTTATCCCATATAGCGTTTTCGACGTGTAACGAGTTTTACAAACGCGCGTTGCAAAATGCGCGACGCGAGCGTGGATCGCATAGCTCGAAAAGCCCTGATTTTTGACCACGTGCGAGGCGAGCCGGCCGAGGAGCGAGGGGGCCCGGTTTCGGCTCGTTCCCCTATGCCCCTTACGCTGCCGCTCCGGCCTCGCGATCGCGGAGCCGTGCAAAGGGGTAGAGGCGCGGGGTGATGGACCCATTCTCCGCCGATTGCGATCGGTGATCGCAATGTCCACCTGAATGGGGCAAAGCGGTTTCTTTACGTTCGCGGGGGCAGGTTGCCGTCTTCCCACCAGGCGCAAAGAAGCCGGCGCGCACGATCACGAAGGGAATTCAATTTCCGATCGCCCTGCTCGTCGACAAATCAAATGATCTCTTCGTTGCCAACGGTTTACTCTTCATTGCGAACTATGGGTACTCCAGGAAGGGTTCCGTCACCGTCTACTCGTCCGGCACGAAGCCCATTCGCACGATCACGGCGTTCCCAGTTAGTGCGAACCATCCCCGAGGCGTTGAGCGCGCCGATCTCCCTCGGCATAGGCAGGGAGTAACACGGCAGTTGAAGTTTAGCGACCGCGAGTTCGGTTGTCCCGGCCTCCGAGTTGCACGGAGAGAATCATTGGTGAGAGTCAGGAGTTCTTTCTTGCCATTAAGATTCTCTATTGCTCGAGTTCTTGCAGCGTGTTCGTTTTGGTATCGGTATAGAACAGCGCTGTATCGCTATCGCTCGTGCCGGTCGCAAGGAGTCCGAAGACGTGAGCAATCGTGCTCTTGTCGATTACTTTGGTGTCAAGTACCTGCCCCGTCGGCGTCAGCTCCACCAGCGTGTTTCCACCTTTGGTATTCGCAACGATGAGGTTTCCGTTCGGTAGAAGAGCAGAAGCTACGGGCGCATTGAGCGGAGAGCCACTATAGACGAGCGTCGCGCACGTGAATTTTGGGTGAGCGCATTTGAATCTCTTTCCACCGGGTTGCACGACGATCTCGTTCTTCTCAAGTAGCTTCCTCGCGTTCGAAACGGCGACGACCGTATTATCGACCCCATCCACGATATAAAGTATATCGTTGCAAAGACTACCGAGTTTTCGGCTATCGTATTGCATTCCGGATGGGCCCAGGACGCTCCAACCGGAGCCCTTATTGATCGCACGGAGCGCTACCGAGGTGCACCAATGATGATACCGTGTTCAATATACTGCCGTGAAGCGCAACTACTTTGCGTCGACGATCCACTAGTTGAGTTTAGCACCAGTCTGCAATCTCGGAAGCCGCCTCGGCCCACGACTTTCCGGCGGCCGGGCCGCCGACTGGAGCGCGCCTGTCGCGCGTGGATCGCAGCTCACTTCATAATGACTTTAGTTGTTTTCTCTGCGCCACTCCCTGTTGCAAGGTGGACAGCGGTCGCTCGCTCTTGCAGGCGACGAACGAGGCACTTCGAAGCCCGCTTCGTCACCACTGCGTTAGTAGCGAGGTTTAGGATGCCAACCTTCAACAATCGCGTGCTCATGTTGACCGCGGGAGCACTTTTAGCAACTTCGGCGTGTGGAGGGAACGCCACAGTTCCATCCGGAGTAGCGGGGGTCTCCGCGCCAGGCGCGAGTTCCATCGTTCCAAACGACACGACCTCGATTCTGAAAAAACTTACTAAGGACGTCGAAATCGGTTCGACGGTCGACTCGAAAAACGGCGACACCGGTCCCCGCGCGATCTCGCTGGTCCGCTCAACGTTTGGGCTCAAAAAAGGGCAGTTGCTCGTGTGCAACTTTGAGGACTCGGCGGGCACTGCCGGCAAAGGCACGACGATTGAAGTCTTCGATCCGAAGCCGAACTCAAAGCCAAGAACCTTTGTGCAGAGCAGCAAGATCGAAGGCTGCGTTGGAAATGCGGCGACGGTTGCGAATGACGTATACGGCGCCGGGATGGCGAGCGGGATTGCCGCGCAGTTCAACCAGAGCGGTAAGTTGCAGTACAGCTACGGTTCGCCGATCGAGGAACCGTTGGACGACGCCGACGCATCCTGCGGTCTTGCGTACGCACCGGAAGACGTCTACGTTTCCGATGCGAAGACGGGCGGCGTCATTAAGTTGGCGAAACCTCCGGTGAGCGGCGGTCGTGCGACAGAGACCCAAGTGATTTCCGGTTTCGCCGTCGATAAGGGCTCCGGCTGGAGCGCCCTTGGCCCGTCGGGAATCCAATACAATGCGACCAGAACCGGCAGTCTGTGTAACGATACGCTGTATATGGTGGACGGCGTCGATAACACCGTCGTCGCCGTTTCGAACGCGAGCAAGCTACTTGAGAAGAACGAGATCGTCGTGCAACCCGGTGGAAAGAAATTCAAGTGCGCGCACGCGAAGTTCACCTGCGCGACGCTCGTTTACAGCGGCTCGCCACTCAACGCGCCCGTGGCGCAAGCGCTGCTGCCGAACGGCAACCTTATCGTCGCCAACACCAAAGGCGGAAACACGCTGGTGGAGCTGACGCCGACCGGGAAGGTTCTCGCAACGAAGACGATCGACACGAATAAGAGTGCCGACATCTTCGGCCTTCTGGCAGAGGGAACGGACGACAGTAATACGGTGCTGTTCTACACCGACACCAGTACGAACACGCTGCAAGAACTCGAGCAATAGAGTACGGCCGCGGCGCACGTCAAATATAGCGTTTGACGTGCGCCCGTCACCGCGTTATCTTTGCGAAAAGCCAAGCTCAAGCTTCGAAGAAAATGTTTGCACGATTAGCAGCTCAGGAAAGGTCAGCACATTTTCGCTAATAATGAGCGCCGCCCAAAGAAAGCTCAGGGCCGTCCTCATCATGTGCACGAACTTTCTACCAAAATCGAGTGAAGCATTGTCGGGCGCTCAAACAATGGGCCGCAGGGACTTCGGCAGGGCGAAGGCTAACGGCAGACGGCGGAGGCTATGAAGTCTTGAATCTCAACGGCCGAGTCGCTATCGTTATCGGTGCGTCGGGCGACATTGGTTCGGCGACGGTTCGGGCGTTTGCGGCGGCCGGCGCGCACGTCGTTCTCGCGGCCCCCGAAAGCGAAATCCACCTGCTCGATCAGGTTGCTGCCGAGGCCGAACGATGCGGGGTTCGAGCGCTCGTCGTTCCGACCGACGTCACGATTCGGGCGGAGATCGATTGCCTCGTCGCGACGACGCTCGACGCGTTCGAAACGATTGACGTGCTGGCGAACGTTGCCGGGAGGGGCTCCTCTCCGGCCCTCTGTGACGACAGCGACGACGACTTGCGACGCACGGTCGAGGTGAATTTGCTCGGCTGTGCACGCACGATTCACGCCGTTCTGCCGGTGATGAAGATGCAGCGTCGCGGCTCGATCGTCAACGTCGGCTCGATCGCGGGCGAGGTAGCCGTCCTGGGCATCTACTCGGCCACAAAGTTCGGGCTCCGCGGACTGACGGACACCGTTCGGCGGGAGGCGCGCAGTTGTAATATCGGAGTAACGCTCGTCGAGCCGGGGTTCGTCCGCAGCAAAATGAGTCACGCGATGGGCGATGGATTGCCGAGTCCCGACATCGTGGCGCGCGCGATCCTTCGTGCCGCGCAACGGCCGAGGCGACGCGTCATCGTGCCGGCGTACTGGGCGCTTCCCATCTACGCCGGCAAGCTCTTTCCGGGATTGTTCGACCGCATCTTCGGGAACGCACGAATTCAAAACCGGCTCAACCGGGACACGCGAGCGGACCGATCCCAGCGGGTCGCGCCGTGAGTACCCTGCACGGCGTCATCGTCAGCGGGTCCTCGACGGGAATCGGGGCGGCGACGGTTACGATGCTGGCTAATCGCGGATTCGTCGCTTTCGCGGGCGTGCGTTCCGAATCGGATGCGGATCGCCTGCGTGCCGTCCACCCGAACGTCCGGCCGATTTTTCTTGATGTGACCGACGAAACGTCGATCGAGCGGGCGATCCGCGAGGCTGTGGCGAGCGGCGTGCCGCTGCTCGGGGTCATCAGCAACGCCGGAATCGCGCTCGGCGGTCCGCTCGAACGCCTTCCCATCGACGAGCTGCGGCGTCAATTCGACGTGAACGTATTCGGAGCGCTGGCTGTAGTGCAGGCAGCGTTGCCGCATCTTCCGGCTCCGGGCGGACGCGTCGTTTTCGTCGGCTCCATCTCGGGGCGTCTGGCGATGCCGTATCTCGGTCCTTACAGCGCCTCGAAGTTTGCGCTGCGCGCGCTTGCCGACGCGCTGCGGGTCGAGCTCGCTCCGGACGGCATCGCCGTAGCGCTGATCGAACCCGGCTCGGTGAAAACGCCGATCTGGCGCAAGGGACGGGAGTCGCGAGATCGCATAGCCGCTACGCTCGGTACCGATGCGCGTCCGCACTACTATCGGGCGCTGGAGCGCATCTTGAAGATGACGGAGAGCGAAGAACGGGGCGGAATTCCGGCCGAACGCGTCGCGGAAGCTATCCTTCACGCGCTCACCGCACGACGGCCACGCGAAAACTATTTGATCGGCTCGGCCAAAGCCGGAAGCGTCGTCGCCATGCTGCCCTCTAAGATACGCAACCGCATCCTCCGCGCCTCACAACGCTTGTAGGAAGGATGACCTTGTATCTTTTGTCGAAGCCGTCAGACTGAATCCGAGAAGTGCAGATAGCTTGAGGCCTTAATTTAACTCACCTCGTTGTCGCCTCGGCTCCTAGACGTGGGCTAAATCGGAGCCTCCATCAAACCAAAGATCGAGCTAAGGAACCTCTGATTAATCCCATGCACCGGTCGCAGCGAGCAGTTTCGGCGCAGATCAAGGCGCGCCCGAGGAAGGATAGCCACGCGCTCTGTGACCGAGGGCGCAACGCTGAGATGCGCCGAAAATGCCGCTGCCTTATAGGGTTTGGCCGCAAAGCCAAACGATCGGTACATGGGATTGCCGGCGCTGGGCAAGTCTTCACCGCACGATTGCGCTGAACTCTTCAAGCTGCATAGGCACATGATGAAGAGATCGCTTTCAGTGATATTCACTGGTTTTGCGCTGGCCACCATTGCGTCGGCCGCGGCCGCCGCGCCGGCAACACCGACGCCGTATCAGATCTTTGCACGCGCGAAGCAGTATTGGGAAACGCAACGGTATCCGGAGATGCTGGAATACACTGTAGCCGTTACCGTCGTCGAGGGCGGCAAGACGAAGATCGAGCGCTATCGAGGCGGCTACAACAGCTCCAAAGGCGCGATTCTGTTCGATCCGGTCAGCGACTACGAAGCTGCACACCCGTATGTGCCCAAGGGCATCGATTTCTATATTCCAATCGTCCATTTGGGTAAGCCAGAGCCGCCGGTCGATTATCTCGGCGTGCCGGATATCGCGCCGAACTATGGGTTCGGGATCGGAACGACATCGCTCACGCCGGTGGCGAGCACGCCCACGCCGGAGGAACTCGTGCGCGAGATTCGCGCCGAGTTCAATGATCCAGATCCTCGCGCGACGCCAACGCCGTTGCCGACACCGGGTTTGCGCGAGATTGCGACGGTTATATCAAAGACGAAAGCGTATGACATTACGCTCGAAGGCATAGATGACACGGAACGCGGCCAAGCGTACCACTTGCACATGCGGCCGTTGCGAGAACCCGGAAAATACCGGCTGCGTGACCTGTGGGTCGATACGTCGACGTTCGCACCTCGCAAACTCATCGAAGGTTTGAACTTCGTCGCCGGCCCAGGCACGACGGTACCGTGGAGCGTGTCCTTCGAGCCGATCGATGGCTCACTCTACATCGATCGCGAAATGGCGCTGGCACCGATGCACTATCGCGGACTGATCTACACGCAGGCGACGGTGACCCTAGCGGATTTGCACGTCGTTTCGATGTTCGACGACAGCCTATCGTCGTTCCAGCCGTGCACGAAGCAGTTGCTCTGCCTAATGATGCAAGAACCTTAGCCATCAGCCTTTAGAGCTTGATGTTCGATGGTCTTGATTCAAAGGTCATGTTTCATGGGGGGAAGGTCAATGATTTTCTTGCGTCACGTCACCGCGCTATTCGCTCTCGCGCTCTTCGAGACACTGGGAGGCCTTGCTCGGGCTTGTGACCGGCGAGACCTAGGCCGTGCTGCCGCACCCAGCGAACATCAGCGCCGAGCGGATTGCGAAAATGAGTCCGCGTGTTCGCCTGCCGAAGGAACAGACTCCATCAAGCTTTCTGACATTAGTCGCTGCGCTGTAGCCGTCTTTCCGGCCATTGAGCTTAAAACATCTTACGATTCCGGCAAGCCGATCTTTCGGTCGACAATTACTAAGCCGATTCTTAGACGGCTGATAACAGCCATTGTCATACCGGTTGCAGCTTGCGCGCGCGTTACCGCGCCCGTGTCTTCGTTCCCGGCCTCTCACGCCGCGAGCACCGTCGTCGATCGAAGTGCTGCTCTGTGTACGGTAAGTTACGACGGAGTGATTTGGTATCGAATCCCTGCGCGCGAGTTTCCGCCGATCGATGTGCGCTTGGCGACATGTGGCTTCAAAGTGTTGGGTAGAAACCCGTCGCCGCATCGTCCGTATTGGTCGATACCATCCGCCGCGACGCAGACGCGCTTCGTCTTTACTTCTCTAGACGAGGTGATCTCGGTGAAAGGCACGCGTAACATCGAGCGAATGGCCGCCGCGCACCACGTGCCCGTATCTTGGATGGTGGGTGATATTCGTCACATGGCTTATGCCGCTGATTACAACGCGTTTCACCGTGCCAACGGCGACGATGCCCAGGCTCAGTTTTGGGGTAACCTGCACGTCGCGATGTCGGCGAAGCTTCCATGGTACGTTCCGAGTGTAAGTATTCTAACCGCGGGCGTAGAACGCGACGTGCGGCGCGCTCTTTCATTTGGCGAGCATGCGTTCTGGGGGATTACCTGGAACAGTCATGGTACCGACGGGACGTTCGACTACGGCGCGCCATGGGGGACCTATTGCGCCGACGTTCATTCTTACAAGCGGCCGCAGCCGGATGGCGGCTGCGCCTTCCTAGCGTTTGAGTGGACGGCGCGTGATCTGACGCGTGCGTACCTTAGCGGGCGTGAAGCGGCCTTCTCTACCGACCCCGACGATCTGTTGCGGCGCGGTGGATTTTCTCCGAAGAGCGCTGCCGCGTATGCGCGAAGAATTGTCGATGCATATGCTGAGGCTGGCCACACTCAGCCGATTGTCATGATCGTGCAGGAGGAGTCAATTGACGGCCTTATTGCGGCCAACGCGGTGGTCATGAATGCTTTGCTCGATGAGGCCGTGCGTGACGGAATGAAACTCGAAACGCTAAGTCAGGCGGCTCGCGACGCTCGCACGTTCTCTGCTGCGCCGCGCGCGGTTGCTTTCCCGTATATATTTGGAGGTAGGGAAGTTGAGTCAGACATGCTTCACGGCGACACGCTGTATCCGGCGACGATCGACTATCACGACTCCCGCGTCGGCATGACATTTCTTTCGGGGCACACGTTGCCGAGCCGGGTGTTCCGATACGCGGATTATCCGGTCTCGCGTTTCAATCGCCCGTTACCCGAAGTGCCTGGTTGGGAGATGCCGTCGCTTCTGCGCGCGAGCGTTAAGAACGGGTGGCTGAAGTTCGAGTTCGCAGCGCCGCGAGCACTGCGTTTTGGAGTGGCGATCTGGAGCGATCCGTCACAACTAAAGATTATCGGGCCCGGGGAGATCCGCGCCGGGCGCGCCGCTACGGTCTTGGTCTTTGACCTCAAGGCCGGCACGAGCAACGTGCGCTACCTCTGTAGGGGCTGTCGTAGCTCGACGTTTACCTATTCGCTGTAAGTAAGATATCGCTGTTCGATGATAAGCGTCTTCTTACGCGTCCTGCAAAAGCGACCTTTGCCCCCCTGTTCAGGGCTTTCAATAGCTCTACTGGCTCTGGGCTACTAATGCGGGTTGCGCTCTACTATCCACAAGCGCGGCGTGAGCACGGACTGCGCGCGATCGAAGCGGCTCGCAAAGTGCTCGCAGCGCAGACTGCCGCGGGCAATGATCCAAGGCGCAGCGTCGTCGTGAATCAGGTGCGAGGCGATGCGGTCGCCGCGGGACACCGCCGCAATCGCAGCTGGGTGCGCGAGCATCCCGACTCACGCGACGAGACGTGGTTCAGGCGCCAGATTCTACCCAAGCTCGATGCGTTCTCGCTAGGCGAGTTAGCCCACTCCACCGGCTTATCGTTCGCAGCGTGCTCGCGGTTCCGGACGGGCGCGCGCATTCCGCATCCCCGGCATTGGGATTCCTTACTGGCGCTTGTTGAAGACGGCGATCCTGTTGAGGAACCAGGAGAGCCTGGATGGAGATTTCTGGCATGAGCAGCGATGTGTTTTTAGCAGCGGCGTGGCCCTTGCATTACTCGCCGTCCTTATCATTGCTGCAATCCTCGTCCCTCGGCATCGTAGCTCCGAGCCGGAGCTAGCCTCGCCGGCCCCGAAGCGCAATGTGACGATATGAACGTGCTCTCAATCATTCTAATGGCGATAGGCATACTGATACGGGCTGCGCTCTACTATCCGCCCGCGATGTTTCAAATCGACCCAGATGCCGTCGTCGCCGGCATCTGCGCGTTCCGCATCGAGCACGGCCAATACCCCCTTTTTTTCCCCGGGGGCAACCGTTTGAGTGCCGCCAGCTGCTATCTTACCGCCGCATACTTCCATCTGTTGGGACCGGGGAGGACCGGTTTAGCATTAACCGGCCTAACGTGGGGAGTGCTGTATCTCGTTTTTATGCTGCTCTTCCTGCGGGCATGCCTTGGACCGAAATCTGGCTGCATAGCTTTTCTGTTTGCGATCGTGCCGCCGGAACAATTTATGACGGTTACCTATCCGCCGTGGGGATACGGCGAAATCATGGCCTCCTGCGCCGCAACGCTGTGGCTCGCTACACTTTGGCGCCGGGAAGGACTGCTCTGGCAACGGGTGTGCTTTGGATTGAGCGTCGGAATCGGCCTTTGGTTTTCGTTCCAAACGCTGATGATCGTATTGCCGGCAATTGTATGGATTGCATCACGGCGCCGAGCGTCCATGCTCAAAGAGTCGGGACCGAGTATCGTCGCCGCGGTGGCGGGCGCGCTTCCCCTTGTGCTGGCAAACGTTAGCCACGGTTTTCCAACCTTCACTCAAAATTGGGCTGTTCGAGCCGCGCCGAGCATGGCCATCGCACGCGACGATTTCGTTTGGGCCATCGGCTCGCTGATTCCGCACCTGCTATTTCGAGCGTCGGGCTGGTGGTCGGAAACCACGGTCCTCGTGATCGCGTATTCAATAGCTGCGGTGGGTTTTGCGCTAAGCCTCCGTCGCACAATCTCAAATCCGACGCAACCCTGTTCCCCGCGAAACCTTGGAATGCTGTTGCTGCTCGTTCTCGTTGCAACGATTGGAATCTTCAGCGCCTCACAAGCGGGAACGGTTCGCGGATGGACCGTTCGATATGTTGCGCCGCTCTACGTCGTCGTGCCTATTTTCTTAGGCGTTGGGATAGAAGGACTATGGTCCGCTGCCAGGGCGCTTTCAATCATTACCGCGGCTGCGTTGCTGATCCCAAATCTTCTGTGCTATGGCTTGCCGGGTAGCCAGTTACGGTCTCAACTTACAGCGGAACTCTCCGACTACATGCGTTTGGAACGAGCGCTCATTCTGCACAAGGTCCAACTCGTCTACGGAGACTACACGTGGGTTTATGATTTGAACTTCGATACGCACGAGCGCGTCACGGCGGTTCCCAAGGTGCCGACCGCGGACTGCTTCGATTATGGCGGCAAACTCAGACACTCGCCGGTGCGGTGGGCGGCGGTGGGCTCTTACGATGAAGTCGAGCGTGAGGCGAAAGTTGTCGGCGCGAGCGGAATGCCTCAGCAGTACGGTCAGCTCTGGCTTCTCATCGCTGATTACCCCTCGCCAGACGCCGCAGGTCTGCTGACCGCGCTCCGAGCAAGCGGAATTTAGAGCATAGCCGCTTTACCCCTTAGCACGGCTTCGCGATCGCGAGGCCGTTGCGCTTTGCGGCTTAGCCGTTTAGATTGGCGCGCGCGTAGCTCGCATTGCAGCAGCGCACGCCTCGAAGCGCGGCGGTTTAGCTCGCAGTAGCCTCGCAGTCACAGTTTAGATCGCGGCGCTTAACGCGTTACAGCTTTGTATCGCGGCGCTTAGGACTGGCGGCTTAGAGGCCTAGCCGATCGGCAGCCCGGGGAGGGGGCCCCGAATTAGGCCCGTTCCCCTATGCCCCTTACGCTGCGGCTCCATGGCAGCGTTTGAACTTCTTGCCGCTACCGCACGGGCATAGTTCGTTTCTTCCAACTTTTGGTTGGTCGCGATGGATCGGCTTTGCCGGTTCCTCATCGTCTTTGTTAGTGTGGAATTGTTGAACGCTGCGGCCCGTGCCGGGCATCGGACCGAGGAGCTGCTCCACTTGCTGAGCCGGAACGCGGCCGCCCGCGGCGACTGGTTGCGGAACGAGTTCGCCGGACGGAATTGGCTCGAACTGCGGGCCAGTCGGATACGGCATCATTTCTTGCTGCGGCGGACCGTGCTCGATTACGACTCGGAAGACGCCCTTGATTGATTCGTCCGAGATGTTGTTCTTGAGCGATTCGAAAATTTCGAACGCTTCCTTCTCGTACTCCACGCGGGGATCTTTTTGGCCGTAGCCGCGCAAGCCGATACCGGTCTTAAGATGGTCCATCACGTACAAGTGATCGACCCACTGGCGGTCGATGATCGGCAGCAATAGATAGCGCTGCTCGACGACGCGCAGAATCTCCGGCGTCACTTCTTTCTCTTTGGTCTCGTAGGCCTCGATCGCTTTCGCGTGAAGCAGTCGCCGAATCTCTTCGCGATCCTTCGCTTCTAAGTCCGCAACGGTCAAGCTACGATTGATCGGAAAGACCAGTTCGAGTGCGTTGAGGATCTCTTCGAGATCCCATTCGCTAGGATGCGCGTTCTCCGGCGCGTTTTCTTCGACGGCTTCGTCAACCTTCGCCTCGAGCGTCTGAAGCATGAAGGTGCGCGAATCGAATTTTCCTTCCAAATTCGCGCGGCGGTCGGCATAAATGACCGATCGCTGTTTGTTCATTACGTCATCGTACTCAAGCACGTGCTTGCGAATCTCGTAGTTGTGAGCCTCAACCTTGCTTTGCGCCCGTTGGATCGACTTGCTCACCAGTCCCGACTCGATCGGCTGCTCGTCGGTAAAACCGACGCGCTCCATAATCGACGTCATGCGATCGCCGCCGAAAAGCCTCATCACTTCATCTTCGAGCGAAACGTAGAAACGCGACGAGCCCGGATCGCCTTGGCGCCCCGAGCGTCCCCGCAACTGGTTATCGATGCGCCGCGACTCGTGACGCTCCGTTCCGATGATGTGCAGACCGCCGTTGCGGGCGACGCCCTCTCCGAGCTTGATGTCGGTACCGCGGCCCGCCATGTTCGTGGCGATCGTGACTTGGCCGTCTTGGCCGGCGTCCTTGATGATCTCGGCTTCTTGCTCGTGATACTTCGCATTGAGGACGTTGCACTCGACGCCCCGCCGGCGCAGCATCGCCGCCAGCGACTCGCTTTTCTCGATCGAGCGCGTACCAACCAGCACCGGCCGCCCTTTCTGGTGCTCGGCGATGATTTCGTCAACGACGGCTTCGAACTTCGCCCGCTCCGACTTATAAACGATGTCGGAGTTGTCTTTCCGGACCATCGGCATGTTCGTCGGTACGACGACGACGTCCAATCCGTAGATGTCGCGGAACTCGCGCTCCTCGGTCTTCGCGGTGCCCGTCATGCCGGCGAGGTGTTCGTAGAGCCGGAAAAGATTTTGGAAGGTAATCGTGGCGAGCGTCTGATCCTCACCGCGAACTTTGATGCCTTCCTTCGCTTCGATCGCTTGGTGGATGCCGTCGGAGTAGCGCCGGCCGTACATCAATCGTCCGGTGAACTCGTCGACGATGACGATCTCGCCATCTTTTTCAATGTACTGCTGGTCGCGATGAAAGAGATTCCAGGCCTTGAGCGCGGCATTGAGCTGGTGCGTCAGCTCGATATTGCGCTGCTCGTACAGATTCCCAACGCCCAGCATCTTCTCGACCCGAGCGACGCCGGCTTCGGTGATGGGCACCGCGTGCGCCTTCTCATCGACCGTGTAATCCTCGCCCTTCTTCAGTCGCGGAATGATCTGCGCGAACTTCTCGTAGAGCTCGGTCGCCTCTTGGGAGGGCCCGCTGATGATCAGCGGCGTCCGCGCTTCGTCAACGAGAATCGAGTCGACCTCATCGACGAGCGCGAAGTACAGCTCGCGCTGGACCAAGTCTTCGACCTGCCACGCCATGTTGTCGCGCAGATAGTCGAAGCCGACTTCGTTGTTGGTGACGTAGGTGACGTCGCAGTTGTAGGCCGCACGGCGTTCGGCCGGATCGAGCCCGTGCTGGATGACGCCGACGCTTAGGCCGAGGTATTGATAGATCGGCGACATCCAGTCGGCGTCGCGGCGAGCGAGATAATCGTTGACGGTGACGAGGTGCACGCCGCGGCCTTCCAACGCGCGAGCGTAGACGGGCAGCGTCGCGACGAGCGTCTTGCCCTCGCCGGTCTTCATCTCAGCGATCCGTCCTTCAAAGAGGACTTGACCGCCCATGATCTGTACGTCGAAATGACGCATTCCCAGCGTGCGTTTGCCGGCCTCGCGCACGACGGCGAAGATTTCCGGCAACATCGCGTCGACCGATTCTCCTTGCTCTAAGCGATTCTTGAACTCGGCGGTCTTGGCTTGCAACTCCGCGTCGGGCAACGCAGAAAACGCGGCATCGAACTCATTGACGGCTCGCGCGGTGCGCCGCAAGCGCACCACGTCCCGTTCGTTACCGTCAACTAGTGTTTTGAGAAATGACATACGCCGAGAGGCCCTAGGGAACGATGCCTATTCCGGTGACGGCGCCCGGCGACGTATAATTCATCGGCGGAACGTTGTGTTTTTTCCCTGCTCCGGCGCCGGCCGGGAAGATGTAGATGACGCCCTTTCCGCCGGGAGTCGAATCCGCAATGTAAGTAACCCCGGCCGAGTTGAGTTTGATGTCCGTCGGCTGGTTGAGCATCGTCTTGCAGCCCTGGATTTCGCGAATCGGCTTCGTGTACGGAATCCGCTTGTTGTACGGCGGGAAGACCAGGATCGCGGGCCCATCGGACTTGCTACAACTTGCGCCGCGCCGCCCTTGGTCGACGATATAAATGTTGCCGGAGGA
>PMUK01000069.1 GCA_003166915.1 Candidatus Cybelea palsarum
GTTCTGCTGGAGATCGACGCCCCAACCATTTATTGCATAACCATCGATCGTACAAGTCGGCGCGCTGTTTTTACTGTCCGGATTTGGATACGCGTTGATGAGGCCTTCCGCATCCGAAGCGTTGCTGTAGAATTCGCTACCATAAAGGCCGCCCGCCGGCTTCTTCTTTTTATCCGGGAACGCCATTCCAAGATGCAAGCGCTGTATGCCGGTAGGGCGCATCCATGCCGCTACCAAGCTGATCGGCGTACGGTTGTTGGCTTGCTCAACGCGTGATGGCGATATAAGGCTTGGAACAGAACCGCTCTGCCCGGACAGATTGCCGGCGCAAGCGGCGAGAAGCCCCACGCCAACCGCCGTACAGAGCGCCGAAGTAAAGTAACGCATCAGGGAATCTCCTTGGAAGTGACGAGAAGTGTGGCTGTTAGAGCCGACGGAACGACGCTACCGCTTGAAACAGATCGGAGGGCGTTCAGAGGGCGCCGCTGCCAAGGTTTGATTGCTCGATAGGGCCCAGAACATCCTGCATGTGTGTCACCAGCGCCACACGCATCGCGCGGCCCGTTGTGGTTTCTTGGCTTGCTCGCGCGCGTTAGGGTGCGTTAGGGTTCGGGAAAGAACCGGTATGCTACGCGATTTAGCCCCTTCTACGCCGTTTCAACGCATCGACCACGTTGCACTCGCGATGCCGCGCGGCAAATCGGACGAAGCGCGGGCGTTCTACGTCGACGTCCTCGGTCTCACGGAGCAGCCAAAGCCGACCGAACTGCTCGATCGTGGCGGACTATGGCTGCGCAGTGGCGATGTGATGGTGCACCTCGGCGTCGATGACGATTTTCGCGCTGCAACGAAAGCCCATCCGGCCTTCCGATGCGCGGACTATGAAGCTCTCTTGCAGCGCGTTCGCGCTCGAGGAGGGCAAATCGTCGAAGACGATTCCTTGTTTGACGAAAAGCCCCACTGCTACATTGCCGACCCGTTCGGGAACCGAATCGAACTAATTAAGCAATAGGCGTCGCATCCCAACGTGAGTAGCCGGTCATCCTTCGACAGAGCCTGTCCTGAGCGCAGTCGAAGGGCTCAGGATGACATCGGGAGGGCTCAGATGACATCGGGAGGGCCAAGGATCAAGCCGAACTCAGACTTGGTCGCTTTCCGAAGTAGGAGACTCGCCGAGCAGTTCGAGGTCGGCCAGGTCTCGATGGCGCCCAACTGTGCGCTTGTTACGGACGAGGTCAAAGCGCGAGATCACCGGCACGTCAAGATCGCCAGACGCCGTCGATTCCGGTGAGCACGTCAATGCGCAGTGGTTCGACTCCGAGCTGCCATGCCGTGTCGTCGTGTTCAAAATCCGCGACGGTAACCTGATCCATCGGAGCTCCAAAGCGCGCAAGATCGTGATGGGTCGCGCGAGCGTTTTCCGGGCTCGGCCGGACCCACACGTCAAAGTCGCCGGTTGCGCGTGGCGTCGCGTGGTAGGCAATCGCCGCCGCGTCGACTACCATGTACTCAACGCCGGTGGCGTTGAACTCGCGCAATAGAGCGATCCAGTCGGATTGAATCTCCATCGATCCCCCGCAGCAGCAACATATCCTTAGTAATCCGCCAGGACAGCGCCATCCGTTGTTCCGGCGTCATCGCCGCGATGAGGCTCCGATCGAAAGAAGACTCGTCCGGGCCGAGGCGTATTTTGCGCGCTTTCAATTCTCGCTCATGAAGCAACTGCCGGCTTCGAAGCTCCTAAAGCGATCGCGATGTCGACGACGTCTTCTTCGGTCAGCGAAAGGCGGCGCATCGCGACCTCGTAGAGCTCGATCGTCTCTTCGCTCTTACTAGAGGCAGCGCGCTCTTCGCGTAGACGCTTGACTTCGTCGGTTACGCGATGCGCCAGGTCGGACGACGGCTCGACACCGGCGTGTGCGAGATGCTGGGCGTGACGACGCAGCGTATCCTCGACGAGCGCGGCGCCGGTGTGTTTTCCGAAAACCCAGCTCGTGTCTGCGCCGACCAGCTCGGCCGGAACTGCTTCATACATCCGGTGATCGATCAGCATCGCCTGTGTGTGGATGCCGGACTCGTGTGCGAAGACTTTGGAGCCGACGATCGGCTCGTGCTGCTGCAGCGGAATGCCGCTCATGCGCTCCATGAAGCGCGCCAGCTCGCGCAACTTCTGATACTTGAAGCCGGGCAGCTCGATGCCGTAGAGAACGCGAAGCGCGACGACGAACTCGTGCAGCTTCACGTTGCCAGCCCGCTCGCCGTAGCCGTTGGCCGTTACCGATACGACCTTGAAGCCGCACGAAACGGCCGTGATCGCATTGACGGTCCCCAGGCCGTAGTCGTTGTGAAGATGTGCGACGATCGGTAGCCGTTGGGGTAACGCGGCGACGATTCGCGAACAGTACCAGCGCGTCGCTTCGGGCGTCAGCGTTCCCACCGTATCGGGCCACGCCGGGCGCGTCCCGCCGGCCTCCAGACCGGCCTTGAAATACTCGATGAAGTACGCGACGTCGCCGCGGCTGCCGTCCTCGGCGCCGAACTCGATACGCTCCACACCGCACTCGCGAGCGTGCCGGATCGCATCGCATTGCAGACGGATATTCGCCTCACGGTAGAACGCCAACGGCAGATCGAGCCACTCGCGCTCGTCGCGTCCTTCGTAGCGCAACAGGGTCTTGCCGATCTTATATTTCAGATGCAGATCGCTACCGCTGGTAAAGACGAAGAACGTCACTTCCCGCGGTTCGATTCCAACGTCGCGCAGGGTTTTGACCGTAACGTCGATGTCGCTCCGGTTGCTTCGGCACATCACGACGATCTCGACGTCGCCCAACTCGCCACGTCGCTTGGCCCCCATGACGAGTTGCAGCGTGCGGCGATCGCCCGCCGAGGCTGCCGGAAAGCCCACGCTCATGACGTGCACGCCAATGGCCGCCAGCTCTTCGGCGATCTCCAGCTTCTGGCTCGGCGTATAGCAAACGCCCGGCATCTGTTCGCCGTCGCGCAGCGTCTCGTCATAGATGCGGATCTCACCGGGATCGGGGAATTTGACGTCGCGGGTGAACTCTTTGGGGTCCCGAATGAGGCGTTCGATCGGCTCGCGGAGCATCTTTGGGCCTTCTACGACCGCGAGACCATCTCTTCGTGCTTCACTTCAGCTTGGCGCTCGCCGAGGCGCAGTTCAGCCGTATCCCGGGGAAAAAGCAACTCGAGCGTCCAGTCGAAGGAGACGCGAAGTTTGCGATCCAGGCCCGGCAACCGCAACAAATAATAGGTGCGCCAAAGAAACCACGCGATGAAGCCGGTGATGACGCGGTTGCCCGGAAGCTGCGCGACGGCCTTGCGCCCTCCCAACGCGGCCATCATACCGAGCGAGCTGTACCGAAACGGCTTCGTTGGTTTGCCGTGCAACACGGCCACGATGTTGTCGGCTAGGCACGGCCCTTCACGAATAGCGTGTTGCGCCGTCGCGGGATAGGCGCCGCCCTCTCCGTCCGGAATCGACGCGCAGTCCCCCAGCGCCCAGACTCCGGCGATCCCTGCGACATTCATGTCGCTCTGCGTCTCGATCGCACCGCGTTTCGTCCTCGGCAGAGCGGCTTTCGCAACCGTCGGAGAGGGTTGCACGCCGGCGCTCCAGATGATGGTTTCGGTCTCAATGCGGCGTCCGCTCTGAAGATTGAGTCCGCTGGAGTCCGCGCCCGTAACGCCATCGCCCGTGATTACTTCGACGCCGCGGCGCTCGAGGACGCGGCGCGAATACTCGCCCATCTTCGCAGGAAGGCCGGCGAGCAAGGTGGGTCCCGCTTCGGCCAAAATCATCTTGACTTGCTTCGGTTGCAAGCGCTTGTAGAAGCGCAACACGCTTCGAAAAAGCTCCACGATCTCACCCGCTGTTTCAACTCCGGTAAAACCGCCGCCGACGACGACGATGGTCAGGAGGCGCTTGCGCCGTGCGTCATCGTCGATCGTGTCGCCCAGTTCCAAGAGCCAAACCAAATGATTGCGCAGGGCATCGGCGTCGTCCAGCGTCTTGAGCGCCCAGGTGTGCTCCGCGACGCCGGGCAGACCGAAGGTCGAGGTCGAGGCTCCGAGCGCCAGCACGAGGTGATCGAAGGGTTGGAACACGCTCGTGCCGGTGAGAACGTGGTGGTACTTCACCGTGCTCGCTTCGACGTCGATTTCGTCGACGTCGGCCAGAACGAAGCGGCTGCGCCGTAACTGCTCGCGGATGGGCGTGACGACGTGACGGACTTCGAGCTCGCCGGAGGTCACCTCGGGCAGCATCGGTGTGAAGAGCGTGTAGTTCTCGCGGCTAAGCACGACGATCTCGGCTTCGTCCGGGCGCAGACGCCGCTCGAGCCGGCGGGCCACGGCCATTCCGGCGAAGCCCCCGCCAAGGATTACGATGACCGGCACGAGTCGCGGTTGAAGACCACTGCGTGGATTACCTCCCGCCCCCCGCGCCGCCGCCGTCCGAAGAGCCGCGCGAAGCTCCCAAGCCGGCCCAGCGGCGTAACCGAGGCATCGGCGCGATCCTCGCCGCCGTCGTCGCGTTCCTCGTAAAATTCAAGTTCCTCTTTTTGATCGGCGCCAAACTCTTTGGGATTAGCTGGAGCTTTCTGCTCTCGCTCTGGATCTACGTCGTCATCTTCGGTTGGAAGCTCGCGGTCGTCGTGATGCTGCTCTTGCTCGCGCACGAGCTCGGGCACTACTTCGCGTTCCGCGCGTACGGCTTGCCGGTGCGCCTGCCGGCTTTCGTTCCGTTGTTGGGCGCGTTTACGGCGGGCGCCGCTCCGGACGATCTGGAGCAGGATGCCTACATCGCGCTGGCGGGACCGTTGACCGGCCTCGGGCTCGCTGCGGCCTGCTATGCTATCGGCGACGTAACGCAGGATCGCTTCTGGTTCGCGTGCGCCGATCTTTCGGCGTTCTTGAACCTCTTCAACATGCTTCCCGTGCCGCCGTTCGACGGCGGCCGAATCATCGGCGCCGTGTGGCCGCCGCTTTGGATCGCCGGGTTCATTCTCTTTGTCGGCTTTGCAATTGTTTGGCACATCCCGCTGCTCTTCATTGTAATCATCGGCGTGCTCGGGTTGCCCTCGATTATCGCCGCGTGGCGGGGTCACGTGGATCCGCGAGCCGCAAAGATGACGTTCGGCGCGCGAGGCCGCGTGAGCGTCTGGTATCTCGCAACGGTGCTGGGGCTGCTCCTCGTCATGTCGCAATCGCACGCGATCGCGACCCCCGGCTCAACAAGCGCCTTCGGCTGGTGAATCGCGCGTGGACGCTCGCGTTCGCGTACGTCGCAATAGCGATCGCCCTCCTCGCGGCGCGCCCGTTGCCGACGCCGGGGCCACCCTTGCGCGACTTCGAGGCGTATTGGTCGGCCGGATCGGCGTGGAACGCCCATATCGATCCTTACTCTAAAGAAATCTGGCAGGCCGAGCGGAGCGTCCCCGGCGTTGACGCACGACGCGACGAGCTCTTACCGTTCATCAATCCGCCGCCGGCGCTGCTGCTCTGGAGCCTCTTCGCGCGACTGCCCTATCGAGCGGCGGCCACACTCTGGCTGGTCATCCTCGCGGGCGCGCTTCTCGCACTGATCACCACGGTGCTTCGCGCAAGCGACGCACCGCGCAGCGCATTCGTTCTCTGTGCCGCACTAGCACTGGCAATTGCATTTGGGCCGATCACGAGCGATCTCGCCCTGGGACAGCTCGCGTTGCCGGCATTCCTCGGAGCGATGCTGCTCGTCGTGCTCGCCGATCGTTCCATACCGGTGGCCGCAGCCGCCGCGACCCTCGCGTTTGCCGCACCCAACGTCGCGCTTGGCTTAGCGTCACAGCTCGAATGCACGCGCGCGGCGCTCGCGATCGCTGCGGCAGCGGCCATTACCTACGCCTTGGGCGTCGTAGCCGCCGGTTGGAGTTGGCCCGTTGCCTATACCGCGGCCGCGGCCGCTCACGGCGCGGCCGAGCGATTCGTGACGATCCAGTTAGCCCCGGCCGCGATCGCGTACGGTCTTGGCGCGACGCCGCATAATGCACAGCTGATCGCAGCCGTCGCGGCAATCCTCGCGGTGACCGCTGCGCTGCTTCTCGCGTTGCGCGTACGCGGCGCATTTGCTCGATTTGCAGCGTGGTCGGCGCTCGTGCCGTTCGTTGCCATATTCTTGCACGAGCACGATCTTCTGATCGCCTATCCTGCCGCGCTCTGGTGCGCGCTGCGCACACGCGCGACGGCGCGGACGCTCGCCCTCGCCGGCGCGCTGCTCGTCTCGATCGATTGGCTCGGTTTAGCGCAACGGCCGACGGGCATCGCTCAAAGCGCGCTGCTCGCAATCGCTGCGTTAGCCGCCTTCATCGCGCTCGGCGACGCCGTCGAGGCGCGCAGCGCTTGGCGGGTGGCGTTGCCCGTCGCGGTGCTCTTTGCGGGAGCCGCGCTGCTTGCCGCGCATCATCCCGCGCCGGTGTGGCCCGATTCCTTGCGCGACTTCCACGCGACTTCAAACGCTAGCATTGCCGAGGTTTGGTTGGCCGAACAACGCGCCGGCGGTCTGCTGGCCGTCGCACCGGTGTGGGCCTTGCTGCGCGCGCTCCCGTTGCTAGGCTGCGCGCTCCTCGCCTATGCTATATATCGACATTCTGAACCTGGTCGAACGGCGTAAACACGCCGGGATTGTAACCGGTAACGTTTTTACTGTGCGCATAACCGGTGTCGAGCATGGACAGGACGATCGTTGGTGCGTCGGCCACGATCATGCGCATTTCTTGAGCCAAAAGCTCGGCCTGCTTGCGTTCGTCGTACGTCCCCTTCACTTGTTCCAGAAGTGCGTCGAGCTTCGGATTGCAGTAATGGAGCACGTTTTGACCGTTTGGCGGGATTTGATTGCACTCCATTGTGTTGGAGATATCGGGAGTGGGTAGACCGCCCCACGAAAACATCGTCATATCCCATTTCGACCCGTAAACGATGCCGCCGTTCTGATAGGGCGCAAAAAACATTGCCGGAGCATACTTGCGCGTCTGAATCTCAATGCCGACCGCGCGCAGCTCTTCGCGGATCAGTTCGACCGTACTGTCGGCAGTGGCGACGCCCGTATAGTAGGGAAACTCCAGTGAAAGCCGCTGCCCGTTCTTTACGCGGATGCCACCGGACCCGACCATCCAGCCCGCTTCGTCGAGCAGCTTCCTCGCCTTATCGGCGTCGTGTTCAATAAACGGAATGCCCTTCGGTGCAAAGGGCAGGACTGCGGGGATAATGCTCTCTTGGAGGACGGCGTACCCGTGGGAAATCTTTGTCACGATCTCCCGCCGGTCGATCGCGTATCGAATCGCTTGCCGAACCCGAACGTCGCTTACGAGCGGCCGCGTGACGTTGAAGTCGAGATGCGAGTAGTAGATCCCGGGTTTCACGTCGGTCTGCACTTTCGAAATGGCCTTCGTTTGCACGATATAGGAGGGTGGGACCTCCGGCCACAGATCGACATCGCCGGTCTGCAAGAGCGTGAGCAAGGTATCTCGAGACGGGATCAGCTTGTAGGTAATCCGCTGCAATTTTGGAGTGCCGCGAAAATAGTACGGATTGGCCTCCAGATCGATGCTGTCGCCGCGCTTCCAATCAACGACGCGAAATGGACCGATGCCAACCGGCTTGGAGTTGTACGCAATGTCGTTGATGTTTGGATAACGCGCGAGCAGATGCTTGGGTAGAACCGTCGGATTTGCGCCGGCGCTCCCAAAAAATGTAGGGAGGTACGACGAGTACGGGTGCTTGAGGTGATAGACGACGGTGTATTTATCCGGCTCGTCCATCTTCGCGATCAGATTCCAGCCGTCGCGGCCGACTTCGTTGTTTGCTGGGTTGAGAACCACTTGCGTTGAGAATACGAGGTCGTCGGCCGTGAATGGGGCTCCGTCGGACCAGCGGACGCCCCTGCGCAGATGCCAGGTGATCGTGTCGCCGTCCTTGCTGATGCCTCCATTCTCTTGCGTAGGAACGACAGTCACCAGCTCGGGATACGGGCGATTCTGCGCGTCGTATTTCACCAAAAACGCTCCGGTCATCTGCGAGATGTATCCCAGCGTCGTCTCGGTGAAGAGATGCGGATTCAGAGTCGGGGCGTCGCCCGTCCCGTCGGGGACGGTCAAATG
>PMUK01000220.1 GCA_003166915.1 Candidatus Cybelea palsarum
CTGGGTGGTGCCGTAGAGTTGGCCCTGTGATCCGCGCGGAGTGAGGCCCCAGGGGATGCTGCCGTCGCGTGTGCCGGCAAAGCTGTGAAGAATTTTGACGTCGGAGGAGTCAGCGCTATAGATTGTTCCCTGCTCCTCTGAGCCGCCACCGAAGGTGGTGCCGTAAAATTCGCCGTTCTGAAATACGAGTCGGCCGGACGGCACCAGGCCGTCTCCTTTTCCCGAGAAACGATGGATGATCGTTTCGCGACTGTCAAGACGCATACTGAAGAGAATCCCTCCGCCGAGGCCATAATAGCAGGAGCTTTCGCATCCACCTTCGCTCGTTGTCCCGTAGAACGAACCGTTGGCGTAGACGAGACGACGTATAGCCAAAGAAACAATCCGGGACTCTTCGCTGATATCGTCGTGGGGCCGGGCGGCGACCTGTGGTTCACCGAGTCGGGCATGCGCGAGCTTGGATGGGTAGATCCCGTCACAATGTAGCCCGGCATGAATTCGCCGACAGGCTCACGACCGGAGACACTCCTTTTCGTGTTCGCAGCGGACTAGACGGGCGGAGCCGTCACGCCGGCCGTCGCGTAGAGCGTCCGGGATGAAGTTCAAGAAGAGGAAATTGACGTGCTGGATCTCATCGAACCCTTCGCGCACTGTGTCCTGCACCAGCATCCCGGCAGGGATGTGACCGCTCACGCGCATTCCCAGGGACATGCAGATTGGAAATCTGCGCGATACTTACTACGAGGATGCTTACGGCTCGCCGGAGCCGCCGCAGGAAGTTGACGCGTCGAACGTCGTTCAGTTGGACAGCAGACGGTCCGGGCGACGCACAGCGCGCTGCGATCGGCGGCGTGGGTGCGCGGCTTAAGCAAATCTCTGTCGCGGCGCCGGCTCTCGTTTCTGGCGATCGAGCGAGCGGGGAATGCACCGATTTTGCAGCCGAGGGCAACCGAATGGCAACCGTCGCTTCTCTGACAGCGAAAAACGCCCGCAAAAACGGGCGTTCTTTGGTGGAGGCAAGGAGACTCGAACTCCTGACCCTTACGCTGCCAGCGTAATGCTCTACCAGCTGAGCTATGCCCCCATCGGCCTCCCGGCCGCTGCGCCCGGGCCTCCTTCATGCCGCAAAGGACTACTCCCTCGTTCTCCGGTGTCTTCCTGACCCTTCGACTGGCGCTTAGCGCCTTGCTCGGGACTGCGCTTCGTACGTGCTAAGGTGTCTCACCCTGAGCGCAGTCGAAGGACGAAGGATGACAAGAGCAATCACGTAAACGAATAAACCCCACCGTACGGGGATGTAGCTCAGCTGGTAGAGCATCTGCTTTGCATGTAGAGGGTCTGGGGTTCGAGTCCCCACATCTCCACCATAGAAACCCTTATACAATAGGGGGTGGCACCCCCTCGGTACGAGGAAGGCCCAACGTCACAGAGAAGCCGGTGGGACTCGCGTAGGGGCCCGAGTGAGCCCTACGAGTTCCGTTCACACCAAACTAAAAATTGGAGGATCACTTCTCGTGCATAAACCCTCAGCAATGCTCGGTGCGGCAACCGCAGCGGCGGCAATCTCGCTGCTCTCTGCGTGTTCAGGCGCCGGATCCCAAGGAGCAAGTTCGACCATTCCCGGCTCCGGTATCAGCCAGAATCTTCAACGCTCAGACCTGTCTCGCGCAGGCATCTCTCCCAAACACCTGGCAGAGGCGCGGCTCCTGAAGTCGCTAAGTCATGGCGTAAACCCCGCCAAACGCAAGGGCGTAAAAGACCTGTTCGTCGACGACTTCGGCACCGGTGCGGTCGAAATTCTCGCCAACAAGACCTGGACGAATAAGGGCAGCATCAGCTCCGGAATCGATGGACCCGACGGCAATTGGGTTGACAAAAAAGGTAATCTCTATGTCGCCAATTACGCCGGACTCGATATTACCGAATACGCCAAGGGCTCAAGCTCGCCAAGCAGCACGTACAGCGGCGTGACGGATCCCGTCGCCGTCACTACCGACTCTTCAGGAAACGTTTACGAAGGCGACTATGAAGGCGGCTACGTAACCGAGTTCCCCCAGGGCAGCAACACGATCACCGCGCAGTGCTCTCCGGGCGGCGACGTCGAAGGTGTGGCCGTCGATAAGAGCGGCAACGTCTTTGTCGCATACTACGGCGCCAGCGTTGGAAAGATCGCCGAGTATACTGGCGGTCTCAGCGGTTGCTCTGAAACCGTTCTCGGCGTCTCGCTCGAGTATCCCGGCGGTATGGTTCTCGACAAGAAGGGGAACCTCGTCGTTTGTGATCAGGACGCTGAAGCGGTCGACATCATCGCGTCGCCGTACAGCAGCGTAACCAGTACGCTGGGATCTGGATATAGCGATCCGTTCCACGTCACTATCAACACGAAGAACAAACAAGCCTACGTGGCGAACTACGGTGGCTTCGACGTATTCGTCCTGAGCTACCCTGCGGGCTCGGTCAAGGCGACGCTAAACTCGTCGAATGGCCTCTCTTCCCCGGCAGCCGCCGTCGACAGCCAAAACTACAATCCGTAAGCTGTAACGGCAACCTAAACAAAGGGAGGCACCTCGCGGTGCCTTCCTTTCTTTTTCTGCGGGTAAACTATGACCGTGGATGAAATAATCGACGTGATCGTCAAGCCTGGATCGCGCAAGCCGGGACTTTCGAGCGAGGACGGCGCGCTCGTTTTACGCGTACGCGAGCGTGCGATCGAAGGCGCGGCCAACGACGCCTGCATTCGCGCGCTCGCGGAGGCGTACGGCGTCGCACCTAGCGCCGTGTCGCTCGTGCGCGGGCTTCGGAGCCGCCATAAGCGCTTTGCAATTCACCGGCCAGAGAAGCCGAAGGAGAGAGGAAAAACGTGAGTTCCGTACGGCTGCTCGTGGGTACGCGCAAAGGCGCGTTCGTCCTTACTTCCGACGGCAAACGGGCGGAGTGGAAGATCGACGGGCCGCACTTCGGCGGTTGGGAGATCTATCATATGAAAGGCTCTCCAGCCAATCCGAACCGGATCTATGCCTCNNCGGCAACGAGTTCGTCTACGACGGCGAACCCGGAACGCACACATGGTACGACGGCACGCCGCATCCATGGGAGTTCGCACGCGTCTGGCATCTCGAGCCCTCGCTGCACGATCCCGATCTGCTGTATGCGGGCGTCGAAGATGCGGCGCTCTTTCGGTCGAGCGACGGCGGGCGAAACTGGGAAGAACTCTCGGCGCTGCGCAAGCACCCTTCCGGCCCGTCGTGGCAACCCGGCGCCGGCGGCATGTGCCTGCATACAATTCTCCTCGACCCCCGCGACCCCGCTCGCATGTACGGAGCAATCTCGGCTGCCGGTGTCTTTCGCAGCGACGACGCGGGAGCGAACTGGCGTCCGATCAACCGCGGATTACGATCCAACAGCATCCCCGACGAGGATGCGGAAGTCGGACATTGCGTCCATCGGATCGCGATGCATCCCAAACATCCCGATACGCTCTACATGCAGAAGCACTGGGACGTCATGCGCAGCGATGACGGCGGCGAGAGCTGGAGCGAGGTTAGCGGAAATCTCCCGACCGACTTCGGCTTTCCGATCGACGTGCACGCGCACGAACCGCAGACGATCTACGTCGTTCCGATCACCAGCGACTCCCAGCACTTCCCGCCCGACGCTCGGCTGCGCGTCTATCGCAGCCGCACGGGCGGCAACGAGTGGGAGGCGCTGACGAACGGACTTCCGCAGGAGCACTGCTATGTCAACGTGCTCCGGGACGCGATGGCCGTCGATCAACTCGACTCGTGTGGCGTTTATTTTGGAACGACCGGCGGACAAGTCTACGCCTCTTCCGACTCGGGCGACCATTGGACCGCCATCGTGCGCGACTTCCCCGCGGTCCTCTCCGTCGAAGCGCAAACGCTGCCGTGATCCGCGTTATCCTTCCGGCGCATCTGCGCGCGCTGGCACGGGTCAAAGGCGAAGTCAGCTTCGAAATAACCGGTGAGATTACGCAACGCGCGGTACTAGATGCCCTTGAGTCGCAGTACCCGATGCTGCGCGGAACGATACGCGACCACGTCACGCAGCGACGCCGGCCGTACGTGCGATTCTTTGCCTGCGAGAAGGATCTCTCACATCAGCGGCCCGACTCGCCGCTCCCGCAGGCCGTCGCCGACGGCGTGGAGCCGTTTCTTGTCGTCGGCGCGATGGCTGGGGGTTGAAGTTGAAGCGCCTGCTCCTTGCAGCATTTGGTTTCGCTGCGGTCATCTTGCTCTCGGGTGGTACGGCTCTCTCGGCGGCACCGACGATGCGCGAGGTTCTCACGGCCCTCTATGGCGTGCACGATCTCGGCGCCGTCGACCTTTCTCCAACTGGAGAGGCCGTCGTTTGGCAAGAAAGCTTTCACAGCGCGGGTCACTTGCTCGATTCTCCACGAATGAACGCGCTCTATCTGCAGCGGCTCGCGGGCGGCGCGCCCGTACGCATTACCGCCGGAACGCCGGCCGCGTTTTCCGATGAAGAAGACCCTGTGTGGTCGCCGGATGGCCGCGCGATTGCCTTTCTATCGGACGCGCGATCGAAGGGGCGCCCTCAACTTTGCGTTGCGCGCGCGGACGGGAGACGCGTAAGGCAGATCGGCAGATTGAACGGCAACGTCGCACGGTTGACGTGGTCGCCCGACGGCAAGACGCTGGCAGTCCTTTATATTGCCGCCGCTCACCGAAAAACCGGCGCGTTGGCGCCGGGCGCGCGCGATGTCGGCGTCATCGGAATGATTGTAGACGAACAGCGGCTTGCGGCGATCGACGTTGCGAGCGGTGCGATGCGTTTGCTCACGCCTGCCGACACGTACGTATATGAGTACGGCTGGTCTCCCGACGGCCGCGCAATTGCCGTAACGTACGCGAAGGGAAATGGCGACAACAATTGGTGGGTCGCGCGGCTGGCGCGGGTCGACGTCGCAACCGCGACGATGCGCGATCTCTTTGCGCCGCCTTTTCAGTTGAACGATCCACAGTGGTCTCCCGACGGAACTCGCATCGCGGCGATCGGCGGCATCATGAGCGACTTCGGGTCGACCGGCGGCGACCTGTATTTGGTCGATGCAAACACGGGTCAGGCGCATGACGCAACGCCCGATGCGCCGATCTCAGTGCAGTCCTTGCACTGGAACGATGCGTCGAGTCTCTATCTCGTCACACACGTACCCGGCGCAATGCACTTGTTGCGACTCGATATAGCGTCTGGCCGGATCGCAACGCTCACCGACCGTGACGAATCGATCGGAAGCTGGTCGAGCATACGGGACGGTTCCATGATTGCGCTCGTAAGGTCGTCCTTCGACGATCCGCCTGAAGTTTGGGCGGGTTCGCCTTCGTCGCTGCGCCGGATTTCGAACCGTAACGCCGGCGCGGTTCGGCTGTACGGCAAGGCGGTCTCGCTTCGGTGGACGAGCGGCGGCTTTTCGGATCAAGGATGGCTGATCTATCCGCTGGATTACAACGCTGGGCGCACGTACCCGATGGTGACCATCGTCCACGGCGGGCCGTCCGCGCAGTCACTCCCCTCATTCGCCAATCGCAACGTCAGCGGACTCTCCTCGCAAGGTTACTTCGTTTTCATGCCCAATCCGCGCGGCAGTTTCGGTCAGGGCGAAGCATTTACGCGCGCCAACATCAAGGATTTCGGTTATGGCGACTGGCGCGACGATAGCGCGGGGGTCGACGCGGCTATCAAGGCTGCACCGATCGACGCGAACCGCCTGGGACTGATGGGTTGGAGTTACGGCGGCTACATGGCGATGTGGGGCGAGACGCAGACGGCTCGCTTCAAGGCGATCGTCGCCGGCGCCGGCATCGTCAACTGGCAGTCCTATTACGGACAGAATAAGATCGACCAGTGGATGATTCCGTTCTTCGGCGCATCGGTCTATCAGGATCCGGCCGTGTATGCAAAAAGCTCGCCGATTACGTTCATAGAGCAATCGAAGACGCCAGTGCTGATCTTACAAGGTGAGCGCGACGAAGAAGTACCCGCGCCGCAAGCCTTCGAGTTCTGGCACGCGATGAAGACGTTAGGCGTTCCCACCAAACTGATCGTCTACGCCGACGAAGGGCACGGCCCGCAGCAGATCTCCAATCAAATCGACATCTTGGAGCAAACACTCGAGTGGTTCAACCGGTATTTGCTGCCGTCAAACCACGACTAGCTCGTCTTAACGTTTCTGTAAAGACCTCTTAACGCTCGGCCAATTAGCGTATACGTAGCGGCGGCTCGCGCTGAGGCCCTTCTCGTCAGTTGCCGTTTCGAGGTACCCAAGCGTGAGGAACGTGGGCAAGATCGGCGCGCTATCTCTTCCTGTTGACAAAAGCCGTGGGCCCCTAGTCGCTGCGGCCGTAATAGCGCTTCCCCATTTTCCGGCAATGATCTTGGCTGCCTTCGGGAAGGTAGGGACAAGGCAGCATGTCCGGCGCCTCACCTTCCCAGCCCGAACTCCGGAACTCGTGTCCGTCTTCGCAGCGGTAGTCGGCGTGTTTTGGCGCGATATACGTCATGCGCGGCCTTTCGACGTAGGCCCGGCGCGCTCAGTCTTTTTAGAATCGGATCGGCCTAGCCGAGAGGATCTTACGCTATTCGGGGATTTCGAATAGCCTGTTGAAGTGTACGAGCCGCAAGACGCGCATGACGCTCCCACTTGCACCAAGCAGAGTTATCGGATGTTCTTTAAACCGCTGACGAAGTTTTACAAGTTCGCTCAAGAACGTGGAATCGACGTAGGTGCATTTGGTTAGGTCGATGACCGCCGGGCCGTCCGGGCGCAACGCCTCGAACAACGACGCGATGGCTTCTTTCTGGCTAACGTCATACTCGCCGTTAAGTTCGATGCGGCGAGTGTTGGGTGTCTTTCCCATTTGCGGCTCTCTCTCGCAGATGTGCGTGATGGCCGGCGCTATCTATCGGTCAAGACGTAGGGTGAACTGGGAAGAGACTATTACACTTCCATGCCCGCCAATCCTGTAGACCACTCCCATTTCAACGAGTCCGAAAACAGCTCTACGTAGCGATTTCAAAGACGACGCCGTAGTTGTAGGTTCCGCCGCCCAACGCCGTTCCGAAGATGTTCCCATCCTTATCGATCACCACGCCGTAGTGGTAGGCTCCGTCCGAACCCCCAAACGCGTGGACGACGCTGTATTTCCATTGGCCGCTCGTCTCCGGCGTTATTTTGAAAACCTC
>PMUK01000144.1:0-6598 GCA_003166915.1 Candidatus Cybelea palsarum
TCATCGCCTCGGTTTCGCGATAGGGTGACGCGACGCTGCCGGTATCGAGATGGTCGCGTCCGATGACGATCGGCGCCTTGACCGCGCCCGATCGAACGAGTTCGTTGAATGCGAGCCCCGCCTTCGCGCGCCGCCCGTAGGGGAGCCAGCAGATGCGAGCCGGCAATCCTTGAAAGGCGATGCGCTCGCGCGCCAATTGTAACCAGCGCGTCAGCGAGGAATCGTCGCCGAACAACTCGAGCAGCTTCTCATCGCAGGCGGCGATGTCGTTGGGGTCGCCGGAGAGCGCTGCGAAGCGGAACGGCCCCGAGCCGCGGCAGAAGAGTGGGCGAATGAACGCCGGAACGAAGCCGGGGAAGTCGAAGGCGCGCTCGAAGCCGGCGCGCTGCGCTTGCGCGCGGATGTTGTTGCCGTAATCGAAGACGATGGCGCCGGCGTCGAGATATTGCACCATCGCACGTACCTCTTCGGCGCAGCTTTGAAGAGCCCGGTGCTGATACTCGCCGGGATCGCGCTTGCGCAGTTCGGCGGCCTCGGGCAGTGATAGGCCGACGGGAACGTATCCATCGAGCAAGTCGTGCGCCGACGTTTGATCGGTCACCGCATCGGGACGAAAGCCGAGGTCGTAGAGCTGCGGGAACTCCTGCGCGGCATTTCCTTCGTATCCAATTGAGACGGCCTCGCTGCAGCTGCGCGCGTGGTCGATTTGGAGCAGCGCCGATTCCCGAGAGTCGGCGACTCGGTCGAGATAGCGCAGCTCGCGCCGGCGTTCCAAGCGGGCGCGATCGACGTCAACGATCAGACAGATGCCCCCATTCATCGTAACGGCCAACGGTTGCGCGCCGCCCATGCCGCCCACTCCGGCCGTCAACACCACGCGGCCGGCCAGGGACCCGCCGAAGTGGCGGCGCCCCAACTCCGCGAACGTCTCGTAGGTGCCCTGAACGATTCCTTGCGTGCCGATGTAGATCCACGAACCCGCCGTCATCTGGCCGTACATCGTGAGCCCCTGCGTTTCGAGCTCGCGAAAGACGCTCCAATCCGCCCACTTCGGGACTAGATTTGCGTTGGCGATGAGCACGCGCGGCGCCCGAGCGTGCGTTTTAAAAACGGCAACGGGCTTGCCGCTTTGCACGATCAACGTCTCGTCTCCCTTCAGCCGCCGGAGCGTACGAACGATCGCATCGAAGGCCTCCCACGACCGTGCGGCGCGGCCGTTGCCGCCATAGACGACCAGATCCTCGGGGCGTTCGGCAACCTCGGGATCGAGGTTGTTCATCAACATGCGCAATGCGGCTTCTTGCGGCCAACCCAGGCAAGTCAGTTCCGCGCCGCGCGGCGCCCGAACCGCGCGAGAGCCAGCGATTGCGCTCATATTTAGCGCGGAATTCTTGGAGCCACGGACAAGACCTCTCGCACAGCGTAGCGAATGGGGGGCTCGCATGTGCGGACGGTGGCGGCCAGGGTGGTCACTCTTCGTTCTTGCGCTCGTCATCGGATGCGCGTTGGCTCCCGTGCGCGCTTACGCAGGAACGACCGGCTCCATTACCGGAGTTGTCGCCCGAACCGGCGGGGGGCCAATCGCTGGTGCCCTAGTCGTTGCGGCCAGCCCGTCGCAGACCGTAACGGTTACTACCGATGCGTCGGGCCGTTTTTCGATGCTTTCGCTGGCGCCCGACACCTACACGATTAGCGTCTCCAAGGAAGGCTTCGAGACCTCGACGACCACGGGCGTCTCCGTCTTTGCCGACCAAGTGCAGACGCTTCGAATTCCTCTCCAGGCGTCGCTGCGAACGATCGCGCGAGTGACGGCGCGATCGTCGATGGATGTCGTGAAGCCTGGAACGACCACTGATGTCTACTCGGTGAACTCGACCGTCACGCAGGCCGCTGAAGGCATCGGAGGCGGCGGAAACTTGAACAACGCCTACTCAGCCATCGGCGCGGTACCCGGCGTGTTCGTGCCGCCCAACCAGCAAGGTTGGGATGAGACGGTCTATATTCGCGGCGGAAACTACGACCAGATCGGTTACGAGTTCGACGGCGTACCCGTGAACCGTTCGTTCGACAACTATCCGGGCAGCACGGCCGGCACGCTCGGCCAGCAAGAACTGCAGGTCTATGCCGGCGGCGGAACGGCGGGAGAGAGCGCTACGGGGTTAGCCGGATTTATCAATCAGGTGATCAAGACCGGCACCTATCCGGGCTATGCAACGGTCAGCGGAGGCATCGGCACGCCGACCTACTATCACAGCCTCCAAGTCGAAGCGGGTGGAGCGACGCCGGACCGGCTCTTCTCCTACTACGTCGGCGTGGGGGGTTACAATCAGGACTACCGCTACCTCGATCAGTTCAACGGTTCGAATCTCGGCGACGTCTGGGGCTATCCGGCGATCGCGCAAAATACGGCGGTTTCTTACTTTGGCGGCGTGTATCCGACGTGCGGCTACAATCCGCCGAGCGGACAAGGTTACTACAACGGACCGAATCCCTCACCGATCTGGGACCCGTTTACGCTCAATCCTGGACAGAACGGATACGTCCCGTTGCCAGTCAATACGCTGAACAAGCACGATCTGGGCAACGACCCTGGCTGTTACCAAACGATCACTCCCGCGTACTCGGCCTATGGCGTTTCGAACCTCGCGGATCGCGAAACTGTCGTCAATCTCCACATCGGAATCCCGCATAGGCACGACGCCGGCCGCGACGACATTCAAGTGCTCTATAACGTCGTAGCGCTGCAGACACAGTTCTATAGCTCGCAGAACGATTTGGGTCCCAACGTCATCACCGAGCTTAGCCAGCTCTTCAACGGTCCGAAGTACGCGGTTCCCGAAGTCTGGCCTGATTTTGTCACCTGGCCCAGCGGAACGCACTTCGGCGAAAGCGCTAAGGGCATTTCACCGGTTCCGTATTTTGCGCCGAGCTCGCCGGGCAATCGCTGCGCGAACATCGCACCTTATGCAACGCCCGGGACGCCGCCGGTCATTCCCGGCGCTTGTCCGGGTGGAACCTACTCCGCGGTGCCGCCCGACAACCGCGACTCGACCTGGAATAACGCCTCGATCTTCAAACTGCAATACCAGCACAATATAGGGTCGAATGCCTACTTTCGAATCTATGGCTATTCGTTCTACTCGGATTGGCTGCAGACCAGCGCGCTGAGCTATGGCACGCCGTTCTATGGCTTCGGTGCCCTCAGCTATGATTACGAGCTCGAATCGCATACACGCGGCTTAGCCTTCACGTATGAAAACCAGCTCAACTCGCAGCATCTGCTGTCGTTCGACGTCAACTATACCACGGCCGCTACGAACCGCTACAACAACGATAACTTCAACAACGCCCTCGGATCGAGCTTCGGTGCCCCGAAACCGTCGCCTGGAACGCTGGCGACGAATCTAACTAACGGGACAGAGTGCTTTGCCTGGNNCCAGTGGTTGGTTCGGCAATCCTATTCCAAATCCCACGATAAGCGTTCCCGGAGCGAGCTGGCAGGTTACGTACACCGGCAACTCCGGCTTTGTCAACACCGTCGAGCCGAACTTCACCGCGGTCGCGCTCCAAGACTTGTGGACCCCAACCGATAAACTCAACATCAATCTCGGCTTGCGCGACGAGCGCTATGCGTACAACCTCGCCAACACCTCGAACAACGGGCAAAACTTTTGGTTCTTAGCCGGTCAAAATGAGTTCTGCTATAACCCCATTACGCTGGCACCGTACTTCATTCCGACACCCCCCGCGAGCGGCCGTCCGCCGATTCCTTTCGTCGGCTTCAACTGTCCGATCGATAACTCGATTCCGGCGCATCCCGTGCAGACGGTCCATCCCAACGGTCAAGACGGCCACCTGCTGCTGAGCAACAATTATCCGTCCTCGATTGCCGACTACGCATTCACGCCTCAGCTGGGACTGACCTATACGCTCAATCCCGACACGGTGCTGCGCTTCTCGGCGGGTCGGTACGCGCAAGAGCCCGAGACGTACCAAGTACAGTACAATGCTAAAGATAATAATTTGGCCTACGACCTCTTTCAGGCGTTCTGGCAGTACGGGTACACGACTCCTTTGCACAACGCCGAGGTTCAGTATTCCGATAATTACGACGCCTCGTACGAGCGGCGCTTCAAGGGCACCGATATGTCGATCAAGGTGACGCCGTACTTTCGCTACGCCACCAATCAAGTTTACAGCATCGGGTTGCCCTTCGGGCTATCCGGCGGCCTCAACTCAGGCGTGGAGCGCGTCGCCGGTTTCGAAACCGAGTTCACCAAGGGAGACTTCAGTAAGAACGGCCTCTCGTTCTTGATCTCCTACACCTATACGAACGCCGCCGAGCGGTGGAACAGCTTCCCCGGTACTTCAATCAACCCGATCGATCCCTACAATCAGGACATCGCGAACTTCAATGGCCTCACCAGAGCCGGGGGCGGCTCCCAGTGCTATCAGAACAACAGCGCGGGTAACGTCTTCCCGGACCCCAAGTGCATCCAACTCAAGCGCGGCTATAATCCGCCGATCTGGAACCCGTATTACTCGATGTCGCCGCAACCGCTTCTCGCTCGTAACGGCTGGTATCCCGTCGGCCTCGATTACGCCTATCTATCGCCGAACGTTCTGAGCGCGCTTGTGAACTATAAGCATAATAGATTTAACATTACACCCGCGGTGNNGAACTCTTCATTCCAAATCCGCAGACCGGGGTCTTCGATGACTTTGGCGCGTTCCGACAGCCGAATCAGATCAACTTCAGCGTCCAGCTCGGCTATCAACTGAGCCCGCGCGTCAAGGCGAACCTGCTCTTGGCGAATCTGGTCAACGCATGCTTCGGCGGATCGTCGGAGCCTTGGACCAAGCAGTTCCCGCCGAATAGCTATACGTGCGGGTACGTCGACAACTTCTACTACGTGTCGAACTTCTACAACGGCGTCTCGCCGAACGATCGGGGAGCCAACGGCGCACCGCTCAATCCGGCATTCGCGCAGTCATACACGCCCGGCTACGCCGACACGAATGCGTTCGTGCTGCCGAATCCCTTTAACGCCTACCTTCAGTTCAACATCAGCCTGTAAGCCGGTGGCCGATGGCCGCTTCGGCAGCCTCAACGAGCCGGTGCGAACGGATGAGCTCGCGGCCGGCAGCGATGTCCGGTGCCGGGGAGCGATCGTTGCTCCAGGCGGGGATGCGTTCTCGCGCGATTTCATGAGCGGCACGCGTTCCTGGGCCAGATTGAAGCGGGCGCCGAAGATCGGTCGCGGCCATCGCGCCAAGCAGCTCGCAGGCGAGCGCGCCTTCCACATTGTCGAGCACGCGCAGCAGATTATTGGCTGACGTCATCCCCATGCTCACGTGATCTTCTTGTCCAGCCGAGGTCGGAATCGAATCCACGCTCGAGGGCCACGCTAGTCCTTTGTTGTCGTTGACGAGCGCCGCGGCGGTATACTGCACGATCATCAGTCCCGATTGCAATCCACGTCGCTTCGTGAGAAAGAGCGGCAGGCCGCGATCTTCCGCGTTGAGCAAGAGGTAGAGGCGGCGCTCGGCTATCGAGGCCAGCTCGCCGATCGCCATTTTCAGGAAGTCGATTGCGAGCGCAATCGGCTCGCCATGGAAGTTGCCGCCGGAGAGAAAGACCCCGTCCTCCGGAAACACCAGCGGGTTATCGGTTACCGAGTTTGCTTCGACTTCCGTGACGCGGCGCACGTAGGCCGTCGAGTCGCGCACGGCTCCGTGAACGACCGGAATGCAGCGAAACGAGTACGGATCTTGGACGCGTTGGCATTCCACATGCGACCACACGATCTCCGAATCTTTCAGCAGCGCACGCAGGTTGGCCGCCACGCGCTCCTGCCCTGGATGGGGCCGCAGGTCGTTGATGCGGCGGTCGAAGACGCGCTCGCTGCCGAGATAGGCTTCGAGCGACATCGCGCCGATGACGTCGGCCGCGGCAGCGAGCCGCTGCGCCCGCACCACACTTAGCGCGGCAATCGCGGTCATCACCTGCGTTCCATTGACCAGCGCCAGACCTTCCTTCGCCCCGAGCTCGATGGGCTTCAATCCAGCGCGTTCGAGTGCGACGGCGCTCGGCAACAACTCGTCGCGGAAAAAGGCTTCGCCCTCGCCAATCAGCGTGAGCGTCATATGAGCGAGGGGCGCGAGATCGCCGCTTGCGCCGAGAGAGCCTATGGACGGCACGACCGGCGTTACGCCGCGCTCGAGCATGTCGACGATTAAGTCGAGCGTCTGCGGCTTGATGCCCGAATGGCCGGCTGAGAGCGAGTTCGCCCGAAGGACGCCTGCAGCGCGCACCACCGGAATCTCCAAGAGCGCGCCGGTGCCGGCGGCATGGCTGCGGACCAAATTCAGCTGCAGCTCGGCGGCGTCCTCCGGCGCAATGACGATGTTTGCGAGCTTGCCGAAGCCGGTCGTCACGCCGTAGATTGACTCACCCGCGGCGAGATGGCTTTCAACGAACTCGCGGGCCCGCGCGACGCGCTCGCGAGCGGCCGGCGAAATACGAATCGCGGCTCCGAAGGCGACCGCCTCGATCGCTTCAAGCGTGAGGTGGCGCCCGTCTATTTCGATCGGAGGA
>PMUK01000144.1:6639-18147 GCA_003166915.1 Candidatus Cybelea palsarum
CTCAAGTTGGGCCCCCAGATGTCGAAGAACTCTCCCAGGGTAAAGACGCGCTTCACCGGCGACTCGATGTGGATAAAACCGTCCCCGTTATGCGTATGGAGCCAATAGAGGCACGTCCCCGACTGCGGGATGCCGATCTGGGCCGGCACCGCCACGGCGTGTCCGCGATTGAAGAGCTGCAGTTGCGTGTGTATGTGCTCGACCGAGCCCTCCTCGCGATCGCAGTGAATACCGTCGATGGGCAAACCTCCGAAGAGGCTCTGTGCGACGAGAAGCAACGTTAGGAGATGCATGGAGACTTGCCGTTCGATGTGCATAACGAAAAAAACTTGTGGACAGCTTGTGAATTGCGCCGAGTCGGCGCTTGTCCACGCCGTTTGTGCGTGTTACGATTCACGAGCTTCGAATCCAATTTTGAAGTGCGACGAACGTATCGTTCGCGGTCGATGAACACCTGAAACGTTGCGATGAGCGATGATTCCGGAACAACGACCAAACCGCTCGCCAGCGTCGGTGGGGCTCTCCGACCAGGTAGCCAAACAGGCGAGGCGAGTGCGTGAATGCGTCGGAACCCGTCGAGGCTTCGCTTCGACGGGTTTCGCTAATTTAGTTACCTCTGGTGGCGGCGTCATAGACGAGCCTTGCTGCCGCGAGGTCTTCGGCTGCGACGCCCACCGATTTGAAAATCGTCGTTTCGCCGGCTGCGGCTCGTTTGGTTCCTGCGAAGATTTCGCCGATCTCGGCGTAGATCTTCGCCCCGGAAAGAATCACGTCACCCGACTCCTGCAGCACGGCTTCGCGGGAGTCGACGACCAGCGTGTTGCGCATCGCGTCATCGTCGAGCTCGCGCCACGTTGGCCGGTTGGCGCCGACCGCATTGACGTGCGCGCCTGCTTTGAGCCATGCGCCCTCGAGCACCGGTTCCTGCGAGCTCGTCGCGACCACGATGACGTCGGCTCCGCGCACCGCCGCCTGCGCCTCCATCGCCACGGCGCCGTGCTTCCGCGCGAATCTCTCCGCGTGCTGCGGCGTGCGGCTCCAGACTCGAACCTCTTCGAACTTCGCAATGCTCGAGAGCGCGGCCAAATGCGACTGGGCCTGCACGCCGCTGCCGAGCAGCCCCAGCACTTTGCTGTTTGGAGGCATGAGGTATTTCGTTATGGCGGCCGAGACCGCGGCCGTTCGCATCTCCGTGATCAAGCGCCCGTCGATGGCGGCCAGCGGCTCGCCGTTATTGGTACGGAAGAGCAGAACGATCGCCTGATGCGTCGGAACGTCGCTCCCCTCGTTGGCGGGATAAAAGCTAACCGCTTTCAGGCCCATTACATCTTGCGCGACTGCGGGCATGATGCCGAAGTAGCGCTTCCCCTCCTCGACGGTGAGAACGCCGCGCACCGGCGCAATGACGCTGCCACGCGAAAACTCGGCGAGCGCGCGCTCCATCGCCGCAATGAGTTCTTCCCATCGCAGGAGCCGGCGAACGTGCTCCTCATCGAGGTAGAGCATGGCTAACGCTTCATTTATACTTCTTCGCGATCTCGGCGGCGACCGCGGCGACGCGGGCGCGAACGGCATCGGGCCCGAGAATCTCCGCTTGCGCGCCCCAGCCGAGCACCCAGCGAACGAGCTCGTCGACGTCGGCGACGCGATATGCGATCTCCGTGGACCCGTCGGCACGGTGCTCGACGTGAAAGTCCGCGACGATGCGGGCGGCGGTCGCCGCCTTCGCGACTCGCGGCGCGAAGCTCACGCGCACTTCGGTCGTCTGGTCGTTGTGCAAAACGCCGCTAATTGAAGCTGCGGCATACGCTTCAACGTTGAAGTCGTTCGGGCGCACGAAGGTTTGCGCGAGGACGCTCGGCTCGGTGACGCTGTCGACCGCGAACGTGCGCTTTTCTTTGCGGGTATGGTCGTAGGCAACGCAATAGATGCGTCCTGCGTTGATGATGAAGCCGTACGGATCCACCTTGCGTGCGCTGTTCCGCCCTTCCTTATCGCGGTATTTGAACCGGACGCTGCGAGAAGAACGCTCTGCCGAAGAGAGCAGCGCGAAGGCGCGTTCGCCGCGCTTGTCGAGGGATATTTCGGAGAGGCGAAAGGCGACCGGAGAGGCTTCGTCAACACGTGCGCGCGCGGCGCGTCCCGAGCTTCCGACGAGCTTTTCGGCAACGTCGTCGATCGAGGCCCCAATGGTTCCCCCGATGCTCGCGCCCAGCGAACGCAGCGCGACCAATCCAAAGAGCTCGCCACTGCTAAGGTCGAGCCGTTTGAGGCTGTAGCCCTCGGCGAAGCGATAAACGTTCGCGGCGCGATCGAAGTAGAGTGGAAAACCGGCGTTGGCTAAAATCGCGAGATACCGGCGCAGGCTGCGCGTGCTGGGGCGCCGCTCGCCCTCAGCGACGCGGTCTTTTAGGCTCTCGAACGAATGTTGCCCCTGATCGATCGCATTGAGCAACCGTACCAGCAGAATGACCTTCGTTTCACCGTCGGCGCTCATAGGTCCGCCGGGGCCTGCGGCTTCGGAAAACAGCCGTCCGGCGCAGTAATGGGCGGCGCGCTCGGAACCGGTGCCGTGGCCGTTACTCCCAAACGAATCGGATAGAACGAGCCGCCATCAGTCATCGTCTGCAGGACGACATGAGAAGTTTGACCCGCGAGTAGTTGAAACGCCGTGATCTGATACCGCGACGGAACCCGCACGCACCCAATATCCACGACGTTGCCGTCGAGCAAGAAGGTTCCGCGCGCGGGGCCCGCTAGCGGTTGAACAAAAGCGTAGGCCGCGGCCAGCGCCGCACCCGGATTTTCAAGCGTGAGATCGATCGTATGAAGGACGCCGTAATCGCCGTAGTCGCGGCCGTCCGCCGATGGATCGACGTTGGCCGGCGTGGGATCGGTGTCGCCGATGACGGTCATTGCATCGGGGCCGCCGGCCGAAAAGCTCAGGCTTTCGCTGCCGAAACCGGCGATTGAAAAGACGCCCGTGCGGTGGTGTCCGTCGCCGGGAAGCACCGGCCCGTCGAGCAGCGTGCGCGCATCGACGCCGGGCGACACGGCGAGCACCGTTACGTCAATCGGACCGCCGGAGAGGACGCGCAGATCGGCGGTTCCGGCAACGAGCTGGCGGGCCGTCATCGGCAGGTCGGTCATCAGATACGGTAGATCGCGCGACAAATCCAAGATGACCCCTTCGTGCTGCGTTTTCGTCAGCAAAAACCGTTTGCTTACCGACTGGCCGACTTGCATCACGTCGATGTTTGGGCCGGCCGTTGCCTCAATCAACTGCACCGAGGTTGGATCTTCGGAGCTGCTGCGTAACGCGACGACGAGCCTTCGCGGATCCGCGAGATCGTCGTGATAGTAATAGAGGCGTGCCGGCGCTGCGAGCGAGACGCTTCCGCGAAAGAGAACGCCGTCTTGCGAAACGTGCTCTGGATCGTCATCGTAAAAAAGCAGCCCCGGAAGAAACGGCTGCAAGGGCGTATTTTGCACGGTCACCGTCGTCGATCCCGATTGGTCGAAGTATTGCCCGTTTCCGGTAATCTGGATCGGCACGACAAATTGAGCCGTTCCCCCGGGCCCCAGTGGTGACGGCGACGGCGCGACCGTTCCCACGGTAACCTGCGCGCCCGGCATTGCCTGCGTGAGGCGTGTCACCCAATCGGTAACTTCTTTCGCAAGCCAGTCGGGTTGGGCCGGGTCGCCCGTGATCGTCAGCGTCGTTTGTGGTACGATCGTGCCCGCGTTAAATGCGACGCGAATCGCGATGTCGGCGCTCGCACCGTTGGCATCGCTGACGTGAAGGACATCCGTTCCCGTCGCCTGCGTGGCGGCGATTGTCAGCGAAGTTCCGCTCGGATCGGCGCTTACCACGACAAGCTTTCGGTCGAGTGTTAGCTGCAGCGGCGGCGTTGCGCCGGTCACCGTCACGACTTGTTGCTGCGCCGGATTCAGATTAACGACGCTGGTCGAAACGGCGAGCGCCGGAACGGAAGTCGGCGTTGCTTGCGCGATAACTACTGCGAGAAGCAACGCGTGCATTTAACGCCCCTGCTGGGGAGCGGGTGCTGGCTGCAATGGATCCGAGGGAGCGGCGCGCCTAATCCTTAACGTAGAGGGTCCAGGGCTTTTGCGGATGGTGATCGGGCGGGAACGTTTCCCCCGAGGCAAAGTGCCTACGATGTCCGCATTCCGAGCATTCATATTCTCAACTGACAGCGACGGGATCGCCGCCATTTCCAAAAATCTCAGCCATGCCTTTTATGTACCACCTCCGCCGGGGCAGACCTTCGTCGAACAGGCGCCACCCTTCTTAACGTAGTCACTCATATTCGAATTCGATGCGCGTCACAAGACTGTCTTGACGGCAACCGTGGTTCACGGCAAACCACGCTACGAAGTAATTGGGGTTGCGCAGAATCTCGTCGTTGGCGAAGCCTTCCAACCTACACTCCGTGACGCCGTACTCCCAATCTTCGATCATGCGGTCAAGGCGCTCCTCGCGTACGTCGACAACGCGGATCGTTGCAAGCCGTTGGACGCTCTCGCCTTTGGCCAGGCCGCGCGACTTCTCGACGGCCGAGAGTCGCTCGCCGGGCCTGAGAAAGCGCCAGCCCACACGTCGAGTGACCGTCTTCTGGCGATCACGGATCTGCTGCGTCGTGTGGGCGAAGCTGATGTTTCGCAACCGACTACCAGCGACTGGATGTTACTTTTTCGAACGCACCGCTGAGATCGCCGACATGGTCGTAAACCGCGACTGGTGACTAACGTTAATAGACTGCATTGATTCCGTCGACGGCGCTGGACGGAATCGTGAGCCCGTTGGCGCTGCCGAGTGTCGTAACGTCGGCGCCGCTTGGGTATTTCAAGACTCGAACGTCGGCATCGTTTACGTCGGTCACGAATGCCAAATGGTTGCTCTTATTTACGGTCACGTGGAATGGGTCGCTGTAGCCCGATCCCAACGTTCCGGTAACGCGCGTGTACGGAGGCGCGATCACGTCGACGGCGGCAGCGCCCTGATCGCAAACGACCAGATCGCCCTTCTTATCGAGAACCATCCCGCCGGCGAAAGCAAGCGATATGCTCAGCGCCGTGCCTTCGCAGCCTTTGAGACCATCTTTGTACTCGACGATCTTTCCGCCGCCGGTACTGGCAATATAGTCGACGAAGACGTCGGTGTGGGTGTCAACGGCAACGCCTTCCACCTGGCCACCAGGCGAACACGTGGCGGCGACAGCGTTGCTTTGTTGGGCGTACTCGTTTACGAACCCACTAGGACTATAGTCAGCTTCGTAAACGTTGCCTTGTGTGTCGACGGATACGCCGACCGGGTCGGACATGCCGTAGCTGTAGGTGAACGTCGGCGATGTTGAGTGAGGCGCATATTCTTGTATGACGTTTCCCGATGGGGTCGCAACGTACAAGTTTCCTGCGGTGTCGGTAAAGTTGCCGTCCGGGTCGGTCAGCGGAATCGCGCCGACCAGCTTATATGTTCGGTTCTTGAGAATTTCCACGGCGGCGTTGTCAAAATCGGAAACGTAGAGATCCTTCGCCGCCTGGTCCGGCTTGAAACCGTGCGCGAGTACCTTGCCGAAATGCAGCATCGTGACGAATCCTGGAGCGACGCCGGTTCGAGTCGCATCCGCCTGTACCGGCCCGGAGCCAGTGGCGATCCCCGCGGCACACCCGGAAAGAATTGCTGCCGCGCATATGGCAAGCGTTGCGGTAAGCGATTTTGGGCTTATGAGCGCTGGTCCGTCCTTCAGAGAGTAGCCGCTGCGTCTCCAGAAGCGTCCTCAATGGTTACGATCTGGTCGCCGCCGTGAACGACTTCTCGCACGGGAGGTTCGCCCTCACGAATCGGATCGGACGCGATTGCATAATGTCTGTGGCCGTGGCCATGATCTTCCGAACTGCGGAGAACAGCGGCGATAATGCGACCGTCGGCTAAGGTTACTCGAACCGGCTTGCCAACGTAGGGTTGAATTTCTTGATCGGTCATAGTGGGGCAAATCGTGCGAAGGCCCAGAAAGGTTGCATTTGGAGGGGCGTCACTACGTCACGGCCGGTTCGGGCGGGCTCGCTGCCGGCGGATCGAACGACGGAATCTTCGTGTACTTCAGCTTCTCCGGATCGTCTGGATCGACGTCACCGAGGATGTGATCGCCCGAGCCGAAGACGCCCTTGAGCATCTCCTCGGCGAGCTCGTCTTCGACCATCCGTTGAATCGCGCGCCGAAGCGGACGCGCGCCGAACTCCGGGTCCCATCCCTTTTTCGCGAGCACGGATTTTGCCGCGTCGGTGACTTTGAGCTCCATCTCCTGAGCGCGAACCTCGCGAACGACCTTATTGAGTTCCAGCGTGACGATCTTTTCGATCTGCTCGCGCGTGAGCTGATGGAAGACCAGCACTTCGTCGACTCGGTTGAGGAACTCGGGGCGAAACGTCTGCTTCACCTCCTCCATCACGCGATTCTTCATGCGCTCGTAGGCCTTGACCTCATCGGAGCCCGACATTCGCTCCGGACGGAAACCGATATCGGTCGTGGTGGTCATTCCGGTCGCGCCAACGTTGCTCGTCATGATGATGACCGAGTTCTTGAAGTCGACTTGCCGCCCCTGAGAATCGGTCAGGCGCCCGTCTTCGAGCACTTGTAACAGCAGGTTAAAGACGTCCGGGTGCGCTTTTTCGATTTCGTCGAGCAGCACGACGGAGTACGGACGGCGCCGGACCGCCTCGGTCAACTGGCCGCCCTCTTCATATCCAACATATCCCGGCGGCGCGCCGACGAGCCGGCTGACCGAATATTTCTCCATGTACTCCGACATATCGATGCGGATCATCGACTCTTCGTCGTCGAACAAGAAGGCCGCCACGCTGCGCGCCACTTCCGTCTTGCCGACGCCCGTCGGTCCGAGGAAGATGAACGAGCCGATCGGGCGGGCGGGGTTCTTCAGACCGGCACGCGAGCGACGGATCGCCCGAGTGAGGACGCTAATCGCTTCTTCCTGGCCGACCACGCGCTCGTGGAGCAGTTCGCCCATTTTGAGAAGCTTCTCGGTTTCGGCCTGCGCGAGGCGGCTAACGGGGATCTTCGTCCAAGCCGCGACGATCTCGGCGATGCTGTCGGCGGTCACTTTGAGAACACGTTCGCCCGCAGCTTTGCGATCGCGCCATTCCTGCTCGAGACTCGCTTTCTCCAAACGCAGCTTCTCTTCACGATCTCTGATGCTCGCGGCTCTGTCGAACTCTTGATTCTTGACGACCGCTTCTTTCTCGGCGATGAGCTTGCGCAGTTGCGCGTCCGCCTCGCGAATCGCCGGCGGCGGCAGCATGGCTTGCAGGCGCACGCGCGAGCTGGCTTCGTCGATTAAATCGACGGCTTTGTCGGGAAGGAAGCGATCGGTGATATACCGGTCGCTGAGCTTCGCTGCGCTCGCGAGGGCCTCATCGGTGATTTGCACCTTGTGATGGGCCTCATACCGATCGCGCAGGCCTTTGAGAATTTCGATCGTCTCTTCGACCGTGGGCTCGCCGACCAAGATCGGTTGGAAGCGCCGTTCCAGCGCAGAGTCTTTCTCGATGTGTTTACGAAACTCGTTGAGCGTCGTGGCGCCAATGCATTGCAGTTCGCCGCGCGCGAGTGCCGGCTTGATGATGTTGCTGGCGTCGATCGCTCCTTCGGCGGCACCCGCACCGACGAGCGTGTGCAGTTCGTCGATAAAGAGGATGATCTCTCCGGCGGCGCCGCGGATCTCGTCCATCACGCGCTTCATGCGCTCTTCGAACTCGCCGCGATACTTCGTACCGGCCACGAGCCCCGCCAAGTCCAAGGTAATCACACGCCGATCCCGCAGAGGCTCCGGTATTTCACCCTTGATGACGCGTTGCGCGAGCCCCTCGGCGATCGCCGTTTTACCGACGCCGGGCTCGCCGATGAGGGCCGGATTGTTCTTCGTGCGCCGTGAGAGAATTTGAATGACGCGTTCGATTTCGTTGTTGCGACCGATGACGGGATCGAGCTTGTTGTCCCGCGCCAATTGCGTAAGATCGCGGCCGTAGGCGTCGAGCGTCGGGGTCTTGCTCTTTCCTTTCGGAGCGGTCGGTTGGCCCTCGGCGCCGAGCAGCGACGTCGTTTGCACGCGGACCTTCGCGGGATCGACGCCCAAATTCGTAAGTACGCGCGCCGCAACGCCCTCGCCCTCTCGGATCAGCCCCAGAAGCAAGTGCTCGGTCCCAATGTAGTTATGGTTGAGCTGGCGCGCCTCTTCGAAGGCAAGCTCGATGACGCGCTTGGCCCGCGGGGTAAAGACCATCTCTTGCTGAACGGTTTGCCCGCCGCGCCCGACGATCGCTTCGACCTCTTGACGAACCTTAGCCAGATTGACGCCAAGTGACTCGAGAACTTTGGCGGCTAGACTCTCGCCCTCGGAAATAATCCCAAGCAGAACATGCTCGGTTCCAATGTAGTTGTTTCCGAGACGCTGAGCTTCTTCCTGAGCGAGTACAATGCTGCGCCGCGCTCGCTCGGTGAAAGGCTCCCACATCGACATCGCTTTGCTCTTCCTCCTAACCTCTTAACGCAGCCCGGCACCGCTCGGTTTCGCGACTCCTTGCCCGGTCTCCCCAAAAGCGGCTCAGCTCTGAACCAAAGGTTTGCCTTAGAGCCTGCGGAACCTCGTAGCCATGCCAACCGCAGAGCAAGTACGCGAAGCGCTCGTCGAGGTCAAAGATCCCGAGCTGAATTTGGGAATCCTAGAACTCGGCTTGGTCTACGATATCACAACTGAGGGCGAAAACGGCGAAAACGTCACCGTGATGATGACGTTGACGTCGCCGATGTGTCCGGTGGGGCCGATGTTTAAGAAATCGGTGGAGGACCACGTTCTCGCCGTTGAGGGCGTCAAGAGCGCGAACGTTGAGATCACCTTTATGCCGCCTTGGGATCCTGCGACGATGGCGTCGGACGACGTCAAGGCGATGCTGGGAATCTGGTAGCTATCCGAGACTGGTCTTACATACTGAGTTGATATGCTGCGGCCAGATCTTTCATTGCCGTCGTCAGGATCGCGTGGTACTGCGCGTCGACACCTAGGCCATACTTGGCATCGATGTCCTTCATCACTTGCACGTGAATGAGATGTGAGGCGGCGCGATCGAGCATGACTTCGACGTTAAACCCTTCGCCCGTCTGACCGGCCGACCAAAGTGCGGCGGCGAGAGCGCGGCCGTCATTGGGATCAGGGTTGGGCTTGCTCGGAAGCGCGATCTTCTTTTCAGTGACGATTCGCAACGAATCGTTCACGACGAAATCGAAGGTTGCCAGAAACTGATTGACTTGGTCTTTACCGTACGCTTTTGTCAGCTTTGCGACCTCGGCGCTAAACGAGTTGCCCGTAAGCCTCTTGAGGAGCGTTACGGTACTAAAATTGCTCGGGCCGCCCCCGGCTTCGACCATCGAGAGCGTCACGGCTAGCGCCGGCGCGCCGGCGTAGACGCAGCACGAACCGGAGAAGCGAGTCGATGTGTCGACGACATTGGGTAGGAGTTTTGCCGACGCGGCGGCCGGAACGACGGTTGCCAGAGCGAGCGCAAAAGCGGCAATGGCGGATCGGTTGCGCATGGGTTCCTTTCTCGAGCCTTGCAGCTCGTTGGCAGGGACGATTCACCGAAAGGAACGGTCGACTCGAGAGTTTGGATTGGACGCTAGAGCAGCGTGACGGCAATCGGCTTGGTCGTGGGTTGTTTGGAACCGCCGGCCGGCTCGACGCTCACCGCCACCGCCGCGACGGCGTTCGCCGCTTCCGGTAACCGGACCAAGGTTTCTCCCGAGGCGCCTGGTTTGAACGTGACGGACGGGGCCATCTTCTTCGAGCCCTTCGGCAACGTCCAGGCCTGGTAGACCATGCCCGTCGGAGGCGCTGCGAGTGCGTGCATGGCGACGTAGAGATTGCGGCCGTGCACGAGTACCGAGCCGTGCCCGAAGGGGTAGCGTTTGGCATCGGGCGCCGTGATATCGGCGATCATTTCCGACTGTTGCGCGATTGCCGATTCGTCGCGGCCGAGCCGCTCGCGCAGCGACGCGCTAAACAGACCGGCGCCGACCGCGATCGCGACACAGGCTGCGGCGACGAGCGCCGGCCAGCGCGAAATCCGTGGCTGCGCCGGTTGCGCGGAGCGAACTTGCTTCATCAGACGAGCCTTGAGTAGCGCGCTTGGTCCTTCGGTGAGAGCGTCGGCCTCTGCAGAGTAGCCGACGGCGGTCACCGCGGGACGCAAGAGGTCGTACTCGGCGCGGCACTCCTCGCAGGTTTGCAGATGAGCGGCCACGTCCGCAGCCTCGCGGGGCGAAAGCGCGCCAAGCGCATACAGGGCGACGTTGTCGAGCATCTCGTCGTGCGACATCATGAGGTGACGACCCCATCGAGTGCATTGCGCAACCGGCGCAGGCCGCCTCGAATGCGCGTTTTAACCGTTCCGAGCGGCAAGCCTGTCGTTTTCGCCATCTCCTGATGCGTCGCGCCGCCAAAAAAACCGAGCTCGATCAGCTTGCGCTGTTCCTCGGGCAACTGCGCGATCGCCGTACGGACGGATTCGGCGTCGAGCTGCGCGATCGCGGCATCTTCGAGCGCGTCTTGCGCCGGGATTGCCTCGGGAAATTCATCCTCCGGTCGCGCCGCCCGGGCTCGCAGTGCATCGAAAGCGCGATTGCGAGCGACGCGCACGATCCACGCCCCGAAGTTTCCCGAGCGAAAAAGTTCGGGGTTGCTCCAAATTTTCATGAAGACGGCTTGTGTGACGTCTTCGGCGCTTCCGGGATCGGAAAGCACGCGTAACGCCACGCCGTAGACGAGGCGATGATAACCATCGTACAAAGTTTCAAACGCGGCGGTATCACCTACCCGCACGCGCTCCATGAGGCGACCTTCGTCACCCAAGTTAAACGGCTCCCAAGGGCTCCGTGGATTGGATGAGGCTCAAGGCGCCCGCCGCGGGTAGATGCGCGTTGGGATACCGGCGAAAGCGGGATCGCCACATTGCCAGAGCAAGAACGAATACTCGTCGGTGAGGAGCTGCTCGGTCTGCTCTCGAGAGGCCGCCATAAATCCGTGCCCTGCGTCGTAATCCACGCGCAAGAGAATCGGACGGCCGCTTGTAGTGGCACGTGCGAGCCTCGCAGCAAACTTCGCGAGCTGCCACGATGCGACGCGCGGATCGTTGAAGCCGGTGACGAGCATCACGGCTGGATATGCCGTTCCCGGCACGACGTGCTCGTAGGCGTCCATCGCGTAGAGCGCTCGGAAACCCGTCTCGTTTGTGACCGTACCGAACTCCGGGATGTTCGGCGGCCCGTTTGGCGTGAACTCGGCACGCATAGCATTGCTGACGCCCACCACGTCGAGCGCGGCCGCGAACAGTTGGGGCTGCGTCGTGATGGCGCGCCCAATCGTGATGCCGCCGGCACTCGTTCCTTCGCCGGCGAGATGCGCCGGCGAGGTGTAC
>PMUK01000104.1 GCA_003166915.1 Candidatus Cybelea palsarum
GGAGTCATTCGCGCCGCGATCGCCGGCGGCGGCTCTGGGAACCACATTGTCTTGGGCGGCTTGGTGAGCGGCGCCGACACCAGCATCGCTGGAGTGCGGTTCACCAGCCTCGAGGCGGCGCTGGCGGGGACGATGCAACAAGCACCGATCAATCTGCTCGACGCCTCCGGTCCGTGGGGAACCTTTCGCGGACGAGGCGAGTTTTCGACCCAACGATTCGTTGCCTACGGAGATTATCGAGGAAGCTTCGAGGGTCTCGCGCCCTTTCTCGGCAGCGCAATTAGCGGGCGTGGCAGACTAGGCGGCACCGTTGCGATTGCCGTCGAAGCGAACCGCATCGTCGTCGTCGGCTCGAATCTTTCGATGCCCGGGGCGACGTTGCGTGGAGTTCCGATCGACCGCGCGAGTGTTACGCTGGCGCTGGAAGGCGACCGCTTGCGAGTTTACTCGGCGCACGCGCACGCGGCCGGCGGTGACGTCGTCGCGGCGGGTACGCTTTCGTTGTCGTCCAAGAGCGCGGGCGCTTCGGGCTCGAACGCACTTTCGCTCGTCGCAGACCGCCTGCGGACCTCACAACTTCACGGAATCGGATTACCACTCGAGGGCGGAACGATTTATGCCAGTGGCGTGCTGCGGGCGGGAGCGCGGCTACCCGCGTTTGCTGGAGGCGTTACCGTCAATAACGCGCGCATCGCGCAGTTTCCGATCGCAGGAGAAGCCGACGTCGACTTATCGGGCGATGCGGTGGCGCTGAGGCGAATGGTCGGAAAGATCGGAGGCACGTACGCTCGAGCTGACGGCACGATTGGAGCGCTTCTGTCGGGCTCCCCGAGCTACGCGCTTCGGGCCGACGTGCCGGCCTCCCAGGTCGCGCGAGCGTTACGCGCCTTTGGTCTTCCAAACTACATGACCGACGGCTCCTTTAACGCACAGTTGTTCATCGGTGGGCGTAGTCTTTCGCCGACGATCGTTGGGACGATCGGCGTACCGGCGGGCGATGTCAACGGTCTTCCCTTCATCGATGGACGCGCCGCGATCGCAGCTGATCTGCGCGGCGTCAGCATATCCGACGGCTCGGTATTAGTCGGTACGACGGCGGCGCGCTTGGGCGCCGTCGTTCGGCCTGGCGATGTCGCAATGCAGGTCAACGCGCCGCGCGCCGATCTTTCGGATTTCAATAACTTTTTCGATACGGGCGATACCCTCGCCGGAAAGGGCGGCGTTCGCATTGCGGCCGCCTCCCGCAACGCGCGCATCACGTCGAGCGGCAATATCAACATACGAGGTTTTCGCTACCGGAATCTGCCGATAGGCGATACGCGAGCCGTCTGGTCGAGTGCGCGTAACCTCGTCGTGGGAGCCTTGGCGGTCGGAGGAAGCGAAGGCGAGCTTCGCGCACGCGGTTCGATCGGTCTGGCGCCTCCCGGGCCTTGGCTGTCCACACTTGAGCGTTCGCGCTTCGATCTGGGAGCAGATATCGATCACCTAGATCTTGCGCTCTGGCTACCCGCGCTTGGAATGCAGGCGCTGCCGATTACCGGGCGCGCGTCCGGACAGGCGACGGTGCATGGCAGATTTCCCCAGATCGACATGCGTGGCAACGCTCGCGTCACCGGCGGCACGTTGGGGCCTCTCACCCTCGACACTGCCGATCTTGCAGTGCACGCGGCCGGTGAGCGAATCGTGATCGACCGCGCCGAGATGACGACGCCCGAGCTCTCCGCGTCGGCCGCCGGCTCGCTGGGGCTTTCCCCGGCACAACCGCTCGATTTGCAAGTCCATGCCGCGACGAACCACCTCGCTCAACTCGTCTACGATGCGTCACGACGGCGGGTCCCGATCACGGGATCCTTCGAGTCCACGCTGTCGGTCGGTGGAACGTATCGAGCGCCCACCCTTTTGGCCGGCTTTGACGCTACCAGCGTGCTTGCGTATGGCATCCCCATCACCTCGCTCTTTGGAGAGGTACGCTTGCGGGGACACGAGTTGGTGCTTTCCGATGCCGGCGTGACCTTCCAGCGTGGCGAGGCGACCCTGGCCGGCGCACTTCCCTTGTCAACGGCGCCGCTCCGTTTCGCAGCACCCGATGCGCCCCTGAGCTTTGACGTCGACGTGGTTGGCCTCGACCCCTCGATCTTCGACGAAGCGCTCGGGAACAACACGAAGCTCCAGGGGCTTCTCGACGGTCATATCGGCCTTTCGGGAACCGTCCGCCAACCGGCCGCGGTAGGACGCATCTCGCTGTCGGGTGGATCGTACGTGAGCGATCTCGAGCGCACTCCGCTCACTCAGATCGTCGCAGACCTTACCTTCAATCACGGCTCAGCCTCGATCGACCGAGCGTCGGCCAAGGCCGGAAACGGCAGCCTCAACGGGGCCGGAAACGTCGAGTTTCCCAGCGGCCTCTCCCAAGCCGGGCTCTCTCTGTCGATTCGCGGGACGGCTCGTCGAGCGCAGCTCGACCTGCCGGCCTATGGGAGCGGAACCCTCGACGCGAAGCTTGCTCTGGTCAAACGGCCCGCCGCCACTGCACTGCTCTCGGGAAACGCCACGCTGAGCGACGCGACGTTGCCCTTTGCCGCATTCATCAAAGCCGCAACGCAGTCGAGCTCCGGGCGGTGGGCCGCGCAGTTCCCGCTGGCCTTCGACGTTTCGGCCACGGTGGGGAAGAACGTCCGAGTACGCGGCAGCGGGTACGGAGCGGGGCTCGATATTGGGGCCACCGGCTCCGTTCGGCTCGGCGGAACGCTCGCCGCTCCGGAGCTGGTGGGCGCGTTCCAATCGACCGGGGGAACGCTTACCTACTTCGACCGCGCGTTCCGGGTACAGCAAGGAAGCGTTCGCTTTAATGCCGCCGACGGAGTGCTGCCGACACTGCACGCGGTCGCCACCTCGAGCGTCGTTAACCCGGACCCCGATCGAGCCCGAAATCCTTACGGCAGCGTCGAAGTAACGATCACGGTGGAGGGGCCCATCGAGGAGCTCAAAATAGGGCTGCAGTCGAACCCCGCCGGGTACAGCCGAGATGAAATTCTGGGCTTGATCGCGCCTTTCGGCGGGTTCTTCAGCGGCATCTCGTTCAGCCGTCAGTCGATGCTTGCGCGACAACAACCCGGCGGCATAACCCCCCTGGGAACGCTCTCGCCGATTCCAAACGTCACATTGCCCCAAAACAGCACCATCACCGTGGGGCAGGAAGCCTTCAACATCCTCAACGCGCAGTTTACCGCAGGCCTGCTGGCACCCGTGGAAAGTACGCTCGGGCAAGGCCTTGGACTCTCCAGCGTTAACCTGACGCTCGGATATTACGGCAACGTCGGGCTTACCGCCACGCGGCTGCTCGGCAAAGCGGTCAGCGCCGTCTATGCCGTCACCTTCGGTCTTCCTGAGATTCAATCGTTCGGATTGGTCGTGCAGTCGAGCCCCACGACCGCGGCGTCGCTGAACTTCTTCTACCAAAGCGGCCCCACGAAGCTCTTGCAGTTGCCCGGCTCTCCGGTCGGGTACAGCGCAGGCTATCTAACCAGCCAGCCTTTGATAGGAAACACCGGCTTCAGCCTTACCTTGCAGCATTATTTCTGGTGATGGCATTTTGATTAGAAGGAGCGTTCGGGCCGCAGCCGCGAGCAAGGACACCGGCGAAGCCGGGCGGAACAGGGCGTGCCGAGCCGTGCGCGCTTCGCTTGCTCGCGGCGCAAATTCATGGACCGCCGCTAAATCTGAAAGTATATTGAAACGACTTTTTCACATGAGCTTTGATCCGGGGCGCCGCTTGGGCGCAGGCAAGTTGCTCATGGGTCTCCTTCTCCTGGTCGTGGCCGCTCGGTTGAGTCTTGCTCCCGCATTGTCCGCGCCGACGCCCAAGATCGTGTCGGTGGACGTAACGGGAAATCTGCGCGTTCCGACACAGACGATCATGGCGGTCGTTGCGTCGCGGCCCGGGCAGCTGTACAACCCGAAGACGGTAGCGGACGACCTCGCTCGGATCAACGCGTTGGGCTACTTCGCGGATATCGCTCCGCCGCTGGTACGCGCTCGGCCGGGAGGCATCGCGATTACGTACCGTGTCGTGGAAAATCCAGTGATCTCCAGAATCGCGTTCGCGGGGAACCAGAAGGTCCCCAGCGACACGCTGCTAGCGTTGATGGACCTTTCGGTCGGCCAAGTATTCAACACGAACACCTTCCGCCAGGACGTCCTCAAGATCAACAACTATTACGAGCGCATCGGATACGGCGGGCAGGTACCGACCCACGTCAAGGACATCAACCTAGACTCTAAAACCGGAGCCCTAACGCTCACGATCCAGGAAGGCTTGATCGTAAAGGCGATCGAGCTCGGCGGCGATCCGCTGCTTCCGCCCCCGCTGATCCTTCCGTCGCTCACGCTGAAAGTCGGCAGCGTCTATTCCGACGCCGTGCGCGACGCCGATTATAAGGCGCTCCAAAAGTTGTACGAAGACAAGTACCACCTCGAGCTCGGTAACTTTGAGGGCGGCATCGTTCCCTCGTCGATCAATCTTACGGCCGGAACTGCCGACGTAAAATACAATATCTACGTCGCGCGGATCGCCGTCGTCGAAATCACCGGCAACAGCCGCACCAAAGACCAAGTGGTCCGCAGGGAGCTGCGCGAGCGCGTCGGCATGGTGCTCAACACCGACGCAATCAAACGCGATTACCAGCGTCTCAACGCGCTCAACTTCTTTTCTAAGGTCGAGCCCGACGTCAGGCCGGGCCCCGATCCCAAGAAACCGCAAGACGTCACGCTCGTTTGGCACGTTACCGAACAGCGTACGGCTTCGGCTTCGGTGGGGTTTGGGTATTCGGGCGGCATAACGGGCCTAGGTCTCTACGCGACGCTCGGTCTTACCGATAATAACTTGCACGGTACCGGAAACTCCGCCGGTATTCAGTTCGAGGAAGGCGCGCGAACCGGCGTCGCGCAGATTACTGGATCGATTCCGTATCTCGGCGATACGCCGCAGGGGCAACGCTACACGGCCGGCGGCTCGATCTTTACGAACCATTCGACGTATTACTATCCGGTGTACAGCATCGCCGGCAGTGGAAGCTCGGTCGCAAGCAACTCATCGATCCCCATTCCCGTCACCCTCTACCCGAGTTCGACGTCGCAGCAGCTCTCGAACATCTACGCGACCAGCACCTCCAGCTCGAACGGAGTCACGGGGAACATCGGGCGCCGCCTGAGCGACTATACGATCTTGTCGCTATCGGTCACCGGCGAGAAAATAAAATACGACACGAACGTGCCGTCGCCGTACTATTTCCAAGGCAATCAACCCAACATCTTCATCGGACCGACGCCGAGCCCGATCAACTCGCAGCAAAACTTCGGGGGCTCCTTCGGCATCGCAGCTTCGTCGATCGCCAACGTCAATACCGGCGCTCCTTATAACTTGGTAACGAGCGGCCTGAGCCTGCAGTCGATTACGCTCGACGACCCGTTCAATCCGCGCGAGGGGCTCAAGGCGGTGCTCAGCACGACGTTTTCGGCCCCGGCGATGGGTTCGAACTTCTCGTTCACGCAGAGTACGGTGGATCTGGCGAGGTTTTTCCCGGTACTCAAAGGCGCCACGATCGGCTTTCACGGCGTCGGCTACTTCTCCACGGGAGTGATTCCGCCCAGTTCGCTCTTCACGTTCTCAGATCAACAGATGCGCGGCTATAATCAGGTCTTCTACGCGACCAATGCGTACCTCGGGCAGATCGAACTCCGGCAGCCGGTGGCCCTTGACCGCCGGATAACGCTGGCAGTGTTCGTCGACGAGCTCGATTATCGAATTCGAGGAGCGTTCCCGCTGCTCGATCCGTACACCAACCGGATAACGGGATACCCATCTGATTGGGCGCTGTACGGCGATGCCGGCTTCGGAATACGATTCGACGTACCGCAGCTCGGGCTGCGGACCGTCCGCATCGATTTCGCCAAGGGAGTCAACGGTACGCACACGAGCTTTGGAATTGGTCAAAGCTTCTAAGGCAAAAACGCGAGATGATTAAAGTGAACATTCGATCGACGATACTTTGTGCGACCGCAGCGCTACTGGCGATGTCTCTGGCGCCCGGCGCCATCGCGGCCGATATCAGCGACGTCGGGTTCGTCGATCAAGCGGATATCGCGAATCTGCCGGTCTTCGTGAGCGTGAACCGCCAGCTTGCCGCCTATAAGGCGCAGCTCGACGCGCAGTACAACGCGCAGGTCAAGCGAGCGGGTAACGATGCGGATAAGCAGCGAATCACGATGCAGTTTCAGACGCAGCTCACCGATAAACAACGTGAGATCGCCGGACCGCTCTTTCAACGTGCGCAACTCGCGATCGCGGCCGTCAGCGCCACTCGGAACCTTTCCGTCGTCGTAGATAAGCGGATCGTGATCTACGGCGGCCAGGATATCACCAAAGACGTTGAAGCGGTTTTCGCTGGGGTGCAGTCAATCGCGCCTCCGAGCGCCACGCCGCCTCCGTCCGAAATCGGCTTCGTCGACCAGAACGCGCTCGACGGGATCCCAAGGGTTCAGTCCGCCAACGCAGAGATGAGCCAGTACGAAACCACGCAGCGACAGATCTATGCGGCGAGATTGGCGCAAGCGAAAAGCGCGACCGACAAGCAACAAATCTTCGCAGAGTACAACAAGCTGATCTCCGACAGGCAGGACCAACTGCTCAAGCCGCTCGTGGACCAGACAAAGTCTGCGACGGCGGACGTCGCGGGCCGCAAGAAGTTGATTTTGGTCGTCGATCGCGCAGACATCGTTTACGGAGGCACGGACATCACTACGGATGTCCAGAACGAGCTCGCCAAATAGTGTCGGAACTCTCCTAGGGATGGCAATCGGGCTCTGTGCGGCCGCCGGTTCGCTTTCCGCGTGCGGCGTCAACGTGCATTCGGCCGCCGTCCGCGGAGCCGGTTACGTTCGTATCGACGAAGCGGTTAAGCGGGATCCGCTCTATTCGCAGCTCTCGCAGCTCGACGACGCGATCGCCGCTATAACGCTCAAATCGTCGGTTCCTGCGGTGCCGCTCGGAGCGCGACAGATCGCGACGCAGACTGCGGAGCTCAATCGCGAGCTGCGCGCCGCGCAGGATCGCGCGAACAAGATCTTGGCCGAAAAACAACGCACTTACACGTCGCGCGAACAGCAGGCGGTCGCTGCCGCGCTGAGGGCAGCGGGCATTTCGGGGGCCGGCGCGCTTGCGGCCGCGCAGATGAGCGGCGCATCCGCCGCGCAGGAGCAGCAGGCCGCCAGCGCCGCCAACGCCGATTTACAGGCTTACCAGCAAAGCGTCGTCGCGCAGGACAATGCGGCGACCAGCTCGATTGCCAATCAGCTGCAGGCGCAGGCGGCGCAAAAATATCGAGCCAAGGCCGAGCAGTTGCAGCAGAATGAAACCGACTTGACGCTGCGGTTGACGCAGCAAGATGCGGGGGCCCGTTTAGCGATTAAGATGCGTCTCTCGAATCTCGCTATGGACCCGGCCGCCCGCCAGAAGGCCGAATCCGACCTCGCGAGCATCAATGCCAGGGAAAGCGCGCAGGTCGGCGCCCAGCGCAACGGCGATGCAGCGACGTTGAAGGCGTACCGAGTGCAGCTGGATCGCGAGACGGGCGGTGCGATACGATCGCAAGTGGGCGCGATTTCGGCGCAAACGAGGTCAAAGCTTACGGAACGACGCGACGAAGTGGGCACGCAGTTGCGCAGCCTCGCGCCGGTCGCACCGGCCGCCCGGCTTTCGCCGAAGGTTCAGGCGCAGATCGCTCAAATTCAACGGCAGTATGCCAGTGCGTTTGCGGCCGACACCGGCAAGACGATTGCCGATTACAATGCGACCAAGAACGATCTGGACCGGCAATTCGCCGCGTTGCATGGAGCCGACGTGGGCGTTACCGGCGCAGCAGCCAAAGAGCTCGCCTCGCTGCAGAAGCGGCGCGACGATCTCTACCAACAGATCGTCGGGCAGATTGAGCGCGACGCGACACGCATCGCGAAGGAGCGCGGCCTGAGTATCGTTTTCGTCAACATTTGGGCCGCGGCCGGCGGTTACGACATGACCAACCAAGTTATCAGCGACATTGAAAGTCAACACGAGTGAGAAACCACAAGCATGCCATTCTGATCTGCGTCGCTGCGATGCTCGCAGGCTGCGCGGGGCACAGTTCGATCGGCCTCGTGGACGTGCAGCGGATCGTCAGCAACTGGCCGGAGTACGAAGGCTATCAAAACCAGCTTCTTACCGAAGAACGCTCGATTACGTCGCGGCGAGAGAGTGCGGGGCGCAAGCAACGCGACGGGCTGGCGCTGGAGCGCAAATACGCAAAGGTCACCGATCAGCTCTCAGCTCAGATTCGCGACGCCGCCGGCAAGATCGCCTCGCAGAGCCAGCTAAAACTGGTGCTAACGCGGGAGGGGATCGGCTATGGAGGCGTGGACATCACCAGCGACGTGGAAAAGGCGCTCAACATCACGGAAAAGGCCACTCCGACGCCGGGAATTTAACGCGTGCTGGGGACGCTGAACGAGCTGGCCGATCGCGTTCGGGGACGCGTAGTCGGCGACGGTAGCGTTCCGATCGCTCGGATTGCGAGCGTGGAAGAGGCCGGTGAGGACGCCTTGACGTTTGCAACGAGTGAAGCCTATTTCGTCGCTGCGTGTTCGAGCAACGCCGCGGCCGTGCTGATCGATGAGTCGCTCGTGAATCGACCTGCGCCTAAGCCGTTGTTAGTCGTCGGTAACGCGCGCAGTGCTCTCGCGGAGCTGCTCGAAGCGTTCCGTCCACCAAGACCACGCGGCCCCTTTCGTCACCCGAGCGCGGTGATCGCGTCGGATGCACGCGTTGCCGACGACGTGTACGTTGAGGCGCACGCATACATCGGCAGCCTCGCATCGATCGGATGCGGCACGGTCGTCGGCGCCGGCGCATATATTGCCGACGGCTGCGTACTCGGTGACCGCGTCGTCTTGCATCCGGGCTGCGTGATCGGCAGCGACGGGTTCGGTTGGGCCTTCGTGGACGGACGGGCGCTACGAATTCCGCAGGTTGGAAATGTGGTGCTCGAAGACGACGTAGAAATCGGCGCGAACACCTGCATCGACCGCGCCCAGACGGGGAGCACCATCGTCGGCGCCGGCACAAAGATCGACAATTTGGTCCAGATCGGACACAATTGCCGCATCGGAAAGCATTGCGTGATCGCCTCCCTGACGGGATTGGCCGGCTCGACCGTCATCGGAGATTACGTACGCGTTGCGGGCCAGGTCGGCTTCAAAGGACATGTAACGGTGGGCTCGGGCGTGACGATTGCCGGCCAATCCGGTGTGTGGCGTAACGTCGAAGACGGCGCGACGATTTCGGGCAATCCGGCACAGTCTCACCGTGACGAGCTTCGCCGAGAGGTCATGATTCGCAAGCTGCCAAAGTTGTTCGATCGTGTCGAGGCTTTGGAGCGCTCGTCTTCGCGCCCGACAGGCTCCTAAGTAACGCCCGATGATGCAAACAACGTTGCGCGAGAGCCTTCGTTTTGAGGGCGTCGGGCTCCATACCGGAGCGCATTGTCGGGTCGAGGTGCGCCCTGCGCCGGCCGACGCCGGATTGAGTTTTCTGCTCGGAAGCACCCGCGTTCCGGCGACCGCCGAATACGTCGTCGACACGTCGCGTGCGACGGTACTGGGTTGCGACGGCGTCACCGTATCCACGACGGAACACTTGCTTTCGGCGCTCTTCGCGATGGGCGTTGCGAATGCCGATATCGTGGTCGACGGCCCCGAGATACCGGTGCGGGACGGCAGTGCGTCCGAGTTTGCTTCGGCGATCGCGCAGTGCGGGTTGCGGGAGCAGTCCGCGGAGCGGAGGATCCTAGACCTCGAGGAGTCCCTGATCGTCCGCGACGGCGACAAGCTCGTCGCGGCCTTTCCCGCCCCGAGCCTGCGCGTGCGCTTCATCGCCGATTTTGCAGCGCCAATCGGAACGCAATACTATTGCGGTGAAATCGATTCCGAACGGTACGTGGATGAGATCGCCGGCGCGCGGACGTTCGGTTACTTGCACGAGGTGCAGGCGCTTCTTGCGCGCGGTCTGGCTCGGGGCGGAAGCTTAGAGAACGCGCTGGTCTTTACCGCTGACGGCCCGTTGCAGCCGCTGCGCTGGCCCAACGAAGCCGTACGCCACAAGGTGCTCGATTTAATCGGCGATCTCGCATTACTCGGAGCGTGGCCGCGGTGCGAGCTGATCGCCATCAAGAGTGGGCACCAACTCCATTCCTCCTTAACGAGCGCCTTGCGTACGCGATTGCGCGTGCCTTCTGCATAGGAGAGCAGCCTTGGCCGAACTCGACATACGCCAGATCTTTGAGATATTGCCGCATCGGTATCCGATGCTGCTCGTCGACCGCATTCTCGAGGTCGAGCACATGGTGCGAGCGCGAGGCTATAAGAACATCACCTATAACGAGCAGATCTTCGCAGGGCATTTTCCGGGGAACCCCGTGCTGCCGGGGGTCTTCATGATCGAGGCGCTGGCTCAGCTCGGCGGCGCGATGATTCTGGAGCCCGGCGAGTTTTCGCGTAAGACTCCCTATTTAGCCGGTATCGACAAAGCGAAGTTCCGGCGCCCCGTGGTTCCGGGCGATCGCCTCGACATGGTGGTAACGATGCTGCGCCATAAGCGCAACATCGGGTGGGTGACCGGCGAGGCGACGGTCGACGGGCAGTTCGCCTGCTCCGCAGAGATTATGTTCTCGATCGTTTCGAATCCGCGCATTGTTGGCGCGGACTCCTCCGTGCTCCACTTATAGTTACGGACCGTAATGCTTCATCCCACGGCGATCGTTCATCCCGGCGCAGAGATCGGAAAATATTCGGAGATCGGACCGTACTGTATCGTCGGAGAGCATGTGTCGATCGGAGCGCGCACGATACTTCAAGCTCACGTGGTCGTCAACGGCTGGACGCAGATCGGGGACGATTGTCAGCTCTACCCCTTTTCGACCGTGGGCGCGGCATCGCAGGACCGGAAGTACGCAGGAGAGCGAGCCTTCACGCGCGTTGGAAGCCGCACGATTCTGCGTGAGTACGTCAGCATCCATCGCGCGACGGGCCGGGACGAGCTCACGGCCGTGGGCGACGACTGCCTCCTGCTCGCCTACGTTCACATCGCGCATAACTGCATTCTCGGGAACGGGGTCACGATGAGCAATCTCGCGCAGCTCGCGGGCCACGTGAACGTCGGCGATTACGTGACGATCGGCGGACAGACCGGCATTCATCAATTTACGCGCGTCGGCCGTCACGCCATGGTCGGCGGGATGAGCAAACTGACGAAGGACGTGCCGCCGTTCTTCCTCGTCGAGGGTAATCCGTGCCAGCCCTACGGTCTCAATAGCGTGGGCCTTCGCCGCGCCGCCTTCCCCGTGGAGGAACGGCAGGAGATCAAACGCTTCTATAAGCTGCTCTACGACCCCAAGCTCAACGTCTCGCAAGCAATCGAAGCAATGAAAGCCGAAGTTACGACCGACGCCGGGAGGGAAATCATCGCCTTTCTCGAGGCGCCGTCCGAGCGTGGCGTGCTGAAGTGATAACATAGACGCGCTCCAGGAGCGGCTTTGTAGTTCATCGCGCGTGTACGCTGTGCTGCATCGGTTGGCATGAAGTACTTTGTATCAACTGGTGAGCCGTCGGGGGAGGCGAGTGGGATTGCATTAGCGCAATCGATTCGTTCGTACGACCCGCATGCGCAGTTTGAAGGCATCGGAAGCACGGCCATGCGAACGGCCGGCTTTGCTTTATGGCGCGATCACGCCGGTTGGGCCAGCATGGGTCCGGCCGCAGCGATTCCCCGGATTCCCAAGCTGCTCGACGCGATGCTTCGCACCGCATTTCATATCGTGGCGTCGAAACCCGACCTGGTCGTCCTCGTGGATTTCGGAGTCTTTAACCTGCGCTTGGCAAATACGCTGCGTCGCTTGCGGTACGAGGGTCCGGTCTTGGACCTCTTTCCGCCCGGCGCGTGGCTCGACAATGAGGTCAAGGCTCGACAAGTGAGCGCCGTCGCTTATCCGGTGACGGCGTTTGCGCATCAGTACGATTTCTACCGAAGTCTGGGCTGTCGGATTGAGTTCTTCGGACATCCGCTGACAAGCCGTTATGCAATGCGGCCGCTCCGGCCTCCGCCGCCTCCGACTGCCGGCGTCGTCGCGATGCTGCCTGGCAGTCGCGGCGGCGAGTTGCGCCGCCATTTGCCGGTGCTTGCCGCGGCGTATCGTACGCTGCAAAAGCGGCGCCCCGGTCTTCGCGGCGTCGTCGGAGCGGCGGATGCTCGCGCAACGGAGATGATCGAGGCGGCGATTGCGCGCGAGGCTTTGACCAACGTGGAAATCGTGCCGGGTGTGACGGCGGCCCTGGAGAATGCGGATGGCGCTTGGGTCGCCTCAGGAACCGCAGTGCTCGAAACTGCATTGGTGGGCGTGCCGGCCGTAGCAATCTACGTGATCCCGCCCGCGCTGATTTGGTACGGTCATCGCATGATCAAACATCGCTTCATTACGCTGCCGAACCTCGTCTTGGGCCGCGAGGCAGTCCCGGAACTGCTCCAAGATCGCGCGAACCCCGAAGGGCTGGCGGCGGCGCTCGAAGGACTGATGAACGACCCAGCGCAGCAGTACGAGGCTTTCCTCGAGTTCCGACAGGCGCTCGGCCCCGTTGACGCGCTCGAGCGATGCGCGCGATATGCCGTCGAGCTGGCGCGAGCCAGCGGTTCGCACAACCGATGATTCGCATCTATCATACCTCCGATCTGCACGACCGGCGCGGTTTCGCCGGGCGCTTACAGGCGTTGCGCGAACGGCGGCCCGGTTTGCTCTTCGATTGCGGCGACTCGTTGCGCGGCAGTCAAACGCTCTATTACCGCACCGAGCCGATCGTTGCGGAGCTCGACGAGGCCGGCTACGATGCGCAGGGCATCGGAAATCGCGAGTTTCATTATCTGTTCGCGGTGTTGCGCGCACGAGCTTCACGAATGCGACACCCGTTGGTATGCACCAATCTGCGAGACACAAAAGGGCGGCCCTTACCTTTTTTGCAGGCATTGCGTCTGCCCGCGTTAGACTCCAACGGTAGCCCAATCTGCGTAAACGTCCTGGGCTTGCTCATCATGCAATATCCCGAGCAAAGCTTCTGGGAACGAGTCTTCGGCTGGCGTTTTCTCAATCCGTGGGAGGCCATCGCGCCCTTCGCAGCGGCCGTGGCCGAGGAAGAGCCGCTCGTCGTGCTCTCGCATTTGGGACTCTCTCTCGACTGCGAGCTGGCGATGCGAGTTCCGCGGATCGATCTGCTGCTTGGCGGGCACAGCCACGATACGCTGCCTGCCCCGCGTTACGTTGGAGAGGTTCCGATCGTTCATGCGGGCCCGTACGGAAAGTTCGTCTCGCGCAGCGAGCTGAACTATGACGCGAACCGTCGCCGCTTCTCGCTCGAGGACTTCGCGCTGGTTCCGCTGCTGGACGCTTCGTGAAGCGTGTGCTCTTCGTTTCGAACGGTCATGGGGAAGCGGCCATCGCCGATCGCATCGCCGCGGAGTTGTGCGCGATTATGCCGGATGGTGCGCTCGATCATCTGGCCTTGGTGGGCGAGCCGATCTCGGATTCGATGCGAGAAGTCGGTCCGCGCCGCACGATGCCAAGCGGCGGTTTGATCGCAATGGGAAACGTCGGGAACCTGATGCGCGACCTGCGGGCGGGTCTGCTGCCGCTCGTTGCGTCGCAAAGGCGGTTCTTGCGGCGCGTTCGTGGATCGTACGACGTCGCCGTCGCCGTCGGCGACGTTTACGCCCTGGCGATGACGCTGCGCGCGCGATCGAGCACCGTCTTCGTAGGTACCGCCAAGAGTGTGAGCGTCGCTCGCTACGGTGCGTTTGAAGAACGGATGCTCGCGCGCGCGAAAGCATGTTTCGTGCGCGACGAGGCGACGGCGCAGGCGCTGCGTGGGCATGGCTTGTCCGTCGAGCCCAGCGCCAACGTGATCGTCGACCTCTTCGCGCCTAACGACGATCCGGCCGTCGAAGCAGCGATAGCCGGATTCGCGACGATGCTGGCGCTCTTTCCCGGAAGCCGCGTAAGCGCCTATGACGATGCTGTCTTCTTACTGCAGGTGCTGCGTGAGATCGCCGGCTCCCGGCCAGAAGTCGGCGCGGTGCTTTCGATAGCACGCGGTCTCGACGCCGGCCGTTTCGCGGCCGACGCGCAACAAGCGGGCTGGCAAGTCTCCCGCGAATCGGGCGGTTGCATTCCCTTCTCTCTATGCTTGGATGGGCGCACCGTCGTGCGCGCGTGGACGGGGAACCCGGCGTCGTTGCTCAAAGGCGCCGCGTTGGTTCTCGGCCAAGCCGGCACGGCGAACGAAGGTGCAGCCGCAGCAGGCGTTCCCGTCGTGGCTTTCGCCCGCGATCGGGGTAGGAAAGCACGCTGGTACCGCCGGCGACAACAAGGTCTGCTCGGCGATGCGCTGGCCGTTATCGCGGGCAGCGCGGTCGAGGCCGCCGGAGGCGTATGCGATATTTTGAACGATCCGGCGCGCCGTAAGCAGATGAGCGAAACCGGGCGTGCACGTCTGGGTGCTGGCGGAGCGGCGCGGCGCATCGCGGATCGCGTCGCGCTGCTGACAAGGCAGAATTGATGCGTCGTTGTATGCCCGCCGCGCTCGGCCTGATCTACATGGCCGTGCCGCTCTTCCCCAGTTTCATCACCTTCACCGGCGTCGCATTTCCGGGGGTTTCCCTGCTGCCGGGAGCGGCGATCGTCGCCGTTTTTGCGGGGTGCTGCATTCTTGCGATTTATGCGCTCACCATGCTTGCACGTTATCCCGTGGCGGACTCGCAACCGTTGCTCGCGCCGCTGCTGGCGGTCTTTGTCGCCGGGCTGCTCGCGGGCTGCTTGGGATTCGACCCGCGTTCCGGCTTGGTCTTTACGATCATCGGCGGACTCGGCATTGTATGGTCCGCTTCGATCTTACGCTTTTACGGCGATCGATATGCGGCGACGCTGCTTCTCGGAGCCTTTCTGCTCTCGGGCGGGATTGCCGCGGCGATCGCGATCGGGATGGTGGCGCTGCGCTCTCCCGTCAACCTCTACGCGCTCCAACACGGGCGGGCAACCGGCACGTTCATCTTGCCGGGTGAGCTCGCCGGCTACCTGATCGTACTCTTACCGATCGCGTACGCCGTTGGGTGCGTGGCGCGCTCGCGGGTTTTAAGCGCCATCGCTTGGAGTGCGCTTGGCATCGGCTTGATCGCCTTGGCTCTTACGTTTTCCCGCGCAGGCTGGATGGGATGTGCGGCGGCCGCTGCATTCTTGGTTGCGGTGCGTACGCGGCGACCCGCGGTCTCCGCCGCAGTTATCGCCGCGGGGATTTGCGCCGTGGGCCTGCTCTTTAACGCTCATCACGATCCGAGCGAGGACTACACGCGGCTTTCGATCTGGCAGGCTGCGACGCAGATCATCGACCGGTTCCCTCTCCTTGGCGTCGGGCCGTTCAATTTTTCACGTCTCTACGCGCTCGTGCGCTCTCCGGACGGCGATCCAACGGCCTTCCACGCGCACAGCCTCTATCTGACATTCTTTGCAGAGTTCGGCATCGTCGGCGTCTGTGCGGTCGGCTGGACGACCTGGCGATTCGTGACCGAGCTGCGGCGGCGCTTGGCGACGGCCTCCCAACAGGCGGCGTTGCTGGCGTGCGGAGCTGCAGCGGGACTGGTCGGCGTCGCCGTGCAAGGCCTGATCGATACGGTGAGCGTGGTAATTTTCGGGCTGTGGATGCCCACGATGGCGCTAGCGCTGGCGGCGGCGCGCGGCAGCGCCGACCAGGCGCTCGAATGATGCGGAAGCTTCGACTCGTAGCGTTCTTGGCTATCTGGGCGCTTTGCGCTTGCAACCCCCAGCCGCCAAAGAGGGCGGCCGCTCCGCAGGCTAGCGCACGTCCCCGCGCAACCGGACGCCCCCTTACGCTCGTGGTTACGGGAAGGGGCACCGCCGAACGGCCGATTCACGTCTTTCAGCAAGTCCACAACCGCGTCGATTACGATCTGCTTGCAAGCTCATACGAGAGCAGGGGCCCCCAGAACGATATGCGTTCCATATTCCGCAATGCACGGGTGACATTTAGCGACCCGCGCGGATCGAAAATTACTGCGAGCGCGCCGCAAGCCGTGGTAGACCAGACGAGCGATGCGGTCACGCTGAGCGGGGGCGTCGTCGCCCGCACCGCCGCGGGGATGACGCTGCACTGCGATCGTCTCGTCTACCGGCGCGGCGGCGCGACCTTGCACGGAGAGGGTAACGTGGTTATTACAGATCCCAAAGGCTTTTGGGCGACGGGTTCGAGCTTCGACTCGGATACATCCCTCACTCATATGCGAATGCGATGAGCCACACGCCATCAATCAAGCTCCGCGGACTCGTCAAGCGATATGGCGAGCGGACCGTGGTCAACGGCGTCACCGCTGAAGTAAAAACCGGCGAGATCGTCGGATTGCTCGGCCCCAACGGAGCCGGGAAGACGACGACCTTCTACATGGTGGTCGGGCTCGTCAAGCCCGATGGGGGGACCGTCCTATTGGCCGATGGACCGCGCGAGACCGATCTCACCGGCGCGCCGATGTACACGCGAGCACGCAACGGCATCGGATATCTGTCGCAAGAGAACTCGATTTTCCGTAAGCTTTCCGTCGGCGATAATATTCGGTTGATCTGGGAACAGAACGGGGTCCCGCACGACGAGCGCGAGCGGCGGCTGCCGGCACTGCTCGAAGAGTTCGGCTTGCGTGCCTTTGTGGACGCACGGGGAGATAGTCTCTCGGGCGGCGAGCGCCGGCGCGTCGAGATCGCGCGCTCCCTGGCCATCGAGCCGGCCTTCTTGCTGCTCGACGAGCCGTTTACCGGAATCGACCCGATCGCGGTAGCTGACATTCAGGCGATGATTCGCCAACTGCGCGATCGCGGGCTGGGAATCCTCATCACCGATCACCAGGTCCGTGAGACGCTCGCCATCGTTGACCGCGCCTACATCATGAATAACGGACGAATTGAGGTGTCGGGTTCGGCCCTGGAAGTCTTGGAGTCGCCGATCGCCCGCCAGTTCTATCTGGGCGAAGGCTTTAGGCTCTGAAATTCACGATCCTCGATCGCTATATGCTGACGGAGCTAGCGGGCCCGTTTGGCTTTGGCTTGTTCGCATTTACTCTGATTTTTGCGGCCACCGAGCTACTCAATATCGGTAAGCTGGTCAGCAACGAACACGCCCCTCTCTGGGCCGCCGTCCTGGTCTTCGCGTGGTCGCTCCCGGGCGACATCGTGCTCGTCATCCCTATGGCACTCTTGCTCGGGACGCTGCTTGCGATGCAGCGGCTCTCTGGCGAAAACGAAATCACCGCGCTCAAGGCGGCGGGAATTACCTTTGCGCGGATCGTGACCCCGCTGCTGGCCGTGGGGCTCGTCATGTCGTTCGTGACGTATTACATGCAAGAGGGCGTCGTGCCGTACGCCGAGGATCAGCTAACCGAAATCGAAAATGGCGTGATCAACCACGTCAGTGCCTTCAACCGCGACTTGACCGTTTCGGCTCCGCTTCCCGGCGGCGGCCGCCAAGTGACGATCGCAACCGCTTACGAGCCCCACTCGCGTGCGTTACTCCACGTGACGCTCATTCAGTATGATAACCATAACGATCCCAGGCAGATCGTCTTCGCCGATCGAGCCGAGTTTAGCGCGGACAAGTGGACGCTCGAGAACTCCAGCCTCTATCGATTCAATACCGACGGCACCACCACGGCGGAACCGCACATTCCACAGCAGGAGGTTCAAATAGGTGAAAAGCCAACCGACCTAGTCAAGCGCATGAGGAACGACGATCCGGAGAGCATGAGCCGACCCGAAATCGCCGAGATCGTCCGCTCCGGTCAGCTAACCCAGAACGCGCTGCGCAAATACGTAACGACCTATCAGGAAAAGCTCGCACGGCCGTTTGCGTGCTTCGTCTTTATTTTGATTGCTATTCCTTTTGGACTGCGCCAGATCCGATCGAGCGGGAGTACCAGTTTAGGCTTCGGGCTCTCGCTGGCAATCGTTTTCGTCTATTATGTCGTGATGACGATCTGTTCGTTCGCAGGCGAAGCTTTTCTGACGTTCGCCGCGCTCTGGGCCTGGATGCCGAACATTTTGTTCACCGCGATCGGATTGGCGCGCCTGCGCCGCGCGGCATTCGTATGAACTTCGTCGAAATCGTGCGCGGCATCGGAAACCTTGCGTTCGTCATGGTAGTCGCCGGTACGGTCGCATACGTCGGAGACCGCGTCGGTCATCAAGTCGGGCGCCGGCGGCTCAGCCTCTTCGGAATTCGTCCTCGCTATACGTCGACGATTGTGGCAATCGCGACCGGCGTGCTTATCGGGCTGGTCGTGTCGTTGGGCGCGATCTTCGCGTCGCAACAGGTCAAGACGGCGTTTTTCAAGATGAATTCGATCAACGAACAGATCACCGAACTGCAGGCGCGGCAGCGCGACCTCGAGGCCAAAGTCAATAACGGCCGGCTCGTTTTTCCGGTAGATACGCTGATGGTCCCGTTTTACCGCATTATCGATCAGTCCGCTACGGCGGAGCAGCGTCTGACGACCATTCGAAACTATTATTTCTTTGCGATTAAATACGTCAACGCGACGTATCCGCGGTTGGGCCTGCGCCCGTACGCGATTCCGGTCGATGCGAACAAGAAACTTAACGGACTGGCCAATGATTTGACGACGGCCGCCAAGCTCTCGCAATCCAACGTCATGCTGACCGTGACCTCCGACCAGAACATGTTCGAAAACGATCAGATCCACTTTGAGATAAACGTCACATCCGACACTCGCTACTTCCAGAAGGGTCGGGTCATCGCGCAGATCGTCATCCCCGGTAAGAGCGGCGCTAGCATTAATATCGCCCTCATTCAGTTGGAAAACTCCGTCGCAATCGCGGCCCGCCGCCTGCAACTTCCGCCGTTTCTTACCGACATTCTGCAACCGATGCAGTTGATTCCCGACGCAACGCAGATGCAGCAGCGAATTTCCCGGCCCGGTACCTATTTGCTCACGGCTTTTGCGGCGCAGGATTTTTATCCGCATATGGGCGGCATACCGATCGTGATCGTACTAACGCAGCAGCCGTGACCCCGGCCCGCCTCGTTCTGGGAGTGGATCCGGGCCGCAGCAAGGCCGGCTTCGCCGTCGTTGGCTCCGATGGAGGCGTCCTTGCGCGCGGCATCGAGGCCATCGAAGCTTTACAGGCGCGTCTGTCGCAAGTCGTGGCCGGCGGCGGAATCGACGCGATTGCCCTGGGGCGCGGAACCAACGGCAGAGCCGTGAGGAGTCTGCTCGAAGGCTTCGGACTCCCGATTCACTGGGTCGACGAGTTCGAGAGCAGCCGGACCGCGCGAAGCCTTTATTTTGCGGATCATCCCCCCCGTGGCTGGCGGCGCCTGATCCCGCTTGGCCTTCAGTTACCAAGCGCCCCGGTCGACGACTATGCAGCAATCGTCATCGCTCGCCGCTTTCTAGCAAGGGGAGTGACCCCTCCGCCTCCAAATTAGGCAAGCCCGCGAGAAGCGTTGGAGAATCCGCGGCGCCTTTCGGGGAAGACGGACGTCAGAAACGGAGGGGCAAGTGCGTCGGATCGTCGGCGTGTTGGCGAGCGCGGTTTTAGCGCTAGCACTCGCTTGTGCCTCGGCGGCAGCCGCCGGGCTTTCTTTCGGCCGGCCTAGCGGAGATCTGGCGTCGCGACTCATGTTCTCGCTCTTTGGCGAAACCTCCGATTCGACCGCCGCTTTTTCGGCCCAGAACGGAGACCGGGCCTCCGAATCGCCGCTGCGAGACATGGCGTTTCGCTTGCCCATGGCCGTTTCCAGCGTCCCCTTCTCCACTGGCCTGGCAACCTCACCGGCATTGATGCAAGCGCACATCGCGCTGTCGAGCCCTTCGGCCGCCGGCGCCTCCTACTTGGCACGCGCCGTTGATGCGGGGCTGCTCTCGACGAACGCGGGGTTCGCCCCGTCTTCCGAATCGCAGGATCCGCGTGCGGGGCTCCTCAACGCCCAGCAAGTCCTCTATACGGCCGCATATCAGCCTGTGGCTCCACAGGCTTCGATCTCGCCGGGCCCCGGAACGCTGGCATTCGACACGACGCCGGCGCCGACGGTGAACGACGCTTCAAACGATACGTCGTTCGGTCTGGGCTACGATGGCCGCGCACCGAAGCGAGGCCTTAACTTTACTCTTTCCGGCCAGTACGAACATGCGACGCTCAACGACATCGCCGGCTTTGCGCCCTCGTTGGGCGAAGCGCCATCGTGGCAGCTTCCCAATGCGAACGTGGCGCTGACCGCCCCCGACTATGCGGGTTCGAGCAGACTCTCGTTGGGCGCGGGCCTCGCCGTGCCCGTATTCCATGGGTTGACGTTGAACCTCAACTACGACGCTCAACGTTTGTACGGTGCCTACGCCCCTCCCGGCCTCGTGAATCTCGACGCCGTCAACAACAAATATGCGGGCGGCCTAACCTACAATATCCCGTACTTATCGAGCACGCTCTCGATCTCCGCATACCAAGACCGTCTTACCGAAAGCCTGTTGCCGGCTAGCGGCTACACCCAAACCGGCGGCGACGTGAACCTTACCGTTAAGTTTTAGGAGCCTCCGACTAATCCCATCCCGACGGCCTCTGCACGCGCGCCGATTCGTTTTCTTCCGGGCGATCGTCGGCGCAACGGCCTGCGCGTTGCTCGTTGCGCTCGCTCTCGTGCAGTTGGCTTCGGATTCGTTGGATGCCCGCGCCGCCGCAGGCGGAACGCTTCCCCGGCGGATTCCCGCTCGCTTTGGTGACGCGGTCTACGGCGTACTCGATCGTCTCGCACCCGCATCCTACGTCGAGTCGACCTTAGCGGAACGCGCGCTCGAACGAAGCGACCTGGTCTCCGCGCAGCGCTACGCAGTACGCTTGCCGGAGTCGCCGAGCCGGGACGAGCTGCTGGCACGTATTGCGCGTGCGCGCGGCCAGGCCCAGTTGGCGCTGGAATATTCTCTTGCTGCGTTCGACTCGGACGCCGTGCAGGCGGCCGCGCAGCGGCTTGCCATTACGGATCCGCAGGCCGCGTACGCGCTCGAGCGATTACTGGAGCTGCGTTTGAGCCGCCGCGCGACGCACCCCGACGCCGTGGCCGAGGCGCAATGGCAGATGGGCCTCTTCGCCGACCAAATCGCATGGAGAAAAGTGCCGGGCAGCGAGACGCAACGTGCGTGGCTGCGCATCGCCCTCTCGGACTTTGAGTCCGCGGTCGCCCTGGCGCCGCTTTCCGAGCGGTACGCGATTGCCGCCGCCAATCAGGCCGACTTACTGGCCGAGCGAAGCCGCGCCGAAGCGCTCTTTGCGCGAGCGGCCGATATCGATCCCGGAAGCGCCGACGCCATCGCCGGTTTGGGAGTCGTCGCCCTGCAGAACGGCGACCGCACCGCCGCGATAACGTACCTGACGCGCGCCCGTGCGCTCGACCCTAGGGCGTTGATGGTCAGCGCGCTGGAACGAGATTTGCGGTGAAGGTCGCGCTCGACGCGCAACTCTGCGTCGGCACGGCAACTGGAATCGGTGAATACGTTGCGGGATTGTCGGGCGCATTACGGCGCCAACAGTTGGACGTCGTCGAGCTGCGGGAACCGCGATTGGACCCGTGGCGATTCGATCGGCGCGTGTTGTGGGATCAGGCGATTATGCCGTTGCGCGCGCGCGCCAGCAGAGCCGATCTTCTGCACTGCGCTTCGGGAACGATGCCCCTGTTCGTCGGAATGCCGATCGTCGTCACGGTACACGACGTGGCGTGGTTTCACGTTCAAGCACATGCGCGACCGTACGCGCGGTACTATTTTGGCCGCTTCTCACTCGAGCGGTATCGGCATGCGGCGGCCATTGTCGTCGATTCGTTCTTTTCTCGCGACGCATTGCTCGAGGTTCTCGCCGGGATCGATCGCGCGCCGGTGCGCGTCGTTTATCCCGGCGTTGCACAAGAGTTTTGCGATGTCGCTCGCAATGGCGGCGACGGCCGCACGATTCTAGCCGTGGGAACCGTCGAACGCCGCAAGAACCTCGAACTCCTGATTCGAGTGCTGCCGCAGTTGAAAGGGGCGCGAATCGTCTGCGTCGGGCCACAGACGCCGTATGCGCGAGAGTGCGAGGAACTCGCCGACCGTTTGGGCGTGGCGGAGCGATTGGAACTGCGCGGCTACGTCGCGCGCGAAGAGCTGATCGCGCTCTATCGCGAGGCTGCCGTCGTCGCGGTTCCCTCGCGTTACGAGGGCTTCGGCTACGCGGCGGCCCAGGCGTTATGCGCCGGAGTGCCGTGCGTCGTGTCGGATCGAACCTCGCTGCCCGAGGTCGTCGGCAACGATGCAGGCATCGCTTCGATCGACGATGCCGTCGCGTGGACTTCGATGCTGGAGGCGGCGTTACGCGGCGATTGGGAGCGCCGCTCGTCGCGCGTCCGCGCGGGCGCAATCGCTCGCTTCTCGTGGGACGCTAGCGCCGGCGAAGTGAAGCGCGTCTACGAGGCAATCTGCGGGAAGGTGTAGGGGCCTTAGTAAATCGGCGAGCCCGGTGCGCTCGGAGCGACGCTTCCGTCGTCCGGTGCAAAGATCAGGCGAAGAGGAAGGCTCGATCCGGCTTCGGGCATCGTCGCGATCGTCACTCGAACGAAACCGTGCGCGGGAACGACGTACTGCCGTACCTTGTATCGAGAGAAGGGCGGGACTTGATGGGACTGCACCAGGACGCCGTCGATGATATAGGTGCCGGTAGCGTGGCCGCCGCGCGGGTTTTCGTAGATGGCGACCGCTTGCGGCGTCGGCAGCGGGTTCTCAACGTTTACCACAAAGGATTGCAAGACGCCGTAATCACCCGAAAGCGCCTGCCCCTGCAGATCGTTTGGCAACGGCAGCTGGCCGATCGGAAGCTCTAAGTAATCCGCGTCGACTCTCCAAAGAGTCGCAAAATGGAACTCCGCAATCGGGTAGATGCCGCGAGCGTGTTTGTGGGTGCTTTCCAAGAGTTCGTTGCCGGCGATCGCGTCGGACGGATCTGCGGACGCGTCTTGCGCGACGAGCGTCAGGTGGACGTTTCCTCCCGAGAGCACGCGAAGCTGCAACAGGCTGCAAACGATGCTTCCGGCCGGAAGATCTTGCTGTGCGATGTTGACGGACGTGTTGCCGTCCAGGGTGAGCAGTCGTCCCTGATTCTGCTCGACGTCGATCAGAAAACGCTTGGTGGCGACGTGCCCAGCCTGCATCTCGTTGGACGACGGGCCCCCTCGATCGCTGATGACCTGCACGATCGACGGTTCGCGTGAGAGATTCTGCGCGCGCAAGACGATCCGGCGATCGGGCTGCCCCGGAGGGTTGTAATGAAAGTACAGAAAGCGCGAGGGTTGCTGCACGCGGAGGTCGGCGGTGAAGAGCGTACCGTTTTCCGTCAAACGCTCGGGGTAATCGCTGACCATCAAAGAGTCGGGCGAGATTCGCGGGACGGCGACGTTGCGGACCTCCACGCGCGTCGTGCCGTCCACCTCAAAATCGTCTTTGGCCTGAATGAGGACCGGAACGTTGAACGCGGCCACGTCGTCTTGGTCCAGCGAACGCGCAAACGGCACGTCGTCGGGGGTAACGAGGACCTGCGCGCCGGGACGCAGGCTGGCCGCGCTTTGTACCGCTCGCGCGACCTGTTCGCGAACGAAATCGCTGGTTGCCGGGTCTCCGGTAACCTCGAGGTGGACGTATGGCGCGATCGTGCCGGCGTAATAGGCGACCCGAACGGGCACGTCGACTCGCAGCCCGCGAGCATCGCTAACCGTGACGATCGTTGCACCCGGCGATTTCCCGATAATACTCAGCCGCTGCGACGGCTGGTCGATTGCAGCGGTGGCGATTGACGGGTCGCGTACGGCCGCGGAGAGCGGAACGATAGCGGAGCCGATGGTGAGGTTCACTGCGGTTCCGACCGGTATCGATGCCGCTTGCGGTTGCACCGTGATGGGCGGCGGCGTCGGCGTCGGCGTCGGGTTTGCGGCGGAGCTCGCCGAAGGCGCCGGCGCCGGCGAAGGGGAGGGTGATGGTGAGGGCGGCGGAGTTTGAGCGCGCGCGGACGCGCAGAGCGCAACGAACGTGAAAAGGAGAGGGGCCAGCCTACGCAATTTGCGGTTCGGCGCGGCGGACGGCCGACGCCAGGAGCGTCTTATAGCCGACGCTCGGGAACAGAACCGTTACCAAGTCTCGCTCGGCACGTTCGACCGTCCCCATACCGAACTTCGAATGCTGCACGACTTCGGTAATCCGAAATCCGCCCGTAGCGGCCAGCTCGTCGACTCCGCGCCGAAGCGCTCGCAGGCAGTTGTCGCACGCGCCGCAGTTCATCGCGTTGAAATCTTCGCCGAAATAGTTCAGAATGAAGCGACGCCGGCACGATACCGTCTCGGCATACTGCAACATCATCGCGAGCTTGCTCTGATCGTACGATTTCTTCGTATCGTAGTTGGCAAGGTTCAAAATGAGATCGCGGTTCTTGCGGACGGCCTCGGTCAAGCCGTAGGCGGACTTTGCGGAGTGCTCGATATAGCCTGACTTTTTCAGAAGCGCCAGAATCACTTTGAGCTTGGTCAACGGAAGCTGCAAGATCTTCCGAAGGTCGACCATCGAAACGCCCCCGGCCTGGTCGCCGAAGACTTCGATTGTGCCGAAAACTCGTTGAACCTCCTCAACGTCGGGATACTTTCCGGTCAGAAAGTAGTTCTGCACGCGAGTATCGCTCATGCGATAGATGAGGATGCATCGTGAAGGCAGGCCGTCGCGGCCGGCTCGGCCGGCCTCTTGCGTGTAGGCTTCGAGGGAGCCCGGAAGATCGTAATGCAAAACGAATCGAATGTTCGGTTTGTCGATTCCCAAGCCGAAGGCGTTAGTCGCCACGACCGCGCGGATCTCTTCCTGCATGAAGAGATTATGGACGGACGTGCGATCCTCTTTATGCAGCTTCGAATGGTACACGGCTGCCGGCACGCCCAGCTCGCGCGTCAGATAGCTCTGGACCTCCAATGCGTTTTTGATCGTCGCCGTGTAGATGATGCCGGTACCTTTGAGAGGATTGGGGCCTGCGAAGAGTGCCGACAGGATTTTGAGTTTATCGGCTTCCTTGTCGGCCTTGCGCGATTCGTAGATCAAGTTCGGCCGGTCGAAACCGCGCACGATCGGTTTGACTTGATCGATGCCGAGCTGATGGAGAATGTCCTCCCGGACCGAAGGAGTGGCCGTCGCTGTCAGCGCGAGCACCGTCGGATGGCCCAGCCGCGCGATGACGGAACCCAGCGCGAGATAGGCGGGCCGGAAGTCGTGTCCCCACTGGCTGATGCAATGCGCTTCGTCGATGACGAACAGCGGCACGACCAGCTCTTGCAGGACCGCGACGAACGCGTCGTCTTCGAGTTTCTCCGGCGTGACGAAAACGATCTTCATCGCACCCGATGCGATGCGCTCGATCGCGGCGGCTTCCTGATCCTCGCTCAAGGTGGAGTTCAGCGCGATCGTGTCGTGGACGCCGCGCGCTTCCAGCATGTCGGCGAGGTCCCCCACTCGCTCGCCCACTCGCTCGAGCGAGTGGG
>PMUK01000192.1 GCA_003166915.1 Candidatus Cybelea palsarum
CTCGCAGGCTGCGGCGGATCGCCGCCGCCGATCGGCGCGCCGGGAATGCCGCAGGGCGCAGGCTCGCGCTTTTCGTCGTCATCCACACGCACGCCGATTCAGCACGTCATTGTGGTCGTGCAGATCGGCCGCAGCTTCGACAATCTTTTTGACGGCTATCCGGGCGCCGACACGGTGAAGGAAGGAAGGGCCCAGGGAAAGCTAGTGCCCCTCAAGCCAATCACGCTTCAAACCAGCGGCGAAGCGGGAACCGGCGTTACACTTCCCGCCTCACCGCGAACTTTCGCCACCGAATACGACGGTGCCAAGATGGACGGCTTTGATTTGATCCGCTTTGGCGCCAATGGGAACGGGCCGCCGGCACACCTTTATCCGTACGCATACGTCGTCCGCCACGAAACGAAGCCGTATTGGAATCTCGCCAGGCATTATGCTCTCGCCGACCACATGTTTGCGACGGAGCACGCCGCGAGCTTTGCGGGAAGCGAAGTGTTGATCGCCGGGAGTACGTTGCTGCACCCACCGAGTCCGGGAAAGTATGTAGTAGGCGTAACCGGCCCCGGCGGATGCGACGCGCCGCGCGGGACTCGGACTCTCCTCTCCGGCGGCGGTCGCGGTCCTCGCCCCTGCTTCCGCTGGGAGACGATGGCCGACTTACTCGATGCGGCAAAGGTTTCGTGGAAGTATTACACTCTGCTTTGCAACGGGCGCGACGCCGACTTTGGCTGCTTCTGGAACGCCTTTGAGACAATAAAGGCCGTTCGATACGGGAAGGATTGGACTCGGAACGTCAGCGTTCCCAACTCGAACCTCCTATCAGATCTCGCGGTGGGCAAGCTTCCCGCGGTGTCGTGGATCACGCCCACGCTCGCCGAGTCGGACGATTCCGTCAGCGGCAGCAAGGACGGACCTCGTTGGGTAACGTCGATCGTCAATGCGGTGAAACGAAGTCGTTATTGGAGCAATTCGGCAGTCGTCGTGATATGGACCGACTGGGGCGGCTATTACGATAACGTGGCGCCGCCCTTTCTGGACAACATCGGTCTGAGTATACGCGTTCCGATGCTCGTCATCTCGCCATACGCAAAGGTCGACCACGTTTCGCACATCGAGTACGAACAAGCGTCCATACTGAAGTTCATCGAGGAGAACTGGAGCCTCGGCTCGCTGGGAAGCACCGATCAACGTGCAACCAGCATCCGCGGTATGTTTAACTTTACCAAATAGGCGAGCTGCCAACCGTCGAAGCGCGCCCAGCCAATCCAATCGCATGCGCGATCTGCGGCTTGCCGATCCTGAAGCGCAGGCGCCCCCATTGCGACGCGTGCATGCCGAAAGCACGGCGCGAGCACGGACTGCGCGCGATCGAGGCAGCTCGCAAAGTGCTCGCAGCGCAGACCGCTGCGGGCAATGATCCACGGCGCAGCGCTGACGTGAACCACGCGCGAGGTGAGGCGATTGCCGAAGGGCACCGCCGCAATCGCAGCTGGGCGCGCGAGCGTCATGGCCAGCGCGACGAAGCCTAGTTCAAGCGCGAGATTGTGTCGAAGCTCGACGGTTTCTCGCTCAAAGAGATCGCGAAGGCCACGGGCTTATCGTTCGCACCCTGTTCGCGAATCCGAGCCGAGGGCAAGAGTGCCGCATCCGCGGCATTGGGAGGCTCTGCGCAAGCTAGCGGACTCGTAAAAGCTTGCTCGGCCAGGATAGTACTCGGGCAGGGGAAAGATCAGGCGTTAGTCGGTCGGACATAAGGGGGCACAGTAGAGATGAAGAGCTTGGATCTTGGTCGCTATGCGTTTTGCGCTTGCGTGGTCGCGGCTTTGCTCGCGGGGTGCGGTGGATCGCAGCTGCCGATTGCTGCGCCCGCCGCAATGCCGCAGGTCCACTTGAGCGGGCCCCCTCGAGCGACGGCGCTTCGCAGTCTAAGCACGTCGTCCTATAAGGTGCTCTTCAGGTTTGGTAGCCACGGCAACCCCCGTCACGATCTCGGAGGAGCAGACCCCGAAGGGTTGATCGACGTGGGTGGCGAGCTCTACGGCACGACGGCCGGAGGCGGCCACGATTGGGGCACCGTCTACAGTATGAGCACTGCCGGCGCAAGGAAAGTGCTACACCGTTTCGATGATAAGACTAACGACGGGCTTACTCCAGTGGGCACCTTGATCGAGGTGAAGAGTCTGCTGTATGGCGCGACCTATATCGGCGGCAAATGCAAATCGGGAAGCGGATCGGGAAGCGTTTACAGCATCAGCACGAGCGGCACGGAGAAGCTACTTCACAGCTTCTGTGGCTACTCTGAGGGAGTTCAACCGTTAGCAGGATTGGTAAATGTGAACGGAACGCTGTACGGCACGACGCAATACGGTGTCTCGAGCACTGACGGCGGTACCGTCTACAGCGTTACCACCTCGGGTACGTTCAAGACTGTGCACAACTTCGCCGGCGGCCCAAACGACGGCGCCGAACCGAGCGCGCCGTTGCTCGACGTGAATGGTACGCTGTACGGCACGACGGCCTACGGCGGCTCGCACAACCATGGCACCGTTTACACAATAGACGCGACGGGCAAAGAGAAGGTCTTATATAACTTTCAGGGCGGTCCCGATGGTGCCTTGCCCTTCTCGAGCTTGATTGACGTAAACGGCACGCTCTACGGTACGACACTTCAAGGCGGCGGCAATCCAGTCGGATGTTCCCCATCGTATGCCTACTGCGGAACCGTTTACAGCGTCAGCACAACGGGCAAAGAGAAAGTGA
>PMUK01000217.1 GCA_003166915.1 Candidatus Cybelea palsarum
CTCAAGCATTCCCTGATGAACGACAAAGTTACGTAGACCCCTAAACTTATTGAGCAAGGGAGTCGCATACAGTCGGTCTTTTGCCTTCGAATACCATCGCTTCCATTCTGGCATGATACTCTTGAGTTCGTTACGCAGCACGTCTTCGATGCTCCGCTGCGACTGTATAAAGGCGTTTAAGTTAAATCGGAAGACTTCTGGCTCGTGATATGTTTCGAGCATTTTTGCATAGAAGTACATAGCCTCATGTAACTTCTCGGACGTTGCAGACAACGGCACGTCGTAGCAGGACTGCGGCTTTTCGTCAATGAGAATCCTTAGCTTGGTCAAGTTAAGAGTTATTTCGTCAAGAAGAAAATGAATCTACGGGAGGTCGAACTTCAACTCATCGAGCTTGGCATCAAGCGCATCGACGGCATACTGAAAGTCGAGCACGAGTCTCGAAAAAGCCGGGTCCGCCACGGCGTTAATGCTTTGCGTACCGACCAGGAATACGAGACAGTGACCGAAGGCTGCACGAATCTCTTCGGTGCTAGGGATGCCGTCTTCATCGGGCTTGCTTTCTAGCAGCAAGCCCATGAGCGCAATCTGCGCGCTCATGCCACACTTTGCAAAATCTACTACATCAGCGATGTTAACTTGTGGACGCCCTAACACATTAGATTGAATCATCGCCTCCACTTCCTGCGCGCGTGAGCGAAAGTCAAACAGAAGATTGGGAGGCGCGCTCGGGTCCTTACTTCTACCTGCCGCCGTCCACAATATCCGCGAGAAGGTCAGAAGAGAGGCGCGCCCGCTACGAACCCCATCCGGTTCCTCGACCAGAGTGGGTAGAGTTGTTTTCGTAAGTTTCGCCAATGCTGTGATTGGTTCATTAAGCCCCACAAGGCCGGGTCGCCGCTTTCGTGCCTCCAGCAAATCAGCAAGCGCGTCATCGTATTCCTTGAGCGCAAACCGTGCGAAGCCTCGCACACGGTAGACCTCTGCGGAGCCCTCTCCAGGTATTTTAAGCAAGTGGTTTGTGACGACTATGCACTCAGAAAACTGCGCCGCATACCATAGGTGAATGGCCAACAGTGTGCCTAGGAGCACTGACTGGTCGCAAAGTTCTGGATATTCGCCTGACAGGACGAGGTTGCGCGCCGCTTCTGCCGCCGAACGCATTTTTGCATCCGACGTAACAGGGTCGTAGACCTTAACCAACGACCGCCCATCCAGGAGGTGAGTAAGTTGACCGCCTATGATGGTGCGTTGTTCCTCCGACCACTCGGCACCGCAGGCAGCCGTGACTACGCCAGATGTCATAATGTCCTCAAGAAGCCCAAGCGTGGCGTTCTGCAACATCTGTTGAAGAAGAGCAACGTCATTATTCCAAAGCCACCTGCCGAGTGTACGTAAATCTGGCTGTCGGCCTTTGAGGAATCCTAGAATACCCACGGCTCGGATTATATCACGATTGGCGAGAGCTAAAGGGTCCGTCTCCACAAGCAGCGCGTGTTAAAATGTCCGCATGGCAAATGCAACCTTTGCTTACTCCGACACCGAAGGCCGGAAAATACGCGCTGTCCGTCTTACAGCGCCGCAGGATGCAGAAGAACTCTTTGGTGAGATGGAGTTCGACGGCGTAAAGGGCAGCGACTGGGAGTATGAGTTCAAGAACGACCCGAAGGTAGACCCGCGTTTTTCGCAGCGATGCAGCGACTTGAACGTCGTCGCGCACTTACTGCTCGCGGCCGGATACCGACCGCTGCGGTTGGCCTGGGAAGACAAACCCGACGTTCGAACGGAACTTGCAGACGGCTCGACCGCGTTCGTAGAAGCCGCCGAGGTCATCGAAAAACCATCGGCCCGCTTTGCCGGAGCGTTGACGTATGTGAATGTCGGTATCGCAAAGGCCGCCCAAGAGAACTCCGCACTGGACCGCCCTATCGAACTAAGAGCGTCGCCGAGAGAAGACGGCCGCTACGATACCAAGGCAATCCTCGCCGATACCTTACGACTGCTCCAGAACGACGACGACGTAGCCGCAGCAGGCCACGAGTTCGAAGAGGTCGGCGCGAGCTATCCCGTCCTGCAGTCGAGAAAGGCACGTTACCGCCGATTGAGTGCGCCGGTATTTCCCCGCATCGAGGCGGACGCGAGCGGGGGCGTACCAGACTCCACCGTCAGCCAAACCCACCTCATCCTAGAACAGAAGCGGAAACTCGCCGCAACCTATACACCCAAACCACTCTGGCTGGCCTTGTACATCACCGACCCTGACACCGTGCCTTTGATGGTAGTGGATGCACTGGCAGAGATACGGCTCGACTTCTCCCCTTTCGAACGCCTCTTCGTCGGGGACCAACAGAACGTCATGGTCTACTCCGTCGAGACGTAGACGCAGAGGCACTGCTTCCAAAGGGGGGCTTCAAGGCATCCCCAGCCCTGGGGCTCGACGCCCATGTAATCTATCGCCGTCGCCTGAGGAGTCTCTCTAAAAACTCCACCGGGTCGGCGCGAAGTACCGCGAGCAACTGCAGAAGTTCGATAAGGTCGATACGGCGTTCACCTAGCTCGACCTTAGAGACGAAGGTTTGAGCACGACCGATTCTCGACGCAAGCTCTGCCTGCGTAACCCCGCTGCGCGTCCTATACTCGACCAGAAGGTCGCGAAGACGTTTCGCTTGACCCGAATAGATTTGCTTGCTCATCCGCCGCGCGGCCCCATCGTGCAGATGATAGAGGTCTTCTATGGCGTAGCCCAAAACGGGGTAAGCCGGAACGGGGTGGAAAAGGTGGCAGCGTACCTGCTAGATGGAAGACCTAATGCTAGTTGGAGTTATCGACACAGCCATTTTAGTCGGCGTGTTAGCCTTTCTCGTCGTTTTCGTAGTGGTAGGCGGCGCGATGTGGCTCATGCTGCGGTCATGGAAGAACATCGTTCTCGGTATCATCGGTGCAATCGTAATCATGGCCATCCATGGGATGCTTGCCACGAGCTTCGCGGTCAACGCGGCGCATGGTACTGACTACCTCGGCGCATACATTGCATGGCAGATACTCGTCATCGTTCTGTGGTCGTTAGTGTTTGCAGTTTGCCGAGCCAAGAATCGCTATGCGCCGACGTGGCTTATCGCGACGTTCTTCTTCGGGCCGATTCCGCTGGTCATTCTCGCGTTCATGCCACGGCTCGAATACCGAGATGATGAACTCCACAAATGCCCATACTGCCTTTCCTCAATACCGCTTCGCGCCTCAGTTTGTCGCTTTTGTCAGAGAGAGATTCCATCAGCCGCGACGACACCTGCCCCGTCCGCCATAAGGGTAGAAAACCAGAGCGCGCCCGAAGCTCAAGGGAGGGCCGCTTGCAAGTATTGCGGCGGTGCAGACGCCGAAGTTCGCGGCCTCTACGGAAACTCGTATCACCGTGCCTGCCATGTTCAAGCTCTGGCATCATGAAGAAGTTACTTTCGTTTGGAACGAAGGGCTCTACTCGCCTGCAACTTGCTCATCCGGCGGGCGACCCCATCGGGCAGATGATAAAAGCGATGCAGAGCGTAGCCCAAAATGGGGTACACTAAGACGGGGTAACAAGAGACTAGGCCCTGCATCAGACTGCTTTTTTTTTGTTTTTGCAAGGTGTGTGGTCATTATATTGCTCGGGTGCCCCATCTCGTTTGATTGGAGTTTACGGTGCATAAGGTACGCTGGCTAATGTTGTTGAGTGCCTACGAGTCGCGGCGCTCTTTGAAAAGGAACGATATGCGGAGCGTTCGAGCGTCGGGTCGTTCGAGGCAAGAAGGCTCGTTTGCAGCGAAACGGTTGACGGCGCTCATCGCACTATGTTACAGCACAGTCATACTCACCTCATGCGGTACGTCAGGATTCGCGCCTTCGCCCGTGGGTATTTCCGGCGCGAGTCGGCAACGCCCGAACACTCATGCTCCAATGACTGGTTCTTTTTTTAAGCTCTACACATTTAAGGGCGGCAAAGACGGACGTTCCCCGTCCGCTGGTCTTGTAGCGTTAAATGGGAACCTCTACGGGACGACGGTGCGCGGCGGAACCGGATGTAAAGGGTCAGGCTGTGGCGTAGTATTTAGTCTGAGTTTGAAGAGTCATGCGGAGCGCGTCCTTCATGCCTTTCGCGGGGGAAAAGACGGCGCTAATCCTTATGCTGGGCTACTAGTCGTCAACGGCAGCCTGTACGGAGCTACTCTAGGGGGCGGTTCTTATTGTGATTGCGGAACGGTCTTCGAGTTGAATCCGTCATCGGGGCAGGAAAAGGTTGTGCATCGCTTCAGTAAAGGACGAGAGGGCAATAAGCCTTCCACGAATCTAGTCGCTTTAGACGGCAAAATCTATGGCAGCGCAGGTGAGGGAGGCAGTAACCGTTGCACGGATGGATGCGGCACCATTTTCCAGTTCGACCCTGCGTCGCAAGGACTGAGGGTCATTCACAGTTTTAATGGAGAAGACGGTGCTAACTTTGCGTATCTCACCGCCTTCAATGGCAAGCTATACGGAGCGACTGCCTTTGGCGGCTCCGGCTGTAGTGATGGGTGCGGCACGATTTTTTCGTTAAGCCCTTCATCGGGAGTTGAAACCGTGCTCCACAGCTTTCGTGGAGGCCGTGATGGAGAGGACCCCGCAGCAGCGCCAGTAATACAAGGCCGAGTGATATACGGAACCACCTTATCGGGTGGGGACGCGTACTGTAGCAGCAGCATACGGAGCTGTGGAACGCTTTACACGTTTGACCTGGCCTCGCATAAGGAGACTGTCGTTCACCGATTCAACGGGTATGGCGGGGCGGGTCCCGCGGCCGCTCTCAGGGCAATCGGGGACGAAATGTATAGCACAACATCGGAGGAGGGGTCTTGTAGTTGTTACGGCGGCTCCTTTTACGGAACTATTTTTTCGTATGTTCCGAAAACGAATCGGTTCGCAGTTGTCTATCGTCTAGAAGAGAAGGTCGATGGGGGAGAGCCTGAATCAAACTTGATTGCGATTCAAGGGAAGTTGTATGGCACTACACCCCGCGGGGGGGGGTGGATTCGGTACAGTTTTTGAGTATCAACCTTAGAAATCATGCTCTCTACACAAGAATCGTTGGGGCCCGGCCGAGTCTTCCTAAGAAATCTTCTGGGGCATGTAACGATGGACCAAAACCAAATGACGGAGTACCAAGGACGGGGGTTTTAGGAACCGATGGGCGTACGCACTTTTATCATCGCGGCACTTCTCATTTCCACTTCGCTTTTGCTAGTGTCATGCGACACGAATGCGGGCGCGAATCGCCATGCAGCAGAGGCGAAAGCGAACCACCAACGGCGTCTAGCCTGGCAGAAGGCGCATCCGAAGGCATGGGCAGCGCAACAAGCGCAGACGAGGGCTCTCGCGGAGAAACGGGCGGCGGAGCTGCAAGCGCAGGGACTAGCAGCGCGGAAGCGCAGCGAAGCCCAACTCGAAGAATCGGCAAGTTCTGGCTGCGATGCTCAGTTGTCCGCGACAACGTCGCTCGAAGACCGGGCGACCAGCGACCTTACCGGAGATAACTACCTCGATGCTATGGGACATTTTGCGGAAGCCGACCAGTGGCGGATAAACTGCATGAAGAATAGTTGGGGTTTCAGCCATACGAAGCAAGAGGCGTATGCTGCCGTAGATGCGTACGGCATCGCAGAGGCCATGAGACTGGGTAATATGCCGTCTTCAGAAGTCGACAAAATCTTGGCGGGCGCGAATATGTTCGCTGGCAACGTCCTTTCGCACGACAATGTTCCCGAAGCCGTGCGTGAGCAGATGGAGAAAATCCAGTCCGACGCCAGTAGCGGCCAATGAAGCGCAGTGAGCCCAGGCCCGTGTGTTGCGTACCATGACGGGTCCTCGAATGAGACGGCTAATGGCCTCGACTGACTATTGCCCCAACTGTAAAACCTATATCGGTGCGAGCCGCACCTCATGTCAGCACTGCGGTTCTAAAGTGACTCGGCGCATTGAGCCATACGTGTATAAACCCGCAACGCCAGCGCCGACGGCAACCACCACATCTAGCCCTTATGCTCGCGAAGCGCGGATAGGCCTAATCTCATTTCTTGTCGTCGTATTGCTGGTCGTCGCCGGTATCGCATGGGCGATGGCGCTGAACACACCACATCCGCAAACTGCAGCGCAACACGAGACAGTCCGGCGGGAACACCGGCGGGAACAGCGAGCGTTGGCTGCGGAACAACATGACGTTAGAGCCATGGCGCACATCATCAACGCGGCGATGGGCGAAAGTTTGATTCAACAGTATCAGATTCAGGACGCCATCCTCATTTTGCGTGTTGATGGCGACGTTTGGAACTCTGCAAGCGAACAAGACCGTGACCTTGCATTCCAGCAGATTCAGCAGACCTGGGAGATGATACGCCATGACCGTGCATCGTCTAACGCAATAGCTGGCATCCGAATCGATGACCTTGCTGGAAATACGCTTCGGCAGACGGGAATGTTTGGGCAGTAGCCGTTTAAGGCAAACAGCGCGGTGCGGCGGTCTTCAGCGGTCGCCCTAACTTAACGGCTGAGGCGCGGCGAGATAGGCGAACAGGCGTTCGACCCAGCCGCCCCGAAGTCGGGGGAATGCTTGATTCCTCCACGAGGTTGCGTGAGGTCGCGAGTGGCCGCATTCTGCCGGTAGACGCCTGGACGGCACTCCAGGCCCATCAGACTGGCGTCACCCCCGAGCAGGCCCGTGCGGGCATTGAGATGCTTCTCGCAAAGGGCGGCGTTTTCGAAGTCGTCGATTAGGCAGGCCAGCATTGGCAACATAAACTTGGGAAAATCGAGGGCATCGCATAAGAAGCGCCTCGACAAACTGCGAGCCGCGCGGCGAGCAGCGCGCATAGTTGCGAAGCAGCAGCATCTCATCGTTGCTAACATTCCGAATCGAGAGCTAACGGACAGGCTCACGATAGTCCTGGCGCAGGACGGCGTACCGCGAAAGATGGCTGCGTTGTTCTTCCGTAAGAGAGCGGCCGACTTGTATGTCGTTACCCCGTATCTAGGCGTGGACGAATACGCTTGCGGTATCTTCGAGGGCGTGGGTGGCCAAGAGACGTACACCGACACCGGGCGCGGCGTCGCAACTTCACGTCGGCAGGTAAAGCTATCGTATCACGAGAGCGGACAAGTTCACGTTCGCGTTCAAGAGCGAGATGCTGAACATCTTTTGGCTCGGGTGCAAGCGCCGCCCATAGCGAATCTTCGAGGTAACCATATTTTTACTCTGGAACTCGAAGGCACTGAGCACTTCGACGTAGCGAAGGAAGCGGAGCTAAGGAAACCTTCGACCGTTGGCATATCACTCCCCGAGCGCAGTTGGCGCATTAAGATTACGGGCTATGCGGGGCAGTCATTAGAGCAGGTGCAGGGGAAGTACGGCGCAGGAACGGTTCCAACAATCGGGGTCCGATTCGTCCGCGAGACTCTGCCGAGGCCGCTGTTCCTTGGCCTGTACATTATTGCCGCTCCGCCCTTGCAGCAGCAAAACAATAGAGAGCCTATGCAAATCGTCGTCGCGGGTTTTGAGGACATACCGGGCGGTGGAGGCCGCGCTGTATTCGTTCACGGCCGGAGACTGGCTGCACAATGAATGATTATCTGGGGCCAATCCTTGAACATTCCTAACAAAAAGCGACACCACCATTTTGTGGCCGCCTCGTACTTGCGCCGGTCCGCGTTATCAATGCACGAACGGCCTTCGTTACCAAACGGGTACTGCTTGCTCATCCCAGCGACGACCCTAGAGGCGAGATGTTCATTGAGGAAGTGATGACGCTTCAAGATGCTTATGCAACGCCGCTGCTTCCCATGTTTCAGGAGAGGCAATGACGGCAGAGGGCCTTCGGTCGGAATGGCAGGCGCTCTGCGACGAAGCCCATGACCTCCTAACGAAGAATATTGAGAAGCTTCGCCAGTATCAGCCAACAAGTAAAGTCAACGAGTATCTAAGGGACTGGGCCATTGTCTTGAGTGTGCTGTCACGCGATATTGTCGATTCCACCTGCATTTTGTTGAACGCCGGTCAACTGCGCGCCGCAAATATGATTAGCCGCCCGCTTGCCGATTACGAAATACTTCTCCGCTATTACGTTGTTCAGGCTATGGAGGTTGAGCAGAAGTCTCCCGGAGACGAGACTAATATCGACGAGGTTCATGCAGCCACGGACTGGAACAGCGCCGACTTTCGAATGGGCAAGCTGCTAAGCATCTATGACCCCAGCACCTGGCGTCCTGAGTTTCGCGAAAAACTTGAGGCAATAATGACCTCCAACGAGAAGTCACCGGAACGCAAGTTTGCACAAATGGTGGCCTATCTCGCGGAGAAAGAGGTCGGCGTTCGAAAGCTGATTGACCGATATATTTGGGACGCCGAGTATCGCTATAGTAATATAAGAGCGAACTGGCGAATGCAAAGTGCTTTTCTTCACGGCGACCAAATCATCATTACCGACGTTATAGAGTTTGATGACGAAGGCAAGCGTACTGGAAACATCAACGAAAGAGGAAGCGGTGACGCAAGAACAATCCTCTTTACGGGACTGTTAGAGTTGAGTCATTTCTTAGCATCGTGCGAAGAGGTTCATGGAGACTCCTCAGGGCAATCAGCATTTTATGGAAAGACGGCTCGGGCGTTCATGGCTAGCAAAAAGACTACGACCTGACGTGGCAGCGTGGGGGTCAGAGGCCGGAAGCAAATGAAATCACCGGAACGATGGATACGGTTAGGCACCAAGGAGTGGCGTCGGCAGTTTCTGCTTGAGGTAGTTAGCGAGGCGTTGGACCGAAACGCAGGGCATTTTGACAACGTTTCCGCCGTAATAACGGCAGGCACGGTATTCGAAAGCTTCGTCGTCGAAATGCTCGGCAATCCGCCCGAGCGGATAGCTTTTGCGGCCGCAGTCAGTCGTGCCGCCTCAAAAGGACCGCTACCGAAACAGCTTGAGCGGCCGCTCCTGAACTTCGCAGAGTTCCGCAATGAAGTTGCACACGACCCTAACCACAGAATAACTGCTCGGTCAGTGGAGTTCCTCCGAAAAGGCCTGTCGAAGACGCAACGAGCCGAACTCGATTCCTTCCTGGCGCAGACGGAAGCGAATGGCTACAAGATGATGCCGGCAACGAAAGTCCGCTGTTTCATAGCGTGGCTCGGAGACGACTTGGAGTCAGCATCACTACACGACGGTTCAGACCCGCTCTGAGGCATAACGGATGATGCTCTCTTGACAGGCCGCCGTCAGTTCAGGTGAACACCGCAATCCGGCGCGCCCGGTCTAGGAACGCCGCCACGGCCCCGTAAACCACGAGTAGCGCGTTAGACTGTCAGGTACGGTCGCACTATGTCGGCCGCCTCGCTTACGTCGTCAACGTCGAGCAACTGGTCGAGTTCGTTTCCGTCCATCCCGTCCGTGAGAAGGGCTTCGGCACGAAGGCCGATAGCGCGAACTAAATCAGGACCCATTTTTGAATCGTTCAAAAAGCGTAAGTTCGTTCAGCGCCTCCGTCACGACGATAGGCAAAGTCTCGGCAGGGCACAGTTTAAGCATCAGCGGAAACTCATCGCCAGAAGCCTTGTACATGTCGGTTTTCTCACAAAGCGTGACGCCACTGCAGTAGACTTTGCGGTCGTTCTGATGGCGCTCTGCATGGTGACAACAATGAAAGCAAGAGGTCGGCAACCACGTTAGAAGCAACGCGGAGTCAATAGCACCGTCAGTGCTAACATAACGTCTTTGCATTGCGCCTTGAACCGGGCAAGTCTGTCAAGAACGCCCGCATCTAAACAAATCCAGCGGCGCAGCCGTAAAGCATTTATCGTCCTTTTACCTCGCGTGAGGAAACAAAGGACGCCGTACAAAGCGTATGCGCGTATGCTCCTTTTACCGGATGCGCCTATAGAGACGCTGGCCCCTAGCGCATACGTATCCTCACCGCCCGCGCTCGCATCATGCGCGAGGCAAATGCAAAGCCTAAGCAAAACCGCGCGCGACGCAGGTTGGGTAGCGTAGTTAAAGCTTTGCTTTCAGTTTCTCAAATAGCCTCGCATTAAGCAACAGTACGTGGCGCTTTTCTTTTCGTTTGCTCTTGACCGTGACAGTAACGAACGCATATAATCGTGACAGTAACATTTGCAACTAACGAAAAGGAGCGTGCAAAATGGCGAAGGACATCACAGCGTCTGACTACTGGAGCGAGATTAGCAGCATCGCCGAAAACGTTAAGCAAGACGTTCGCGAGAACGAAGGCGACGTTTCGGATGCGCTACACGAAGCCATCGACGGTCATCAGTGGGTTATCTATACCGGCTATAATCTCGATGTACTTAAACACTGCAGCGACGAAAGCGCCGGTATCGACGAAGGTTTAATCGACGCAAACGCTGCCTTGGCAGAAGGCGGCCTTTCGAGACTAACTGCTCAACTAGCCTACTGCGCTATGGAGCGCGACGTATGCAATGAACTCGACGGCTGGAGCGGGCCGGAAGATGACGAGTCTGACGCGGAGGATACGGAGCGAGATGCCGCGCTCGAAGAGGCCGAGAACGAATATGCGGCCGCCCTAGAAGAGGAGACTGGCTCCTGCGACTCTTGCGCGGTCGCCATGATAAACGGAGTCCTCTGCCATGAAACCGGCTGCCCCCGCCACGCGCGGCTAAAATCGCTGCAGTCTCGAATCGCTACCATCGAGGCCGCCTAAAATGCACGACAGCGAAAAGATAGCTCTTGGCATAGCTCAGGCCAAAGCAGAAGACCGCGAAATCGAGGACCTCACCGCTAAGATAATCGCGGCACAGTTTCACGACGGAAGCTCGCAGACTCTGGCATTCCTCTCCACTGGCGCGATTCAAAGCTCTCCTAGCGACCTATGGCGAGCCTTTGCCGGGGATTACCGTTCGCACACGAGCGCCGAGCGCGGGGCCTTAGACTGGTTCGGAACCTATCTCCAGAATCGCGAGAGCCGCGAAGAGGTCGCGGGTTGGGTAGACCTGTCCTGGTAGCCGCGACTAGGGTCAGACCTCCGATGCTAAGAATCTCGCCACGAAATGCCCATGTCTGACGCAGAACGCAAAGCCAAGCAAAGAGCCCGAGCCGCAAAGGCCGGGCTCTGTCTAGTTTGCTGTACTAATCGCAAAGCAAAAGGCAAGACGGTCTGCGAGCCATGTAACGAGGCCGCTAAAGAGCGTGTAAGGGAGTCGCGCGCGTAGGGCTGCAGTCCGTAGGAACGGCCGAAAACGACCTGTCTAGACCCCTCTGACTAACCTACGGACACCTGTAGGGTACCTGTTGTGTCTTGCACTCCATTGCAATGTGTTGACATGAAGGACGGCGCGGACATGGTAAAAGAGGGTCAAAGGGTCGCATGAGGCAGAGAAATGCCACACTTTACCTCGCTCCTCAATCGCGCGCGCATTTCTGGCGAAGCCCTTGAGGTGAACACCTCAGGACCTTAGCCGTATCGTGGTTTACAGGGGGCATGGCTGCTTCTTAGCGAGGTCGCAATGGCTAGGAGTAGTCTGCGCCTTTGCGAACGCTCCTACGGCCCAAAATGGCGCGATGTTCTAGGCTACGTGCAGACGGTCGAGGATGCGCCCAACTTGTACGGCTGTCCACTGCTTACCGTTGAGCGTCTGATGACCTTCGTCGTTAAGTGTACAAGCGATAGCGCGAAGCGAAAGGTCTTGTCGTGCCAGAGCTTTGATGCGCGGGTAGACCTCTTCAGCGTAGGCTTCGTCTGCGCGCTTGGCGTGAGCCGTTTTAGCCGCTTCTCCGCCCTTCAGACGCGCTTGGCGAGTAAGGTTTCGACACTGGGGCAAGCTCGCGCCTAGAAGGCCGCCACGAGCCTTATATGCCGCGAGCGCGGCACTAGTACGCTTCGAAATCTGCTCGGCCTCGTGCTCCGCCATCACCGCCAGGATTTGGATGGTCAGCCGGTTCGCGGTGGGATTGTCGCAGGCTACGAACTCGACGCCGGACCTCATAAGCTCGGCGGTGACGTAGACACTGCGCGCTAATCTGTCCAACTTCGCAATCACGAGCGTCGCCTTCGACCGCTTCGCGTGACGAATGGCCTTCCGTAGCTCCGGCCGATTGTCAAGGTCGTCGCGATGGCTAGACTCGACTTCGGTATACTCGCCGACTAGTTCGCAGCCGGTCAGCTTGACGTGCTCCTTCACCGCAAACTGTTGAGCCTCAAGCCCGAGGCCCGACCGTCCTTGCGATTCTGTCGAGCAACGATAATAACCGACAAGATTGCAGTTCATGCCGTGACAGTAACACACCATCAAGGTTCGGTCAAGGTCTGTAACTAGTGCTTATCGCCCTTGACATCGTGCGCCGCGCTAGGCTCAGCGAGTCCCACCGACCGTGGGAGAGCGCGCGCGACCAAGGCGACAGGGTACATTTGCAGTACGATGGGACTCCGGCGCGCGCCGCGCCAGCACATACCCGCACTGCTGCCCCATTTTGAAAGCTGATTTGAGATGGGGGATATACCCTCTAAGAGCCTTTCCTTACGGATTGCCGAAGGTCGTTCTGCGAAAAAATGGCGGAAGCAAAAGTATGGAAAGTGACGCTCGAACGCGGTCTCTCGCACCCCCGGCGGCCACTTCAAG
>PMUK01000008.1 GCA_003166915.1 Candidatus Cybelea palsarum
GCTTCGCCTATTATGTACCAGACCAACGCATGGCGCATGCGACTCGGTTCGAGCTTATACAGACTCGCGATCCCAGATTTGCGATGGGAACCTGGATGTGGGCAAAAGAGCAGGCGCAAGATCCCAAGGTTAGCTTTGGCGGCGTCACCCCGATCGTATCCGGTTTAAGGAAGCTTGAAAAGCTGAATGTCCAGCCATACGCAAACTATTATGCGGAGTTTGCAAAAGCAGTTTCCAGTTCCCGGTTCCTCATGATCNNTAACCAGATCTGCTGACCCAGACCGATTTGCAATGCAAAGATTTGGCGCATATGACCTGACCTGGAGCAAATTCAAGAGTATAGAAAACGCCTTTATCAATAGCGCTGGCGTTCGGTGTCTCACGATTGCCGGAGGACTAAATAAAGATAGCGCGTTTGATGAGAACCTCATCAACGGAGCGTTCAGTGGTGACCTTTGGTCTAGATAGCAAAGCCGGCATCGCAGAGGAGGCGTACCAGACTTTACTGCCGCGCTTGGGCTGGACGCCGCGCTTCGTCAGCATCGCTGCAATCTCGCGGAAGGACGCGTGCGATCCATGCGAAGAGCCTCGCGAAGGGCGGACTGCTCCGGCGCAGACGGGACGAGCGATTGAGCAGATATTCATCACGCGTCACTCCTCTCGCGACAGGGCTGAAACGTTGATAGGATATTCTCTCCCCATCCCGTCGAAGGACGTCTCGCCCTCCGTGTGTATCAGCGAGATCGCCTCAGGGCCAAGCGGCCGGATAACGGAGAGATCAAGTCCTTCGAAACGACCTATGCACCCCAGGTTTCGCGCAAACGTCGCCACTACGCGCTGAGTTGCACTAAAAGATTGACGAATGGCATCGAAGGGCACCCGAACTTCGAGGGCGCGCGGCCGTCCTAAGTTGGCGACGATCTCTTTCAGGCTACTATCGCCTTCTAGCCAAAAATATATGGCTTCTCCGCCCCAGTTGCGAAGAAGTAAACTGGCATCGCCGTCACTGGGCTCTATGGGATGGGCAGTCAGCCAAAATCTGTTGGAGCGGCCCTCGAACTGCTCGGCGGCATGAAACGGACTCGCCGAAAACAGTTCTCGGCTCTCCTCCTCTGTGATTCGTCCGGCGGCGACTTGCGCATCGAGCCGCTGTCGGATTGTTTCTAAAGTAGAAAGATATATAACGCTCGTCCGCATCGCATCGACTTCAGAATCGGTTAACCGCGTGTAGTGCCAAGCACGGATGCTGCGAGCTCTCATTGTCTGTTCGAGATTTTCCTCGAACTCAAAGTAGTCCCTTGCGTGTGGGTTGCTCCGAAAGAGCGCTCCAATGGTGCCCGCTTGGCGTTCCAGCGCTATCTCTCGGTCGATCGCGCGATATTTGCCGATGAGTTCTGCATTGTCTTGCAACTCGGCTACCAGTTCTACGTCAAACGTTTTGACGTCCCAGATGTCGATCAGCCCCGTCACGGTTGACTAGATCCGTTCACTTGATCGGCGCTTCGGCGAATCCCCGACTCGCGTGTCGCACGACGTTGGCGGAATGCGTAGGGCTCGCCGCGGAACAGGCCACGCGACTGATGCTTTCATCGGACCGAGCGGCCTCTATGCATCAGGATGCGGCTCGTTCGGTTTCAGTCAGGTAGTCCAGCCGGTATTCCATCTCGGCCACTCTATTCGTGAACGATGCGGGAACGGGCGTAGTCGCGTTAGGGTTATCCATAACAAATGCTCGGTATTGGAATCGCGCGTCGTCTGTGATGCCACGCGTCGTAAGCCACAAGGCTGACGCCTTGGGGCGCTGCAACAAGTCCTGACCGAGACCAGCGTTAATCCTTCCCATGTCGGCGCGCAGCACGTCGTACGTCAAACCCGTGATGTCGAGCAAGATCAGCCGCGGGGCGGAGACGTCGCGAAGTTGACGATATTCCTCGAGGAACTTTTCTCGCGTCTTCTCGTAGCCGTCGCCCCTCCGAGACGGCATAGACACACAAATCCACCCTTTTTCGCGTATTTCGCGGGTCTCGTGCGCGCGAAACAAGGACCCGCTCTCGTTTGGTTCGTGCGACACCAGGCGCATCGCCGGATCCCATTCGCCGGTCTTCACGTCGCGGATGGACGTGCGACGCATGGTTACTGTACCGAAGGCGGCTCGGACCGAAACCTCGTTTAGCTCCTGGTGGAATCGCTGCATCGCGTCCTTGCACGCTCGCAGCACGTCGCCGAAGAAGTCTCCCAGAGTCTGCTCGGCGACTCGCAACTCGAGCGTGACTGAAAACGGGAAATCAAAGTGCTTGCTTCCAAATGGAGACAGAAACTGACCTAGCACGTTCGGATCAGTGTCGAAGACGTCGGTCGGGAAGCTGGCGCACTCTACGATAAACGTAATCCCATCGATCTCGGCCGCGAAATCCGCTAAACCGTGCGGGATTTTAGGTTCAAGCGTGACGCGCGCGCCGGCGCGTTGCCAGCGATACGCCATTGCTAACTCGAACAATGTAGGGCGGTATTTCGTGCCGCTCCGGAGATTCGCGAGGACTGAGGCTATTTGAGGGTCATCCTTGAAGGCTCTGAGATACATTGCCAGCTCCGCCACGACTACCACGTCGCCGGTAGTCGCGGACCCAAGATTACGATACAGCGGATGGAGATCGCTGAAGCGCACCTGCGGCTTGGCGGCCTCACGCGCTTCCCGCTCTACCCATGGCGAGCCGAGAGCACACCGCAGCATCGCGTGATCCGCATACAGGCGCTCCGACGGCATCCGAAGCTCGCTCGACATGGCGGTTGCGGCTTCGTGCCAGAGACTAAACATCCCATCATGAAATAATCGACGCGCGGGTTCCATTTCGCACAAGCGTACCACAGTAAAAGCTTTGGTCGCAAAGAAAGGAAAGGCCCGCGCGGTCGCGATACTTCACGGCCTGCGTAAAAGATACGCGCGAAACCCTCACCAAGGGTGCCGAGGGAGTCTGGAGCAAAAGCTATCCTAGAGATGCGGAACGTTTCGTGGTTGTCCTGGCTGATATTTGCGCTTAGTGTTGCTATGGTGATCGTGCTAACGTGGAATGTTGACGTGCATTCGTCGGCCGGCGCTGCGCGCATCGCTGGATCAGTGATCGCCGTGATCGTTGCGGTACTTACGCTTGCGAACGGTGCTCGGATGGGGAGTCGGGTTGCTGCGATAGAGCGCGGACGATATTCCCGGCTAAATTCAGGAGCGTCGGATCGAATCGCGGCACTACTTCAGGATGAAATCCCCCAAACCGCCACCATAACTGGGGAGCAAGGCGATGACGTTCGTGAAGTCGTTGCGGCGTTAGTGGAAGCTTTACGATCTGCGAAGTGGCACGTCCGTGAAATCGAGTTAGGTGGACCGGTGTGGAATGGCGGAAGAGGCATTGAGATTCGTCACACCGAGGCGGCTGCGTCCGCGGCAACAGCGCTAATGGAAGCGCTGAAAGCCGAGGGCCTCCCCGTTAGCTACGCCGGCACACCCACGACGGGGATGCCAGTACAGATCGCATTTCGGCGACCGTAGGACCACTTCGCCCTCCTTCGAGCGTAGCGTGGGTGCATGCGTCCCCAACCGCCAAACTTACCGAAAGACTTTTAAGCCCGCATTCGCCAGATGAATGCGTAAGAGATGCTGCACCGTCATAGTGGTTGGCTATCATGGCAGCCCCGTTTACGAAGCGGAGCGTTCTTCCGGCCATAAGCTCGTGATGATCCTTCAGGAACAGAAGTTCGAGATCCTCTTTCAGATCGGAGCGCTGGCACTACTTGACGGGTATTATCGTGGAGCGGTGTCATGTTTACGTCGAGCATCGAACGCTTTCACGAGTTTGCGATCCCATGTTTTCTCTTGCACGATTCCGTACCGGAAGCACAAGTCACCGCTGCTTGGAGCGAGGTCAAGAATCAGTCCGAGCGGCAACTTGGCGCATTCATCTTCCTTTGGCTGAGCGAGTTCGAAGAGAAACATCTGTCCCATGCCACCGAGAGAACGCACCCGCGGCCCGACTCCGGCGCCGCCACCCGGCAAGGCTACCGCGCTGGCGCATCCCACACGCATGGCGACCGCTGACGCGGCTCCGCTACGCTTCGACCTTGCGTGCGGGTCCCTTCGCGCGCGGTT
>PMUK01000248.1 GCA_003166915.1 Candidatus Cybelea palsarum
TGCCAAAACCCACCTCACGTCATATCGATAACTGCAACTCTCGATACTCAAAAACATTGGCAACGACGGGAGCAATCCAGCTAAGTCTTTGGTTCCACCCTGCGTCTAGCGGTCTAGCTCTCGCAGTTCGCCGGAACGTGCCGCCTCTGCTAAGGCCGCACGGATCGCCTCTGGAGCCGGCGGGCAGCCGCTGACCCACACCGTGGCTCCGAGTTCGGCGACGGCGCCTTTGCCGGCCTCCGCTGCTCCGGCCCACGGCCCTTTTCCTAGCGCGCAGTCGCCAATGGCAACGACAACGTATGGCCTCGGTGTTGCCTCCAGAGTACTTCGCGCTGCGTCGCGCATCGTTTCCGTCACCGGGCCCGTCACCGTGACCACGTCGGCGTGCCGAGGCGAAGCTACGATATCCCAGCCCTCCCGCGTGATGTCGTAGTAGGCATTGCTGAGCGCGTTCACCTCGTGCTCGCAACCGTTGCAACTGCCGCACGAGAGATGGCGTATACCGAGAGAGTGGCGCATCATTGCTGCACCTATCGGTCCGCGCACGCATAGCAGAGATTGAAGCTTTTGTTGACCAGCGGAAAGTCCGGCACGATGTTCCCCTCCATCGCGCGGGCCACGAGCGGCCAGTTCCGATATGACGCCGAGATGACGTGAAGGCGCTCGACCGTTCCGTCGCAATCTATGCGCAGTGCGACGACCTCCGCGCCACGCGGCCCCTCGACGACCGTCGCGACCGAGCCCGCGGCGGGCGACAGCGGCTGCACCGCCGGCAAGGTCGCGTCGCCGAGAATGGCGAGGGCCTCGCGCGTCAGACGGAACGACTCCATCAGTTCGGCGCGCTTGACCTGGCAACGCGCGAACACGTCACCGCTCGAGGCATGCGCGACGCGCGGCGGCATGGCGCGATAAGCGCCGTATGGAGCAAAGGTGCGTACGTCGACGGTGCCGTGCGACGCGCGGTACGCCGGGCCGACAGCGCCGAACATGCGCGACGTGTCATGCGTGACGATTCCCGCGCCGTGCCAACGCGAGACGAGCGACGCGTTCCCGAACAACTCGCGCAGGTAGCGTTCGGTCCGGGCCTCAAGCAGCGCCAGACTCGCGCGAACAGCGCGCCGCTCGGCGAGCGTAGACACGCTAACTCCGCCGGGGAGGATCGCATCGAAGAGCAGCCGATGCCCGCCCGCGATCCAGTTCAAGCGCATCGCTTCTTCTTTCAAGGCCATACCGTGCGCGAAGCCGGTCGCCCAACCCGCACCCGACGCAGTCGCGGCGAAGTCACCGAGGTGGTTATAGACACGCTCCAACTCTGCGACGACTAGTCGCGCGAGATCGACCGACGCGCTCACCTCGACGCCCGATAGCATCTCGAGCGCTCGCGCGTACGCCAACGATCGGGCGGCGCTGCAACTCCCGCAGATGCGGGCAACTTGCGGGGCGCTGCTGAGTGCCGGGCGCCCTTCGAGCGCACGCTCGACGCCGCGGTGCGCATACCCCAACTGCGCATCGAGGTGCACGACCGCTGCTCCCCCCGAACTAAATGTGAACCGGCCCGGTTCGATGATGCCCGCGTGGACCGGACCGACGACGAATTGCATCAGGCCCTCGCCATGCGCCACAACCGCGTCGGGTAGGATGCCGCCTTGCGCCCAGAGCGGTCGGGCGTCGGGGAGGCCGTCGAAGTAGACGCCGCGCTCCTGTGCCATCTCGCGCTCGTCCCACGAGAACGCCGGCCACGTTCCCGAGACTGCACACGCTGCGCGCGTCGCGGCGAGGCGATGCGATAGCACGAGTGGTCCGCTTGCCTCGCGCAGGAACAGGTAATGGACGGAGTCGGCATCGGCATAAGCTCCCAGCGGGACGCCCGACGCTGCCGCCGCTAGGACGTGCTCCCGAAAGCGTTCCTCTGGCGTCATTGGTTGAGCAGTCGTCATCAATGCGCGCCGCCAATCGTCGCGGCCGTTGCCTGCAGGGCAGCGCCGGCGACGGACCACGGAAGTAGCGCCAGCACGAGCGCACACGTCAGTGCGATTGCAGCAGTTAATGTCGCGAGACGTGCGTACGGCCGTGCGGAGCTTGCAGACGTTTGTGCGGAGCCGCTCGGCACCGCGCCCGCTTCGATCTCGATCGCCGCGCGAGCGATCGCGGCAAAGGCAAACGCAAAGCCGAGAACACCGATCGCAAGCGGAGCCCATTTGTGAGACGCGACGCCGGCATACACGACGAGCAGCTCGCTGAAGAACAACCCGAACGGCGGCATTCCCGACAACGCTCCAAGCGATCCCAGCAGGATCCGGCCGGACGCGCCGACGTTCCACAATCCGTGCAAGCGTCGCATCTCGGTCGAGCCGCGTTCGCGTTGGACGATGCCCGCGCAGAAGAACGCTGACGACTTAGCAAACGCGTGTACTACCACGTGAAAAAGAGCCGCGAACCAACCGATGGGCCCACCGAAGCCAAGCGCGATCGCAACGATGCCCGCATGCTCGACCGTCGAATAAGCCAGCAGCCGTTTGAGATCAGTCTGCGTCAGCATCAGCACGCCTGCGACGACGATGGAGAGCGCGCCGAACCACACGAGCAGGGCCGACGCGAAAGCACCGGCCCCTAGGGCCACCGCCACGCCAAGCGTACGCATAATCGCGTACAGCGCACACGAGACGAGCACCCCCGACAAAAGTCCGCTTATGGGCGCTGGCGCCTTCGAATGCGCGTCGGGCAGCCAGGCATGCATCGGCACGAGCCCCGCCTTCGTCGCGAACCCGACGATCATCAACGCCACGGCCAGACGCGCCAATACGGCGAAACCGGTCTGCCCATGTGCCGCGATTGCCGTCCAGGACAACGCAGCCGTCGGAGCGATGCCGTCCGCGATCGAGACGTGCGCCAGTACGACGATGCCCAGCAGTGCGAACGCGATTCCGACACTGCAAAGCACGAGGTATTTCCACGCGGCTTCGAGCGCGGCCGGCTCACCGCTGTAGCCGACCAGGAAGGCCGTCGCGAGCGTCGTCAGCGAAATGCCCAGCCAGAGCGCGGCGAAGTTGGCGGCCATAACGACGAGGAGCATCGCACTCCAAAACGCACCGAGAAGAACGAAGTAGACCGGCTTGCTTGACCAGAGCGCGTAGCCGCTCGTCCAGTCGTCGGCGAGGATCCCCGCTGAAAAGAATGTTGCGAGCAGACCGAGGAGCGACACGATCACAACAAAGACGCGCGACAGTGCGTCGAGCGAGCCGGCGGCGGCAAGCGGGAGTAGCGCAGCGACGACGGCGAGCAGCAGGCGTGCGATGCGTCTGGCCGCGCGCTGCGGGACGAGTCGCACGCCAAGCGCGAACGCCAAGGGCGCGGCGATGCAAATGGCGATGATCATCCGCGCAAACTCCGCAGCGCATCAACATCAAGGACGGGATTGTGCGCGAAGAACGCACGCACGAGCGCGAGCCCGATGAAGGTCGCGACGAGCGCGTCGAACGTCGAGCCAAGCTCGACAGACTCCGGCAGCGTCGGAGCGAGAACCGCACCGGCCAGTGTCACGCCAGTACCGAGGACTAAGAGCCCGATCACGTGCGAGAGCAGGTTGCGGTGTGTAATCAGGATGCCGACACCGCACAGCACAACGTAGATCGTAACGCTTTGCAGCGCGGCGTCGCCCAGCGACGCAATCGTTGCCCCCCGAGCTACGAGTGCAAAGGCGACGACCAGGAGAAGCCGCATCGGTGCCGCGAGTGACGGACGCAGGTCGCCGGCTTTAGGGTTCGCGCGCACGAACGCGAGTATGCCCAGCGGCGCAACGACGACCTTGAGAAGAGCGGATACGGCGAACAACGCGAGCGAAAGCGCCGAGTGCAGCGCCGCCGGGGCGACCAAGAAGCTGACGGTCACGGCTAAGACGGCGTAGCCGATAAGCATCTGCGTCATGCGCGTGCTCAGCAGCAGAACCGCGCCGGCAAGGAGCAAGATCACGTCGATCATCAGAGCGTCGTCCCGAAGAGTCGTAACGCGATGCTTGCGGCAGCCAAGACGAAGGCGCTCGCGAGCAATTGCGGGATTTCGAACAAACGCAGCTTCGCGAATAGCGTCTCGACCACGGTAACCACTACGGCGATCGCCACGGCCCACGCGGCGACGGCCCATACCGTACCGCCAGGAAGCAACAGTCCAGCGAGGAGCAGAAAACTCAATTGCCTCACGTGCGAGGCCACTTGAATGAACGCCAGTTGCCAGCCGGAGAACTCGAGCGCTAACCCTTCGTGGATCATCGTTAGTTCATAGTGCGTCTCCTGATTGTCGATCGGGACGCGGGCCGTCTCGGCCAGGAGTACGAGGAAGAACGCGCCGACGGCGAGCAGCCCGGCGAGGCCGAACGGCAAGTACCTAAGGGCGGAGAGTTGCGTCCCTTGCCCAAGCGCGGCGGCGCCGAGAAGCGCGAGCAGAAGCGTCGGCTCGACGAGTGCCGCGATCGTCTGCTCGGTGCTGGCCGCCATGCTGGCGAATGCGCTGCGCGAGTCGACTGCGGCGAGCCCAAGCACGAAGCGCGAAAGCGCGAGTAAGAAGATGAGCGCGATAATTTCGCCGAGTGGCGGCATGCCGGGCGCGGCGAGCGGGAGCGCGGCGGCAAGCGGCAGCGCCACGCCGAGCGCGATTCCCGGTGCGGCGACTGCGATGGGGCTGACGCCGGCCGGCAGTATCGACTCCTTGCGCCAGAGCTTGGCGAGGTCGCGGTAGGGTTGCAGCGCAGATGGTCCGGGCCGGCCCTGCAGGCGCGCCCGCAGCAGTTTCATCGCACCTTGCACCAGCGGCGCGAGCGCGGCGATGACGAGCAGTTGCAGCAACGAGAGTGCGATCATCGGCGCGCCAACGTGACGACGACCACGAGCGCCGCAACCGCGTACGCCAGATAGAGCCGCAGACTCCCGCTCTGCAGCGCCCGCGAGCGCCGCGCGACGCGCAACGCGAGCGCGCCAAACCATCGCGCGCCTTCGTCGACCACGTCACGGGTCTCGATACGGTAGACGATTCGAGCGGGAAACCACGGCGACGAGCCGCTCTCGACCAGCCGGCGATGTTCGGGCTGCAACACGAACGCGAAGATCATGCGCAGCGGCTTGGAGAAAGCGGTTGCAGTGTACTGCGCGGCTGGAGTTACAGGCGACCCGCAGGTCCACGTCGGGACGCTGCGCAGACGGCGATGGGCGGCGAGCGCGAAACACGCCAGCGCGCCCGCCAAAGGTAAAGCAACAAGTGCAATCGGCAACACGGAAAGTGACGCCGGCGGGATGGAAGCAACCCCCGTGAATGCAGGACCCCCGATCGTCGTCGCAGCGATGCGAGCAAGCGGGACAACGGCGAGCGCCGGGATTAGACCGAACAGCGCGCAGAAGACGGCGAGCAGTGCCTGCGCGAAGGTCGCAGCGTCGAAGCGTTCTTGCTCCGGCTGGACCGCGTGCGACTTTTTCGGCTGCCGCGCACGGCCTAGGAACGCGACTCCGAAGACTTTCACAAAACATGCCGCCGCAAGGCCGCCCGTCAGCGCAAGCCCCGCCGTCGCGCCGAGCAGCACGATGCGCGTGCCCGCGTCTGGAAGTACGAAACCGCCGACGAGGCTTTGAAACGTCAACCACTCCGAGGCGAAGCCATTAAGCGGAGGCAACGCGACGATCGCAGCGCAGCCGACGAGAAACAGCGGCGCCGTCCACGCCAGACGTTCCCAGAGGCCGCCGAGTTTTTCCAGATCGACCGTTCCCTGCGTCTTCGCCACGACGCCGGCTCCCATGAAAAGCAGCGCTTTAAAGAGCCCGTGATTGATGGCGTGAAAGAGCGCTGCGATGAGCGCGAGCGCAGCGAGGGCGAGGGCGCCCGACGAGCGTGCGAGCAACGCTACGCCGATACCGATCGTGATGATGCCGACATTCTCGACGGAGTGATACGCGAGCAAACGCTTGAGGTCGTGATCGACGAGTGCATAGAGTACGCCGCCGATCGCGCTGACCGTTCCAAGCACCACGAGCGCGATGCCCCACGCAGCTGGCGCCGGTGCCGCGAGTTCGAATGCAACGACGCATAGGCCGTAGAGCGCGACCTTCAGCATTGCGCCGGAAAGCAGCGCCGACGCGGCGGGCGGCGCAAGCGGATGTGCACGGGGCAGCCAAAAGTGCAGCGGCAGCAGACCGGCCTTCGAGCCGAATCCGATCAGCGCGAGGACGAAAGCCGCCGTTCGCGTCCCAGCCGGGATCGCCGCGGCGGAGCTGGCGATGTCGGAAAATCCCGGCCCAGCAGCATGGCTTGCGAGCAGCAGCAACGCAACCAAGATGCAAAGCGCCCCGCTCTGCGCGACGACGAGATAGACGAAGGTGGCGCGGCGCACGTCCCTGCGCCGATGATTCGCGCCAACGAGGAACGCGGAGACCAGCGACATCAGTTCCCACGCCAGCACGAACGCCAAGACGCTGCGGGCGACAAGTACGAGCAGCATCGTTGCGACGAAGCCCGCAATGAGCGCCGCGTCGACGGGGCGTTCGCAGCGCAAACACCACGCTCCGATGGCGACGCCGAGCATCGCAAGCAGTGCGAGAAATGGCGCCGCGAGCGGAGTTAAGCCCAAGTCGAGCGTGAATGCGGGCGGCACGGCGGCGAAGCTCGCGAGGGTAACCGGCCCCTGCACGACGGCAAGAAACGCGAGGTATGCGGCCAGCAACGAGACCGCCCATGTCGCGCCGACGCCGAAGAAGCGCATGGTCACGCCGACTTAGAGCGGCGAGCGCCCTTGCGAAGCGGCCTTCGAGGCCGCAACGCGTGTTGGCGGTTAGCGTCGCGCGTATCTTCGCGGGCGAGGTCCTCGAGGATGGAACGCGTGCTGACAAGCTGGTTGTCAAAGATGACCCGCGCGGAGTCGAGCACCTGCCAAATCGCAGCATCGCTGATTTCGTAGCGAATCGTTCTGCCTGCGCGCCGCGCCCGCACGACGCTACGGTTGCGCAGAACGGCTAACTGCTGCGATAGTGTCGACTGTTCGACGCCGAGCCGTTCGCGGAGTTCTCCCACGCTGACCGGCCCAGCCCGAAGTTCGTCGAGGATCTGGATCCGAAGCGGGTGCGCAAGCGTCTTAAAAAACTCCGCCTTGAAATCATATCGCATTATTTGAATATTTGGATTATTTAGACAGAAGCTCCTCCCCCCTGGGGATACGTACCGCGACCGGTGCGCCACTTGCGAACGCCTTTTCATGGCTCTGTTAGCGTCTCGCAGAGTCTTAGGTGCTGCGGCTAAAGTACACCGTCTGAACAACGATAATCATCATTCTCGATACTCACAAACGTTGTTGACGGTGGTCGAGATGCTAGGCACGTACCAGTGTGGCGCGGCGAACCTACCGCCTATAATGCATGGATGTGCTCGACCTTAAAATGCGTGACGGGATCGAGACAGCGCGTGAGCGAGCCGGTCTTACCTAAAGCACGAAGTGTTCGAGCCCCAAGCCCGCGGATCTAGCACGAGGGAGCGGCCACAGCCAGCAATACCGTCTTCGACAAACGGGCACGGTGCATTCGCTACTTGAGTTCATCCTACGCGGTCGTAGAAGGGATTCTTGCCCGATGCGTGATCCGTTGTGTCGACGATGTCCACGATCTCCGGCGCGACCCCACGCACCATGACTTCGAACCCTTGCCGTAGAGTGACTTGAGAGGCCGCGCATCCCTGGCATCCACCATTCATGGCGACGAAGAGGTTGCCATCTTGGACGTCGACGATCGAAATCTGTCCGCCGTGGCTGGCGATGGAACGGTTGACTTCCCTGTCCAACAGTGCTTGAACGACCGTGCGAATCTCAGCGTCGGGTCGCTTCCCCGTGCTTGCGTGGTGAGCAGACTCGAGGATCGCCGGCACACCAGTCAGCAGTTGCGTGCGGATGGCCGTTCCGATTGCCGCTGTCAGCCCCGACCACGAGGCACTCGGCTCCTTCCCGACCGTCACCACGTTCTCGGTCACCAGCACGTGCGCAACGCCAAGAAGCGCGAACAAACGCTCGACGAGAGGCGAGCCACCAGCTCGTTCCTTCTTCTCGAAGAAGAACGCGCCACCGGGATGCACGGTCCGGCTCACCGTGAACTTGCACGTGTTTGGGTCGGCGAGCAAGGTTTCGGCGCGGATCGTGATCGTCGGGTCGACAGGTAGGTCAGACATCTTCGACGACCCCAGCTTTGCTGCGCTCACCAAACGCCCGCAGGTGCTCGAACGAGTAGATCCCGGTGCTGTGGCCGTCGTTCCAATTGATCGTGATCGCGTAGTTGCCCACGGAGGTGATCGTCCGCGGGCTTACGTCCGGTCGCACGTTCTTTGGATCCAAGAGGGTGCGCCCGCTCATCTCTTCCACGCAGAGAGCGCAACGGCACGCTAGCCGGAGGTCCCGGACGTCAAAGTCGCTTCGGTGTCCGTCCTCCCAAAGCACGGACAGCGTGCGAGCATCGCGCCGGCGAAAACCGATTGCGGCCGTGCGAGAGCCTGACGATCGGATGGCGCGTTCCACCCAGTCTGGCTCACCGTCACTGGTTGCCCAAGTCCACGTGAACGGCTGGAGCGCCGTCGTTGCGTGTCCCTCGAGTCGACCAGCGAGATCAGCGGCGATAGTGAAGTAGCACCGGGCCGGGAGCGAGCTCGGCTTCTCGAGCACGATCGGACGCCCTGCGTCCCCACCGGTGACGATCTCGGCGTCGAGAGGAATCGTCCCCAGGAACGGTACGCCGAGCTGCCGGCTCATCCGCTCGCCGCCGCCACGGCCGAAGACGTCCGTGCTCTTGCTGCAGTGAGGACAAATAAACGTGCTCATGTTCTCGATGATGCCGAGGATGGGGACGTGCACCGTTTCAAACATCCGCAACCCGCGGCGCGCGATCTTGAGGCTGACCTCCTGCGGCGTCGTCACGATGACCGCGCCGGACAAGGGAAAGCTCTGCGCGAGCGTTAGCTGCGTGTCGCCCGTCCCCGGCGGGAGGTCAAGAATCAAGTAATCCAACTCTCCCCACTGTACGGAATCGATAAACATGCGCAGATACTTGCTCACCATCGGTCCGCGTAAGATCGCCGGATTGTCGTCTCCGGTGAGCAGGCCCATCGATATCACCTTCAGACCGTGGCGATCCGCCGGAACGATCTTACCCTCCGGCGTCGCCGCGGGCGGCCTGTCAGTAGAGAGCCCCAGCATGACCGGAATGCTCGGCCCAAGGACGTCCGCATCTACGAGGCCGATCCGGCTCCCGATCTGTTGGAGCGCGAGCGCGAGATTTACGCTCACGGTGGATTTCCCGACTCCGCCCTTGCCGCTGGCCACTGCAACAATGTGTTTGATTCCAGGCAGCTTTCCAGGACCCGCAGGCTGGGGCGGGGCACTTGGCGTGTGTTCGTGCGGCGGACCAGTGGTCTGCATGCCTATGGTTCCTTTCCTTCCGAGCCCCCTGAGGCGGTCACTATTCTATTGTAATGTAGTCGCGTCGCTCAAGCCCGGGCCTGCACGGATCGTGTCCCGGGTCCTCGTGCTGGCGTAC
>PMUK01000127.1 GCA_003166915.1 Candidatus Cybelea palsarum
CAAAACGGCGACGGTCGCGGTGCTGGTGTGAATCCTGCCTTGCGCCTCGGGCGCCGGCACGCGCTGGACGCGATGGACGCCGCTCTCGTATTTAAGACGCTTGAAAACATCCGTGCCGGTGACTTCAAAAATGATTTCCTTGAAACCGCCGAGGTCGGAAGGATTGGAATCGAGCGGCTCGATTTTCCAACGGCGCGCCTCGGCGTAACGGCAATACATCCGATACAGATCGGCGGCGAACAGCGCGGATTCCGAGCCGCCCGCGCCCGCGCGGATTTCGACGAAGACGTCCTTCTCGTCGTTGGGGTCCTTCGGAATCAGTAACTCGGCAAGCTCGCGTTCGAGCGTTTCGCGCCGGACGCGCAGCGTTCGCTCTTCCTCGTCGGCGAGCTCGCGCATCTCGGGATCGCCGAGCAACGAAGCGTTCTTCTCGAGCGCGTCGAGCGTCGCGCGATAGGCGCGATAGACCTCGACGGGTTCGACGAGGCGAGCGCGCTCTTTGACGAGCGCGGTGTAGCGTGTCTGGTCGAAGGTGCCGCCGGCTGCCAACTCGGCTTCGATCTCGTCGAAGCGGCGAGCCATCGTCGCGAGGCGCTCAGTTAGCGCGTCAGTCTGGAATGCCAGTTAGAGTGCGGCAGCCGCCTTTTTTGCTTCGCGCGTCTTCTGGCGGGCTGCGGCCTCCTCTTGCTTCTTGCGCGCGGCGGCCGAGCGCTGATTGAACTTATCGACGCGACCCGCCGTATCGACTAATTTCTGCTGGCCCGTGAAGAGCGGATGGCACGCGGCGCATATCTCGACGGCGATCTCCGGGAGCGTCGAACCGGTCACGAAAGTGTTGCCGCAGGCACAGTGGACGCGCGCCTCGGGATACCATTTGGGATGAATCTTAGTCTTCACAGCTTTAGCATTATATCAGAGAGGGCAAGCGCCAAACCCACAGGAGCCCGGCGCGCTGCCCCCAAAGCCAAGATCCGTGAAATCGTCTTCCTTTATTGCTTTTGCCGGCGGCGCGATCGTCGCCGTGGCCCTATTTTGCGGCCTACCGCAGGGCCGCATTGCAGCGATGGCCGCGACTCCGCCGCCCACGCCGCCGCCCATCGATTCGAATGCCGCAATGACTCCCCAACCGAATTCCTCGATGCTGCCCCAGCCGGCAGCGACCCTCTTTCCGCTTGGAAGCCCTCCCAAGACCAAGAGCACGGCAACGCCCAGCCCGCCGCCCGACTCGCGAAAGGGGCTGGACGGAGTCTGGGAGGTTCAGATTCAGCATCCCATGAGCACGGATTACACTCACATTCAGCTGCATCAACAAGGCGGCGCGCTGACCGGCACCTACCTCGATGCGAAGAAGAAGCAGTATCCGCTCGTCGGAACCGTTGAAGGACCAGACGTGCGCCTCATCGTCTCGCTGCCCAACGGTACGACGTTATTAATGGAGGGCAGGCTCGACGGTACGACCGACATGGTCGGAATGCTGACGTCGGCCGGCGGTCAGTTACCTTTTACCGCGGCCTATCGGGCCAAAGAGAAATGGATCGAAAACGTTAATCCGTCGCCCGGCGGCATCTCGCAGCCAGGCGGTTACACTCCGCCGTAAGCCGTTGAGCTAGAAGCCGACCTGGTAACAAAGCGCGAGAGGCACACACCGGCGCTCCGGGGACGCCCGCTTTTTCGCATCCAGCGAAAAAGCTGCTCGCCTCGTCGTCGCTCTCGCCATCCTGGCTTCGCTCCTCCCTCAGACGCCCCGGTGCACCGACGTGTGCCTCTCGCGCTTTGCGACCAAGGCGGCTTCGGAATCTAAGGCTTATTGAGCGTTTCGGAGTTCTAGCTGGCGCTCGACGTATGGGACCAGACCGCCGGCGTCGATCAGCGATTGCATGAACGGAGGAAACTCCGCTGCGCGGTACGTCGTGCCTTTAGTCAGGTTGCGGATGATCCCGCCAGCAGGCTCGACTTCGATTTCATCGCCCGGGTCGATTCCGTCGACAGCTTCGGCCGACTCGAAAATCGGAAATCCAATGTTGAGTGCGTTGCGGTAGAAGATTCGAGCAAAGCTCTTGGCGATGACCGCCGACGTTCCGGAAGCCTTGATGGCGATCGGCGCGACTTCACGACTCGATCCGCAGCCGAAGTTCGTATCGGCGACGATGATGTCGCCGGGCTTCATCTTTGCCGTGTACTCGGGATCGAGCCCTTCGAGCGCGTGCTTCCCAAGCTCCGTCTTATCGATGATGTTGCAGTATTTTCCGGGAATGATCACGTCGGTGTCGACGTTCTTGCCATACTTGTGCGCGTGGCCGCGTAGCGTCGCTTCCATCCCTACACCGGTACCGCTTCTACGACGCGCGGGTCGGTGATGCGCCCAGTGAGCGCCGATGCCGCGCAGGTGGCCGGCGAAGCGAGATAGATCTCGGCTTTCGGCGAACCCATCCGCCCAACATAGTTTCGGTTGGTCGTCGAAATGGCGCGTTCGCCGTCGCCTAGCGTGCCCATGTGGCCACCGAAACAGGCGCCGCAGCCCGGAGTATTTACGGCGCAACCCGCGGCAGCCAGCGTCGTGAGAATGCCCTCGTCGGCGGCCTGCATCCAAACTTTCTGCGAGCCCGGATTGACGATCACGCGAAGGTTGGGAGCGATCCGTTTACCGTCGAGAATCTTCGCGACGACACGCAGGTCGTCGATATAACCGTTGGTGCACGAGCCAATGAAGACCTGATCGACCTTCAAGTCGTCGCGCGTGACATCCGAGATCGGATGCACGTTATCGGGCGTATGCGGACACGCGACCTGCGGTTCCAGGCCGCTAATATCGATGGAGATCACGCGCTCGTAGACGGCGTCGGCGTCGGCCCGCTCGATGACGAACGGCCGATCGGTGCGTTCTTTCACGTATGCGATCGTCTTCGCGTCGGCGTGGAAGATGCCGTTCTTGGCGCCCGCCTCGATCGCCATGTTGGCCATGGTGATGCGGCCGGTGATCGAGAGCTCGTCGACCGTCGAGCCGTGATATTCGATCGCGCGATAGGTCGCGCCGTCGATGCCCAACTCGCCAACCGTCCGCAGCATGATGTCCTTTGCGTACACGAACGGGCCTGGCTTGCCGCTATAGACCAGTTTAATGGAAGCCGGAACCTTCAGCCACACTTCGCCGAGGACGAACGCAGCGGCGATATCCGTCGAACCCATTCCCGTCGCGAAGGCGCCGAACGCACCGTACGTACACGTATGCGAATCGCCGCCCACGATCAGCTCGCCCGGGGCGACCAAACCTTCCTCGGGGAGCACGACGTGTTCGATCCCGCCCCGGCCGACATCGAAGAAGTGCTCGACCTTCTGCTCGGCCGCAAACTCTTTCATCAGGCGGGCGAGCCCGGCAGATTGCGCGTCCTTTGCCGGAACGAAATGGTCTGCAACCAGTGCGATCTTACTCGGATCGAACACCTTGCCGGCGCCTTTGATGCCGCGCATTACGCCGATGGCGACGGCCGCGGAGAGCTCGTTTGCCAGGACCAGATCTACCTTCGCGTTGATGATTTGCCCCGGCTCGACGCTCTCGAGGCCGGCATGCCGCGCGAGAATTTTTTCGGTCAGTGTCATCCCCATGATAAGAGCATTATAGCGCGAAGTAGGCTCTGAGACCTTCGATTCAGATGCAGCACGAGCACAGATTTGGCTTTGCAACCCGCGCGATTCACGCCGGAACGCCACCCGATCCGGCGACGGGTTCCCGCGCCGCCCCGATCTACCAAACGGCGGCATACGTCTTTGGCTCGACCGAGCAGGCGGCCGAGCTTTTTGCATTGCGCAGTTACGGTTACATTTACAGCCGCATTAGCAATCCGACGGTCGCCGCGTTCGAAGAGCGTATGGCCAGCCTCGAAGGCGGGCTCGGCGCGATCGCGTTTTCCAGCGGCCTGGCCGCGCAGCTCTGCACGATTCTCTCGCTGGCACAGGTGGGCGACCATTTAGTCTGCGCGCAAAACGTCTACGGCGGCACGGTAACTCAGCTCAGCGTGACGGTCAAACGGATGGGCATCGACACGACGTTCATCTCCGCCGAGAATCCGGACGCGGCTCGCGCAGCGATCGGCGCCAAAACGAAGCTTCTTTTTGTGGAAACGATCGGCAATCCGTCCGGCATCGTTGCGGATTTGCGCGCCTTCGCGGCGCTGGCACATGAGGCGGGCATACCGCTGGTGGTGGACAACACGTTCGCCACGCCCTATCTCTGCCGGCCGATCGAGCTAGGCGCCGACATCGTACTCCACTCCGCGACCAAGTTCATCAACGGGCACGGCACGGCGATCGGCGGCGTCTTGATCGAATCGGGAAAGTTCCCATGGGGCAACGGCCGCTTTCCACTGCTCGACACGCCGAGCCCCGGCTACCACGGCAAGGTCTTCACCGAGACGTTCGGCGAGTACGCGTTCCTGATGCGAGCGCGCGCCGAAGTCTCGCGCGACGTCGGCGCCGCGATGTCGCCGATGGATGCGTGGCTGATGCTCCTCGGTCTGGAAACACTGGAACTGCGGATGGACCGTCACGTGCGCAACGCACGCGCGGTCGTGGGCTTTCTTCGCAATCGCCCCGAGGTTGCGTGGGTACGCGAGCCGCAGATGGGCTCGGTCTTTACTTTCGGGCTGGGTGGCGGCCGCGAGGCCGGGCGCCGCTTCATCGACGCGCTCGAGCTGTGGAGTCACCTCGCCAACATCGGGGACGCGAAGAGCCTGGTGATCCATCCAGCGTCGACGACGCATTCGCAGCTTTCGGACGCAGAGTTGCGCCTGGCCGGAGTCGAGCCCGAGAGCATCCGGCTCTCCGTGGGTCTGGAAGAGATCGACGACTTGCTCTGGGATCTCGATAACGGTCTTCGAGCAGTGTCATCCTGAGCGCAGTCGAAGGACGACGCTGCATGATTCTCACGAGGCCCTCCCAAATTCGGGATCTGCTCGCGCGCGTGCGCACCGTGGCGATGGTCGGCGCATCGAGCAATCCGCTGCGTCCGAGCTACACGGTCTTCTCGTACCTGCGAACGCAGACGCCGTACGACGTCACGCCGATCAATCCGACGCTCACCGAGATCGATGGCATCGCGGCCTATCCGACGCTTGCCGCATACGCGGAACGGCGCGGCGGCCCGGACGTCGTGGACGTCTTTCGCAAGCCCAGCGAAGTGGTCGGCGTCGTCAACGACGCGATCGCCGCCGGCGCAAAGGCGATCTGGTTCCAATACGGTGTGATCAACGACGAGGCGATCGCGCTTGCCGACCGAGCCGGCCTCGACGTGGTCGTCGATCGGTGCATGAAGGTCGAGAATGCGCGCTTTTGCGGCGGACTCTCGACGAGCGGCCTTAACAGCGGTTTGATTACCTCGCGCCGGCCGATAATCTAGGCCCGGAGGTCTTCGGCTTCCAGCGAGCAGCCGCGTGGCTCGACATCCACATCGCGCCCGATTAGCACGAGCCCGTCGTCGTACTGCACGCCAAGATCTTCGGTTTGAATCGCGATGCATGACGAACGATTTGCCAAATCGACGTGGAGGATGGAGCCGATTTCGCCTTTCGCAAGCGTTCTGCGATCCGGCCCCACGACGCGAGCACGCAGCCACGGCGGCGCGATCTTGCGCCGCTGCGCAAGCATGGCGCCAGCAGGCGCACGATCGTAGTACTGCGACGCGAGCTCCGTCATGCCGTACTCGGCTACGATCGCCTCCGGATTAACTCCGAAGCGGTCGTAGGTTCGTTCGTACAGCGCATCACGCGACACCATGCGAGAGCGTCCTTTGAAGCCGCCGGTCTCCATGATTCTCGAGCCGGGCGGCAACAAGACGCGCAACTCCTCGCCTTCCATTGCGTCGAGCACATGCACGAGCGCAAACGCGGTCGCGGCCAGGCAGACCGGCTGATGCGCTGCCACCAAATCCTGCAAATCGCTCTTGAGCCTCTCGAAAAGTAGCTCGCCGTCGCGCAGATACCAACCGGTCTTTCCATCGCCGCGCTCTTCGGCCACGCGCTTCATCATGTATCCTAACGATGAATGCGGCACCTCGCGCGGATTCGGCACGCAGTTGAAGTAGCGCAGCGCGGCTCTGTCGGCAAGCATGAAGCGATCGAAGCCGCCTAGCAGCGCGGCGTCGTAGAGCGCCGGGGTTTCGAGGTGATGCCGTCCGGGTCTACCATCCGTCGTGCCGCTGGTTTCAAATGTGAGCGCGGCATCGCGCACGTCGAATGTCGCGAGCGTCGCTTCCTTGAAGGCCGGAGCGGGAACCGCCGGGATCGCTTCCCACGACGCGGGAAACGCATCGCGCGTCACGCCCAGGTGTTCGCAGTACCGCGCGTAGGGAGCATTGTAGCGAAGTTGGTAGTCGAAAAGCCGCAGGGCGAGGTCATTGAACTCGCCCTGCTTTAGTTCGGCGCCGTGCTGGTGCCAAGCGTTTATGATGTCGAGGATTTCGCGATCGAGTTCCTGAGATTCTGCAGAATAATCCATGCGTCGTGTGTGCCTTACCGCGCAATCTTGGCTGTAGCCACGGCCCGCTACCTTGCGATCGGCGGTGCGTCTCAGACGGGAATGGCGCACTTTCATCGCCAGGCGGGTCTAGCCCAACAGGATACGATTACGCACAGACTGGTCCCAAGATAATGGCCCCGTCCAGATTAATGAACGGAGCCATTATTGATTTTTTGTCGGCAGGTGGTCGACCCTACTTTCTGCCGCCTCTGCCCCGAAAGTCTACCATGATCTTCTTCTTTTGCCGTCAGTTCCTTATGAGTCAGCCGCTTCCCCTGGGCCTGCTTGGTTGCCTTAGCAAAGCGGCGACCATTATCGCTCCGCACGGCGCCTCGGCCCGCAGACGTTGGATCGTCGGGCCTTGCGACAGCGTCGTTCACATCGCATTCACTAACAAGGGTCCGCATCGTCACCCTGAGCGTCAGGTGGACGCGGAAAGCAGCTCGATGATCGAGAGTTCGGCGGCGTCGCCGGGGCGAACGCGTGTCTTGGTGATGCGCGTGTAACCGCCGGTTCGGCCTTTGAGCGCGGGAGCGATCTGCTCGACGAGCTTCTTCACGACCGCGGGCTCGGTAAGAAACTCCGCGACCTGGCGCCGAGCGGCAAGATCGCCTGCCATGGCCGTCGTGATCAATCGCTCGGCGATCTTACTGATCTCCTTGGCCTTCGTTGAAGTCGTTTCGATTTTTTCGTACTTGAAGAGCGACGTCGCGAGATTTCGCAACAACGCCTTACGGTGACCGTCGGTACGGGAGAGTCGCTTGTACGCGATGGAATGCGGCATGTTTGTTACAACGCTACGACTGGCGCAGCGCCAACCCCCTCTCAGCCAGAACCAGTTTGATCTCGTCGAGCGACTTCTTGCCGAAGTTACGCATCTTCATGATTTCGTCTTCCGTCAAGTCCAGCAACTCGGAGACTTTCGAAATGCCGGCGCGTTTGAGGCAGTTAAACGAGCGAACCGAGAGGTTGAGCGTCTCCACCGGAATATCCCACTCGTTTGGCGGCGCCTCGGGTAACGGTTCCGCGCGATTGGTAAAGGAAACGAAGAGATCGAGTTGCTCTTGCATGATCGTCGCGGCGGTCGAAAGCGCCTCGTCGGGCGTGATAGAGCCATTGGTCTCGACTTCGACGGTCAAGCGGTCGAAATCCACGCTCTGTCCCACGCGCGTATCGTCGACGGTAAAGTTGACCTTGCGAATCGGCGAAAAGATCGAGTCCAGCGGAATCAATCCAATCATGTGCTCGACATTGCGTTGACGGTCGGCCATCACGTAGCCGCGGCCCTTCTCGACGCCGATCTCCATCGTGAGCTTCGCGTCTTTCGACGAGAGCGTGGCGAGCCGGTAGCTCGGGTCGAGAACCTCCACGTCGGCGTCGGGCACGATGTCGCCGGCAGTCACTTCCCGCGCACCGCTCACGGCGAGCGTCAGTACCTTGGGCTCGTCGCTGTTGAGCTTGACCGGCAGGCCCTTGAGGTTGAGCATCAGTGCGATCGTATCTTCGACCATCCCCGGGATGGTCGAAAACTCGTGCAGTACGCCGTCGATCTTCATGTACGTCACCGCCGCGCCCGGAATCGAGCTGAGCAAGATGCGCCGCAGCGCGTTCCCGAGCGTGATTCCAAAGCCGCGTTCGAGCGGTTCGATAACGAACTTGGCGTAGTTGTCGCGGCGCTCGCGAACTTCGATGGTTGCGCCGACCGGCGTTTCCAACATGGTCATTTGAGTCGTTGTTTCCTTTATTGCCGCTTACGTTATCCGTCCATCATTTCCGATGACGGGCGATCGTACGCCTAACGGCGGTGTAGTGTTGTTAGCGCGAGTAGTACTCGACGATGAGCTGTTCGTCGACCGGCGTGTCGATCTGCTCGCGCGGAGGCGGTTGCAGCACCTTGGCGATCTTCTCTTCATCGTTCCATTCGAGCCACTCCGGCGGCCGCCGGCTCTGCGCCACTTCGAGATTCGATCCGAAGACCGTCGACTTGAGGCTCGCCGGCGCGATCGTGATCGTGTCGCCCGCTCGCACGACGTACGACGGGATGTTCACGATGCGGCCGTTGACTCTGAAGTGGCGATGCGTGACGAGCTGGCGCGCCTGCGCGCGGCTCTGCGCCAAGTTCAGCCGGTAGATTACGTTATCGAGTCGCCGCTCGAGCAGTTGCAAGAACGTGCGCCCGGTTTGGCCCGGAACGCGCGCGGCCTCGCGGAAGTAGTTTCTGAACTGCGTCTCATGGACGCCGTAATAACGGCGCATCTTCTGCTTCTCGCGCAGCTGACGTCCGTACTCCGAGACCTTCGTCCGCGATTTGTTGCCGGTCGTTTTCTGACCCGGAGCCGTGCCGCGCCGCTCGACCGCACACATGCGGGAAAGGCAGCGGTCGCCCTTGAGGAACAACTTAATTTTCTCGCCCGTTTTGCTGGCCGCGGTTTCGCGGCGACATAGCCGGCAGACCGGCCCGGTATATCGCGACATCGGCTTACACCCGGCGGCGCTTCGGTGGACGGCAACCGTTATACGGTATCGGCGTCACGTCTTTGATCATCGTGATCTCGAGGCCGGCGGCCTGAAGCGAACGAATCGCGGCCTCTCTTCCGGCGCCCGGGCCTTTGACCAGGACTTCGGTCGACTTCATCCCATGCTCCATCGCTTTGCGGGCCGCCGCCTCGGCGGCCATTTGAGCCGCAAACGGCGTAGACTTCTTCGATCCCTTAAAGCCGAGGTTTCCGGCGGAGGCCCATGAGATGACCCCGCCATGAGGATCGCTGATTGTTACGATGGTATTGTTAAACGAAGCATGGACGTGCGCGACGCCCGCCGCAACGTTCTTTACTTCGCGTTTCCGGCGCGTCTTCGTTTGCTTCTTGGCAGCCAAAATTTCTCCCGATTTACGACGTGATGGGTCCCCGGCGCCCTGAAGGCGCCAAGAAGCTATCTTACCCCAGCGGGCGCAGCCCGGTCAAACCCCGTTCGAGTAAGGGTTCCTTTTCAGCCGGGCCGGACCAGAGGCTCGCCCGCCAAGGCGTCAATCGTGCTGGTGGTCACAAGCGCACCTAGATGGGGGGATAGCGGACCGTCATACCACCGCGGCGTCAAGCGGCACCAGACGAAGAGATACTCCGACGGTCCGAAAAGGAGAATCAGTGATACAAGCACTCGCCCAGCAAGGGTAGTGATGGCCGGGAACCATAGCACCTAGCCAGGCTTCTGCCTGGACAGTTTCGCCACCCCGCCGAGGATTAGTGCGCAAGTAGTTGTTGCCAAAATCG
>PMUK01000020.1 GCA_003166915.1 Candidatus Cybelea palsarum
AGAGGGTGCAAGCGTAGCACGAAGTACCCGCTAAGGGAATCGTGGTTTCTGAGGGGTACGAGTTCGGAAGCCGAGGGCTCCGGGGGACACATTAGACCTGATGACGGTAGCGGTTCTCTTACCCGAGCCTGCGGCACTTAAGGCGAATTCGGTGTGGAATCTCGTCCTTGCGCGAATCCACGATTAAATGGCAAGAGACGCCCGCAGATGCCGGCGTCTCCTACGATATGCCCGTCTTTAGGCGCGCGTCGGGGTTCGCGTCTCGCCGGTATAGTCCACGTCGCGGCCGACTTCGCCGTTGGTCACGGAATGGCCGGAGTCGAGTGCCTTGCGTACGTCTTCCCGATGTTCTTTGGTTTTCGGACGAACAGCGACGAGAATGCCGCCCTCGCGCAAGCCCTTCTCATAGTCTTTGGCGCGTTTCTCGCCGATCCCGACGCCGATGAGTCCGCCGACAATGCCACCGCCTGCCGCGCCGGCTCCCAATCCAGCTAATGCCGCCGCTAACGGACCAACGACCAGCGGCGTGGCTAGGCCGCCCGTGCCTGCAATCGCGACGACGCTGCCCGTGGCGGTAAGCCCCGCAACGATCGCACCGAGGACGCCTCCTATAGTCGCACCGGCGGCAATACCCTCGCTGCCTTTGGCATTCACGACTGCGGAAAACGCCTTCTCGCGAGTCTTGTCGTCCATCATTACGCTGATGTCTTCGCGACCGTAACCGAGCCCATGCAGGCGTTCTACCGCCGTGCTCGCCGGTTCCCGATCGTAATATATCTCAGATTCGAATGCATCGTCTTTATCGTGCATGAGTCCTCGCTTTCCGACGCTTTATACCCTTCGAGCTGCAAAGCTAAGCGATCTCGCGACCGCGAAGCGTAGCGGAGCTAAGCTGAAGTACATTCGGGCGGTTGACAATGCTGTTAAGCGGGCATAAGCGTCATACGCTAAGTAAGGAGGTTACCGTGGCCGGTATTCTTTGGGCGATCATTTCCGTGCTGGTCGTCCTGTGGCTGCTTGGGTTTCTACTGCATTTCGGCGGAAGCCTAATTCATCTAATTCTCGTGATTGTTGTCGTCCTTGTCGTGATCAATCTTCTGACAGGGCGAGGCGCCCGAGTATAATCCCAAATCGTTATACCTTGACGGTCAACTGAGCTTTTAACGATTGGCCGATTTCGCCACCAAGCCAAGAGTTCATATTCGGAAACCGCTACGACCTGCGCCGTAAAGGGCCGGCTTGGCTCGTGTTTTAACAAGGAATGGAACTACTATGGATATTTTAGACGTCATAAAGAAAGAGCACCGACAAGCGGCCTCGATGCTCGACCAGGCCCAAAAATGCGAGCCGGGCGAGCAGCTGGTCGAGCTAGCAAAACGCATCGAATATGCGCTTTCGACACACGTACAAATTGAAGAGCGTCTATTCTATTCACGCCTACGTAAAGACGCCACCGAAGAGGAACAACTCGTTGATGTATACGAGGCGTACACCGAACACAATGTAGCCGCGCACCTCATCGAGTTGCTAAAATCCGGCCGGAAGCCGGACGAGAAATTCAAGGCTGAACTGCAAGTCCTCGGCGAGAGTGTAAAGCACCATATCCAAGAGGAAGAGTCCACCGTCTTCTCCCTCGCTCGCAAACTCATTAGCCAGGACGAACGGAACGATCTGGGTGAAAAGTGGGCTAAGGCTCGGCAACGCCTTGATGCGGCGAAACCCCGCAAGCCGGCTAAGCCTGCGAAGAGGAAAGCAGGGTGAAGGTAGGGCCTCCCGCGAGCGCTAAGCACAGGCCGCGCGAGACGCTCCTTCGGCATATTTGCCTCAGCGGTTAATCGATTTGTATCAATCGCCCAATTATTCCAGTTGATCGTGCCCGATGCGAAGCGTCGTAGCGCTCGTCGGGGCTACGTTTACGAGGCTACCTTTCGGCCAGAGGGTTAGGCCGGGCTATGTGAAGGAAAGAGCCCAAGCTATCAAAATCCAAGCGTTCCTATCAAAACGTGAGGAGACCATTAATGACGCGCCCAGATCGTTGATCCGTCGAGCAACCGCGGCATTTCATACGCGAAGATGGCCGCTCCATACAACGCGCCCCACTGACGCCAACGGGGGGCTAGGTGCGATCTCGAAGTTTGCGTTTGGCCTCGTCAATCTCCGCTTCCGTCCGGTTCTTTATCTCGTTGGCGGCAGAGCCGACCTTTTCGCCCGGCGTCATTTCGTCCCCCAACGTTTCCCTTCGCGCCTTTTCGGCGTCGGCGGCGGTACGGTGACCGGCCTCGTGAACGGCGTCCTTCGTATCATCCACTGCATGTTTAACCGCATCAGCGGCTTTGGTAACCGGGTCTTTGCTCATCGTTCATTTCTCCGTGTGGCGTATACCCGTGATTTTCCCAACAAAACAGTCCGGTGAAACAGCCTTGGTTTAAACCAAGCAAATGCCGTTTACCATTGAAGGCTTGACCCGGGCCGACCTGGGACCCGAGTCGCCGTTTGCGAGGGCCGACCGAGTGGGACAAGGGATTTGCACAGGCAAATCCCCCTGTGTTACAGCGGTAGGCGTGGTGGAACTTGATTTGAAGGCAGATCTCCTCGACCAGGAACCGGACGTTGCGGCCGCTTGTGTACTATCCCCTCGACTTCGCCGCTAAGCCCGAAAGGATGCCCTCCCTCAGTTGCCGCATTAGTGCCGCTGGCGAAACGCTGCTGGCCCTAAACCGGCAGTTAAGCGAGGTCCCAGACGCGCCAGTTTTCAGCTAAAGTTGGCCCGATTAGCCGGCAGGCTGGATGTACCGCCGATGGACGTTTCGGTAAGGTTCAAAGTAGCTTCAGAGTTATCGGGCACCGACCGCGTTTCCCAAAGACGATTGTAGCATCCAGAGCCTCTTAAGGTCTTGCGATACTTAAAGCACTCAAAAAGTTGCAGCGCCATTTCAGGCTTGCACCCTCTTTCATCGAAGGAAAGGAAGCGGTCGCCCTGACGTCCTACCAAGCGGAAGGAGCTTCGTGCCATCGTTCCGTGAAAGGATTTATATGAAGCATTTCGTTTTATCGGCGCTGGGGTGTGCGCTTTTGGCTATTGGACTGTCCAGCGCTCCGGTCGTTTCGGTCGCCCAGATGACGCCGGCAGCAGCGCCCACGCCGGTTCCGGTGCCGCATCCTGATTTCTCGTCGATGAACTTCCTACTTGGCTCGTGGACGTGCACGCAGCCGCTGCGCGGCCAGACGCGTTCGGAGACCGACGTCTACACGATGAGCAACGACGGTATGTGGATGGTCGATGCGGCCACTTCTCCGCCATTCGACCGGTATCGCACCGTTGCACAGAACAGTATGACGAACATGACGTACGACCCGACGATCAAGCAGTGGGTATCGGTTTATTACGACAACCTCGGCGGATATGCAATCGAATCCACATCTGGTTGGCAAGGCAACGCCGCGTCATGGAGCGGCAAAGGACTGGACGGCGGGACATTCGCCGACGTCATTACTAAGGTGAGCGACACCGAAACGAGTGACGCCAATACCACGACCGATCCGAAAGGGCACGTTACGAACGTAACCATCACGTGTAAGAAGAACGCGAGTTAGCGATTAGCGCGAGCGAATAGCGTGTAGATGCGCGGTGTCCCCGCGCATCTACACCCGAGAACACGAACCATGATCTTTTCAGACGTAGCGGCAACTGTCGGCAGAACGCCGATGGTGGAGTTGGCTTGCGTCTCTCGCGGTCTGCCCGGACGGATCTTCGCCAAACTCGAGATGCATAATCCGTGCGGCAGCGTGAAAGATCGCTTGGGGCTCGCGCTGATCGACGATGCGGAGCGCAATGGCCGCTTACGTTCGGGTTCGATTATCGTCGAAGCGACCGGCGGAAATACCGGCATCGGGCTCGCCTTCGTTGCTGCCATTCGCGGTTATCGACTCGTCTTGACGATGCCGGAAACGATGTCGACCGAGCGCGTTGCGCTCCT
>PMUK01000067.1:0-10690 GCA_003166915.1 Candidatus Cybelea palsarum
CATGAGGTGCTGCTTTCGCTTTTCGCGCGTGCCGCCGACCACTCGGCCGGGCGGCAGTTTCCGCATCACTATGCCAGCCGGCGTCTGGGCTTTCACACGATCAGCTCGATAATCGCGGCGCAGCTACCGCACGCCGTCGGCGCCGCGTTCGCGCTGCAGTATCGCGGTGAGACTGGCCGAGCGGTCCTCACGACCTTTGGCGACGGAGCGACGAGCGAAGGCGAGTGGCACGAATCGGTCAACTTCGCAGCGGTGCATAAGCTCCCGATCATTTTTCTCTGCGAAAACAACGAATGGGCGATCTCGACCCCGCTCTCAAAGCAGATGGGTCAGCCCGACGTCTTCAAGCGAGCCGAGGGCTACGGATTACCCGGAGCCGTCGTGGACGGAATGGATCCGATCGCCTGCTATGCCGCGGTCGGCGCAGCGATGCAGCGGGCTCGCTCCGGCGGCGGCCCAACCTTGGTCGAAGCCAAGTGCTATCGCTTTCTCTCGCACACGACGGACGACGACGATCGCTCGTACCGCTCGCCCGATGAGGTCCAGGCACGCCGCAAAAACGACCCCGTCCCGTGCTTCGAGCGCCTTCTGGTCGAGCGCGCCGTCCTCAACGCCGAGCAGGTGGAAGCATTGAAGCGTTCCGTCCTCGAAGAGACCAACGACGCCACGGACCGGGCCGAAGCGATGGCCTATCCGGACGCAGCCGACCTGTACGAGAAGGTCTATGCCGAGGGCTGGGAACCGTGGACCATATAACGCGCGCAATAGGAAGAACGATGGCTACGACGGATTTACGAACGGGAAGTCTCGAGCGTCACGGATTGAGCGACGAGCAGTTGCGCGACATGTTTCGCAACATGCTTTTGCAGCGACAGCTCGACAATCGCGGCTTTCAGCTCAACCGGCAAGGCAAGGTTCCCTTTGCGCTCGGCAGCGAAGGGCACGAAGCGTTGCAAGCCGGCGCCGCGATGGCCTTCAATCGCGGGCGTGACATTCTTGCTCCCTACTATCGCGATCTCGGGCTCTGCTTGGGCATCGGACTCTCGCCGTTCGAAATCTTGCTCTCGATCTTCGCACGAGCCGAAGATCACAACGGCGGACGACAATTTCCCAATCACTATTCTTCAAAAGCTGCAGGGCTGATGTCGTTCTCGTCGATTCTCGCAGCGCATCTGCCGCATGCCGTCGGTGCCGCTTTCGCGATTGCGTATCGCGGAGAGACTGGGCGCGCCGTCTTGGCAACCTGCGGCGACGGAACGACGAGCGAGGGCGAGTGGCATGAATCCATGAACTTCGCCGCCGTGCACAAGCTGCCGTTCGTTATGCTGGTCGAGAACAACGAGTGGGCGATCTCGACGCCGCTGGAAAAACAAATGGCGCAGCCCGAGATATGGAAGCGCGCGGCGGGGTACGGCATGCCCGGCCGGCGTTTCAACGGCTTCAATCCGATCGAAACCTATGCCGCGGTGATGGAAGCGATGGACCGCGCGCGTGCCGGAGAAGGCCCGACTCTCGTCGAGGGAACCTGCTACCGATACCTCGCCCATTCGACCGACGATAACGATCTCACATATCGTACGCGCGAGGCCGTGCAGGAACGGCGCAAAGACGACCCGGTTCCGGCCTTCGAAGCCGTGCTAATCGAGCATGGCATCGTGTCGCCCGAAGACGTCGCAGCCATGCGCAAAGACATCTTGCGTGAAACGAACGAAGCGACGGATGCGGCGGAGGCGCTGCCCTATCCCGAACCCACCGATCTTTACAAACACGTCTACGAAGGAGCGTGGGAACCGTGGCAGTCGTAAGCAGTGCAAACTCGACGGTGATGAACAACGTCGAGGCGGTTCGCGCGACGCTCTACGAAGCTATGAAGAATGACGAGCGGACGGTGATCCTCGGCGAGGACGTCGGAGCGCGCGGCAACGTCTTTTTGATCACGAAGGACTTCGTCGCTGAGTTCGGCGAGCGACGCGTCATCGATACGCCGATCGCCGAGGCTTCGATCGTCGGGATCGCAGTCGGAATGGCGATGGAAGGTTTGCGTCCGATCGCAGAGATCCAGTTCGCCGACTTCATCTATCCTTCGTTCAACCAGATCGTCGGCGAGGCCGCGAAAATACGCTATCGCTCGAACGGAGAGTATACCTGTCCGCTCGTGATTCGCACGCCCTACGGTGGCGGCGTTCGCGGAGCCCTCTCTCACTCAGTTTCCATCGAAGCACTCTTCTATCACGTTCCCGGTCTAAAAATCGTCGCGCCTTCCTTTCCCGACGACGTCAAGGGTCTACTCAACGCCGCGATCGACGATCCGGATCCGGTGCTCTTTTTGGAGCACAAGAAAACGTATCGGCTGATCAAAGGCGAAGTGCCCGACGGCCATTACACGATTCCGCTCGGGAAGGCCAACGTTCGCAAGGCGGGCACGCGGTTGACCGTCGTGTCGTACGGGCTCTATCTGCACTGGGCGCTCGAAGCGGCCGAGCGCTTACAGGAAGAGGACGTGTCCGTCGAGGTGATCGATCTGCGATCGATTCGCCCGATGGACAAGACGGCGATTCTCAACAGCGTCGAGAAGACGCGCAAGCTTCTTATCGTTCACGAAGACAACAAGTTTGGCGGCATCGGCGCAGAGATCAGCGCCATGGTGGCCGAAGAGGCGCTCTTTTCACTCGATGCGCCGATCCGGCGCCTTTGCGGTCCGGACGTGCCCTCCATGGGCTACGCCCTGCCGCTCGAAGAAGAGTTCATGTCGTCGCCTGCTGAAATGGCTGACGCAATGCGCGCAATGGTGAAATTCTAAGCATGGCTACGACGATAACGATGCCGCAGCTCGGCGAAACCGTCACCGAAGGCACCGTGGCACAATGGCTCAAGAACGTCGGCGATTCGGTAGACAAATACGAAGACTTCGTCGAGGTTTCGACCGATAAAGTCAACGCCGGCGTTCCGTCGCCCGTTACCGGGACGATTCGCGAGTTATTGGTCAAGGAAGGTGAGACCGTCGCTACTGGGACGCCGATCGCCGTGATCGACGAAGCCGGAGCGGCGAAAACCGCGGCGACCGCAGCGCCGGCTGCACCTGCCGCACCCGCTGCACCCGCCGCGCCCGTTGCGGCTGCGCCCGCTGCGCCGGCGGCGGTTTCCTCACCCAACGGCGCGGCGGCCGCCGCAGGTTCGGAGAGCGTCGAAAGCGAGAGCGCCTTACGTGGTGCATCGCCGGCGGTTCGACGGCTGGCGCGCGAGCATCGCATCGATATTCGCGCGATCAAAGGAAGCGGTTCGAACGGACGCGTCACCGCCGACGACGTGCTCGCGGCGGTCACTGCGGCGCCTTCGCCGGCGGTGACGCGAACCTCAACCTACGCACAGCCGATCCCGGGAAGCACCGTTACGCTCACGCAGGCTCGCCGGATCATCGCCGAGCGCATGGTCGAAAGCAAGCATTCGGCGCCCCACGCATGGTCGATGGTCGAGGTCGACGTCACCGACGTTTGGAGTTGGCGCGTGCGCGAAAAGGACCGCTTCGAACGCGAGAGTGGCTACAAACTCACGCTGCTGCCCTTCTTCATTCGCGCCGTCGTCGAGTCGCTGGCCGCCTTTCCGTTGATGAACGCCCGCTTCGTGCCGGCGAGCGGTTCGGGCCAACCGAGCATCTATGTCAACGGCGAAGTAAATATCGGCGTTGCGATCGGGCTGGCTACCAATCTCGTCGTTCCGGTTATCAGACGCGCCGACAAGCTCTCGATCAAGGGTATTGCGCTCGCGGCCGGCGAGCTCATCGAAAAGGCGCGTAAAGGAAAGCTCGGCGTCGACGATCTCGCCGGCGGCACGTTCACGGTCAACAACAACGGCGCGAATGGGTCCTGGGCCTCCGCGCCAATCATCAACGGCGGTCAAGCCGGTATCGTTACCATGGAGGCCGTCGTCAAGAAGGTCGTCGTGCGCGACGACGACTCGCTCGCAATCCGGCGTATGATGAACTCGTGCCTGTCGCTCGACCATCGCGTCGTCGACGGCTACGTTGCCAGCGGTTTCCTCGCCGACCTCAAGCAGCGCTTGGAGCGCATGGGCCCGCAAGGAGATCTGTAGCCTAACTGCAACTCCGCAAGCAGTTCCGCTTCGAAGCCGCACACGTTCTGCCGTTCCACCCCGGAAAGTGCGCGCGCATGCACGGACACTCATACCGTCTGGAAGTCGCCATCAGCGGGCCGATCCAAACGCAAGGGCCGTCGCGCGGCATGGTCGAGGATTTCGATGAAGTCGAACGCATCGTCGACGAACGCATCGTCGACCGGCTCGACCACCAAAACCTCAACGACTTCGTCGAAAACCCAACTGCGGAGAACGTGCTCCTTTGGATCTGGCAACATCTTGCGGACGACCTGCCAGGGTTGGACGAACTCGTGTTGTGGGAAACGACAACCGCCTGCGCCGTCCTTCGCAAAACAGCTAGTTGAAGCATGGTTTACGATCATGCGCGTGATGCCTCGGAGCCGCTCGTCGCTCCGCCATCCTGGCTGCGCTCCTGCTGCCTGCCTCCTCGCTCCGCCATCCAGGCTCCGCTCGTCGTGCAGAGCCTCCTAGCATCACGCGCATGATCGTAAACCATGCTTCAACTAGCTGAGATCTTCTACAGCATTCAGGGCGAAGGGACGTGGACTGGGACGCCGGCGGTCTTCGTGCGCCTGGCGGGCTGCAATCTTGCGTGCGATTTTTGCGACACGGATTATTCAACGAAGTTTTTCGCGAGCGTAGATGAAGTCGTCGAGAAGGTGCGTGAAACCGGCGGGGATTGCCCGATGGTGATCCTCACCGGCGGCGAGCCGCTCGCGCAGGCCGAGACGCCGGCGCTCATCGAGGCCTTGCGACGCGACGGTCGGCGAGTGCACATCGAATCGAACGGAACGATCTATTCCGACCTCTCGGACGACGTTTGGCTTTGCGTCTCGCCGAAGGAACGCGTGGATCCTCGCATGGCGGCGCGCGCAAACGAAGCGAAGTTGATCGTCGACGAGCGCGTGCCTGAGGAACATCTGCCGCTCTTTGCCGATAAGCCGACGATCCTGTTGCAGCCCGAAGGTAACAAACCCGCCAACGTCGCGATCGCGCTCGAGTACGCAAAAGCGCACCCGCAGCGCTTCCGCCTCTCGCTGCAGACCCACAAGTTCATCGGCGTACCGTGATTCTGCTCGCCTGCGCCGTCGAGAAGGAGCTCGTGTTCTGGCAGCCTCGCGCCGGCGTTGAAACGCTGGTAACGGGCGTCGGCCCCGTTGAAGCCGCCTCTGCAATCGCTGCGGCACTCGCGGCACGGCACTACGGCCTCGTCGTGAATGCGGGACTCGGCGGCGCCTTCGACGGCGCCGCGCAGATCGGCGATGGCGTCGTGATCGCCGAGGATGCAATGGAGATATCGCTCGAGGACGGCACACCATTGAATTTGCCGCGTGGCGAACGGACCGTCGAAGAGGCGCGCTCGGAGCCGTCGCTCGTTGCGGGGCTGCGGGCCAAAGGCTTTCCGGTGTTGCGCGGCATCACCGTCGCGCGCGTGACCTCGACGGAGGACACGGCTCGCCGCCTCGCCGCGTCGTGCGGCGCGCACGTGGAATCCATGGAAGGCTTTGCGGCATTGCGGGCCGCGCAGCGCGCCGGCATCGCCGCGATCGAAGTGCGCGGCATCTCCAACCGCTGCGGCGCGCGGGAATCGAGCGGTTGGGATTTTGCCGCCGGCATAGCGGGCCTCGCCCGCGTCTCGAACGCTTTGCTCGAGCTATGCGACGGTATAAAGGACTTCTGATGGCCCCCTACACGCTCGCCTATTCGCCGTGCCCGAACGATACCTACATCTTCGGTGCGCTCACTAACGGCTTGCTCTCCGACGCACCGCAGGTCAGCGCGCACCTGGCCGACATCGAAGAACTTAATAACGCCGCGGTCCAGGGCCGCTACGAGCTGACGAAGGTCAGTTACGGCGCGATCCCGTTTCTGATGGATCGGTATCGCATTCTTCCTTCGGGTGGCGCTCTGGGGCGAGGGTGCGGGCCGCTGCTGGTCGCGCGTCCGGCGGGATCCCCGGAGCTCTTCAGCGATTTCGCGCGGAAACACATCGCGATCCCCGGCGAGCGGACAACCGCCTTTATGTTGCTTCAACTCGCACTCGGTTCGCGGCCCAAGAGCGTTGCGATGCGCTTCGATCGCATCGTGAACGCCGTCGCAAACGGTGAAGTCGATGCGGGGCTCATCATTCACGAATCCCGCTTCACCTACCGGGACGCCGGGCTGATCTCCATTGTGGATTTGGGCGAATGGTGGGAGACGATGACGCTCTTGCCGGTGCCGCTCGGCGCGATCCTGGTGCGCAACGATATCGGCGACGACGAAGCGAAGCGGCTGAATTCGGCGATTCGCCGCAGCCTCGCCTTCGCGCGAGAAAACGAAGACGCCATCATGCCCTTCGTGAGGGAGCAGGCCGTTGAGATGAGCGATGAGGTGATGAAGTCGCACATCGAGCTTTACGTCAACGGATTCAGCGACGACCTCGGCCATGAGGGGAGGGAAGCCGTGCACGCGCTTTTTGCGCGCGCGCACGATGCCGGCATTCTGCACCGCCAAGCGGAGCCGGTCTTTGCGACGTAGCCGGTTTCTCGCGGGAACGGCCGCACTCGCTGCCGCAAGCACGGCTCGTGTAACGGCCGAAGCGTTACCACCGGCGCGGATCGAACTGGGCGACGAAGTCTTCTTACGCCGCGCTTGGCGCGATCTTGACGGACGGACGATCGGCTTGATCGCCAATCAAAGCGGCGTAACGTCGCGGCTCGAATCGATCGTTGACGCGAGCATTCGTCACGGCGGTATTCGCGTGAAGGCGATCTATTCGCCCGAGCACGGCTTTCGCGGCGATCGAAATGCCGGCGCCTCTGTCGGTTCCTACGTCGATCCCGAGACGCACCTTCCCGTGTACAGTCTTTACGGCGCATCCCGTCACCCCAGCGCAGCAATGCTCGAGGGAGTCGACGTGCTCGCGTTCGACATCCAGGACGTCGGCTCGCGCGCCTACACCTACGTCTCGACCATGGCGTATGCGATGCAGAGCGCGAAGCAATACGACAAAGAGTTTTGGGTTTTCGACCGGCCCAATCCAATCGGCGGAGCGATCGAGGGCCCCGTTCTGGAACCCGCCTTCGAATCGTTCATCGGCCTCTATCCCATTCCGATGCGCCATGGAATGACCGTCGGCGAGCTGGCGACGCTGTTCAACGACCATTTCGGTATCGGCGCGCGGCTTCGCGTCATACGAATGAACGGTTGGCAGCGCTCGATGATTTGGCCCGACACCGGCCTGCAGTGGGTGCAAACGTCGCCGAACATTCCGGATTGGCTAACGACCTTTGCCTACGTCGGCACCGGACTGCTCGACAGCGCGGGCATCAACAACGGCAGCGGATTCACCAAGCCTTTCTTGCTCGCCGGGGCTCCCGGCATCGAAGGAACGAAGCTGGCGTCCCACTTGAATTCACGCGATCTGCCCGGAGTATGGTTCAGGCCGGCGGCGTGGGCGCCGATGGTCGGCTTCTGGAAGGACAAAGAGCTGACCGGCGTCGAGCTAATGATTTTCGATCCGCGTCGCTTTGTCGCGGTCCGGACCGCCGTCGAGATTCTCGTCGCGGTGCGCGATCTTTTTCCCCGCGCGATCGACATCGCAAGCGTTTCGCAAATGGATCGCGACTGGGGAACCGATTCGATCCGACAGAGCCTATTGGCGGACAGGAACCCCGGACAGATTCTCGACCAATGGTCCGACAACGTCGCGCGGTTCGACTCGCTGCGGCGAAGGTATCTCCTGTACTAGGAGCCTGTAGGCTCCTAGTACCATCATAACCGGAAGCGTAGACGGATCAGGGCATTGCGAGCCATCGGGTAGGCTTCGGGTATATATGCTCCTAGACCGTATTGCCATGGTACGGCCGGCGAATCGGCGTCGTTGGTCGGTACGCCGTTGCCCAATGTGTAGAGACATTTCTTGCAGTACTGCGCGCCGTAGGCTTTCTCGTAGAGCAGGTTGCCGCCGGTATACCCCGGCGGCCCGATAAGATAGGGATTGCCCTGAAGCTGCGTGGGCGTCGCGGTGGCGAAGAGATTAACGACGTCGAGCATCGCGGTTACCCGTGGCGAGAGATCGCCCTCCACGTGCAGCGACACGAGCGTTTGCGGCACCGTGTGAAGTGTGTTTGGATCTGCGCCTTCGTTCGTTCCTAAATTTGCGATATACGGGTTCGTTGCGCCATTGTACGGAAGCGATGGGTTCTTCAGGAAGTAATAGTTGTACCCGGGGTTGACGTAGTTGTCGTTGGGTACTTGCTCGGGCGTGCCGTTAACGATTTCCCAAACCTTCGTGCCGTTTCCGTACGGATAGCCGCTCTCGTACGAGAGCATCGGCGCGACGCGCAGGCGACGGCGCAAGAAATCGAACTCGTACGAGGCCGTGGCCGTCAACTTAGGAATGTAGTTGGCCGGGAAGAGATGTCCCGCGAGAATCGCCGGCGCGTTGAGATCGTTGAAGGCAAACTGATAGATACTCGACGAGAGCGTGTGATTGTAGTTTGCGTTGAGCGTAAAACCCCCGTTGTGCACCCAGAGCTCCATTCCGTGCGAGCGCAACTGGCCGGCATTGGTAGGAACGCCGATTGCGTTGGGATTTTCGCCGGCATTGAGGGCGCTGCGATAGTTGGTCGGCAAGACGTCGATGACGTTATGCTCTAAGTCGACAAAGTAGGTGAGGCGCACCTGCGTGCTGCCGCCGCGTTCGTAAGAGAAAGCGTAGTCGTCTGCGGTTTCGGGCGCAAGGGGAAAGCTCGGTACCGCGCCATTGGCCTTACCGCCCGAATCGTTACTGCATGCGCTCGCGGGCACGCACGTATGCTGGACCTCGAGCGGTAGCGGGGGAACCGAGTTGTGGTCGAAAGTCGCCCGCAGTCCATTGAGTCCGGCGAACGTGTATGCGAGCGCCAGGTGCGGATCGAGGGCGCCATCGCCATAGATGACGGGTGGATTGTCGCTCGTCTGTGCGTGCTGACCGACGTACCGTAGAGAGCCCATAATGGAGAAATTTGGCGTNNGTAACGATCTGCGGTACCGTGGGAACGATCTGATAGATGCCGCTCGTATTGACGTCGTATTGTGCGCCGGCGCGAAAGTCATGTTGGGCGTTGGCCTGGTCTTCGAAGTCGTAGCCGACGCCGTCTTCTCGCTGGTACTGCGTCGAGTAAAGTGAGATGACGCCGTCGGGAAAGGAGAGATCGTCCCATTCGGGACCATCGGCGACGGCGCCGACCTGGGATTGGAAGAACTGCAGGCGCCCCAGCGAGTGCTGCCAATCGTGGACCCACTGGAGTTTCTCGACGCTGTAGGTTCCTCGCGCAATCGAAGGCGTATCGACTTGTTGATTCGGATTTGCCGGTTGGCCCGGAAACGAAGCGGTAGGGCTGTTGAAGGTCGACCACTGCAGCCCCTGATACGGCGAATCGTATTGTTGGTAGGCGGCCGCACCGGTGAGAAAGACCGCCGAGAGATCGTCCTTCGGGGTAGCGGCGAAATGTACGTTGCCGGCGATTGCGTACTGCGCGCGCGTCTGAAAGCCGAGACCATACGTGCCGATCTCTGCTGGATAGAACGTATGCCCGTCGCCGTAGGCGAAATATTCGCTACCGCTCGTCGCGGAAAGCGCATAGCGCCAGCGTAGATCGGGTGTCGCTTCCTGCGCGCTAAACTTCACCTCGCCAAGTTGCGCGCCTATACCGTCGGCGAGTTCGAGGGTTTCGGTTCCGGGATACGTGCCGGTGAGCGGCACTTCGTTGACGACACCACCCAGGGCGTTCTGACTAACGTCGTTGTACCCGCCGAGGGTGAGGGTTTCGGAACCCACGCCGGCCGTGCCCAGCTGCGCACCGACGATATTTCCGCCAGGCTCGGCGATAAGACCCTGCGGTACGGGAACGGAATCGTAGTCGTAGACCGTGTCTTGCACTTTTCCGCCGCGCACGATCACGTTCGCGAATGAGTCTTGTTGGACGCCGGGCGCATTCGAGATCGCACCCGCAACGGAGTCGCGCGAATAGTTGCCGAGCCCAGATGAGGAGGCTTGCGGCGTACCCGCCTGGGCCTGCTCGCCTTGCACCGTGAAGACGTCGCTCGTGTTGCCAACCGTGAACGCCTGATTCTTGGCTTCGACTTTAGCAATCTCTTTGAGCTTGGCGAGCAATACGACCGTAAGGCGCTCGTGGTCGCCGGGAAGGACGATAACCGTCGCATTAGCTGGCTCGAAACCGCTCGCTTCGACGCTGACGGTGTACGTGTCCGGCGCGACCCCGAGAATCGTAAAACGGCCGCCGGCATCGGTCGTGCCCGTGTAGCGACCCGATGGGGCGAACGCCAAGATGCGCGCGTTAGCGATTGGAGAGCGGGTCGTCGAAGAGACGGTTCCTAAGATCGCGCCCGTGACCAGCTCGGCAGGGTCGGCGCGTTCGAACGAAATAACCAACATGAAAAGAACGGACAGGATGCGACCGATGGTTCGCATGGAATTCGCTCCCAAGGTACGCGCACAAAGGTGTACGCGCCGCGGTTCGTCGAGTGAGTTAGGTTAGCGTTGGGAGCATGCGCGGCGGAGCACGAAGGCCGCGCGAATTGACAATTT
>PMUK01000067.1:10745-11363 GCA_003166915.1 Candidatus Cybelea palsarum
CCGAAGTGCGTTTCGTAGCATTCGATCGCGACAACTGTTACGCCGCTTCCGACGAATGCACTGATCGCATCTACAGTGCGAGCGCCGGCATCGTCGAGCCGGCGCAAAAGGGGATCGTTCGGCGCGATACGCGAGCACACAACGTAAGCGGCGAGGCCGAAGGCCAACGTCAAGGTGATTCCAAGCGCCGGGAGTACGCCCTGATGGTCGACGTCGCGCGTCGCGCCACCGAGCCAACCGAGTACGCCGAAAAGCTCGGTCCCGGAATCGCCAAGTACGCCGGCCAGGAGCCCGACGGTGAGTACGGCCCAGATCCGTACTAGCGCATACCGCATCGGTATTGAGCTACGACACTGATCGGGGCGCGCCTTGTTTGCGCCGGGACGCTATCCAGGGCAGCCGGGTTGAAACGGGCCGGGAGTCTTGGATCGTTCTCTCCTGTTGCTATTCCTTGATCTCGGGCGAAGACGCGATGCCGACGGGGTTGCTGATGCTGGTGATCGTCGAGAACGGTGAAGTCTGACCCTTCTTATATCCGACGACGTTGTCAAACTGATTCACTTGAAAGAACATCTCGGATCGCGTGAACGCATTGAACGTCGGGCCATTTTGCTCGAT
>PMUK01000014.1 GCA_003166915.1 Candidatus Cybelea palsarum
CGCAAAATGAAACGGCCTCCGTCCTTAGCTCTAAGTGCAAGGCCACAAAAGAGCTCGCTATTGCGGACGCCAGGCCGGCATAAGGCCTATTCATCACGTATTGAGCCCAAGGGAGAAGAGCAGGGATCGTTGCTGATAGCGAGTCTCGCTCAACGAAGAGCCCGGGCGAGCGTGAAAGCTCAAGGGAGTTGAACGGGAGAGATGCTCCGCGCAGAGCCGGCATGCCGTCGTTGGCGTATTTAAACTCGCTGCGACTCAGTGGCTTCGAGATTGTGATGATATGGTTTCCATTGTCATCAGAACTTCGCGAAACCGTCCATCCCTGGCGCTGCAAACGCTCCGTGCCAAAGGGATCGCCATCGGTGTTCTGACTCGACGCCAACTCGTACAGCTGATCGTCGATAACCTCTCTCGTAGTGGCGAGCGCGCTTCCGTTGCCGTGGACGTCGAAGCTAAAGGTCACGTCGGCATGGCATGCCGTCAAAAATGTCACTGACACGACCAGCAACATTGCGAAGCGCAGGTCCATCGACATCTCTCCCTGGTTTCCAGGGTTTTTTCGCAGAGCTTCTAAAGAAAGCAAGTCGGCTAGGTTTTTTCTACGCCAGGGCTACCCGCGGCCTTTAAGGAGGTTGACCCCATGAAAAGTGGTTATGCAGCCACCCTTTCTATTGCCGTAGCGGTCGTACTCATTACCGCCTGCAACAACGGTCAATCGACGCAGTCATACGCGCCCAACACACTGACCGCGAGGAGCGCTTCCATCCTTCGACGGGGTGCAAGCCCCGGTGAGCTGTTACCGCAGTGCTCCGCTAAGCCGCACTTTGCGCCGGGAACGTTCACGGTGCTGGCAGCTCTCGGCTCGTTCAACAGCGGCACCTTCTCCGGCTCGGGCCTCTCGTTGTGGGCTAACATCAAGGTACCGAAAGGCACAAACCAAACACCGTACAAGGCTCCCAACCTTGGAGTTCCATATACCATTTACTACGGTACGTATAAGCTGAGCCGTGGAATGACGGGGTGCTTCTTACTAGCGAAGATTAATTACGAGGGAATCAGTTTCGACGGTACAGCGGTCGCGTGGCCGAACGTTTATAGCTACGGCAAGGCGAAGCCAACCGCAGAAGGGCCGCTCGTCATCGCAGTCAAGGGCATCTCCGCGAAGGCCGGCTCGGGAACGTTATCGCTGAAGGATCCATTAGGGAAAACGATCGAGACCGGCACGGTCAGCATTAAGGGGAGCAAGTTCATCGAGTAACTCTCCTTCCCTGAGCACGCAGCGAGCAACTACTAAGTCGGCTTAGATCGGAGACTGCTATACAGCGGCGAGAACCGCCGAGCGGCGAGGTGGGAGCGGAGGAGTGCGCCGAGGTGGCTTCCGAGATTGCGGCGTGGGTGCTAGTATCTACCCAGATTCGTTGCGGCGACTTTCGACTCCAAGCTATCCAGCCGCGGGGAGCAAATCCGTTATCTGCGAGAGGTTCACCATGTACTTGAAATATAACCTCATCATGCTATGCGCGACCATACTTCTCGGAACTACTTACGTCAATAATCCAACGTCGATAGCACAGACTTGCGCTGCTACTCATTTTACCGGAAGTTCGACGCTATTTAGCATGACCGGCCCACATCGGCGCCGGATCCATGTTGGCGGTAATGGTTGCGTCCATATTATGCGCCACAGCGGACACTACATGTTCGTGTCGTATGTTGACCTCGATAAACCGGGGAGCAATATCCAAGCGTACACGTTTTCGAACGATGGCTACTACACCGTTGCCCTCGGAGACTACGATCATGTGATGTTCGAGTCTGGCACTGCTCCACCGGGGTCGAGTAAGGCTGCGAACGTCTCAAGTACCGTGCAGTACGTCCGGCCGATTTGACGCTAAACTCGGTGACTGCCGGCCCTCGTCTTGCGGGAACCCTCCGATGGCCAACCCGCGTCGCTACGCGAAAGCCTTCCTCCCATCAAAGCGCCGCTCAAGCTGCTGGTATGAGACGTGCGCTGCAAGCCGCAGGCCTGGTCAAGCATTCGATACCTTGGAAAGATTGCAAGTAACGTTGAAGAATGGCTGGGCATGCCCAATGGAATCGGAGGCTCTTAAGATGCAGTTGCGTGCAACACTCTTTGCGGTGATCGCGATTGCAAGCTTCGTGGGCGCCGCGCCTCGCGACATCGCCGTTATAGTGAACTCGGGTTCGACGAACTCGTACGGATATACGATTCAAGTCTGGTCAGATGGAAAGGGCTCGGTCACACTGCAAGAGCGCGGCGGCGCTGCAGTGGCTACCCCGAAGCCATTTGCCGTGCCCCCAACGATAGCGGTGATTTTTTTCTCAGACTTGGCTGCTGCGCGCAAAGGCAACGCGGCTACCGTTCCCTGCATGAAGACCGTGTCGTTTGGAACGTCGACGCATATTACGTGGCAGGGCTGGGAATCCCCCGATCTAACTTGTCCGCCGAAGGATTCGTTGGGCGATGCGCTCGTTCGAGATGTTGACGGAATTCGCCAGGCGGCGGGCATTCCCAACTCGCCGCTGCGTAGTGCGCCCCCTACGACCGCGCCAGCTCCGTCCATACCGCCGCCGTAAGATCGACGCTCACTAAGGAACGTCGCACGGTGCCTTCGCATGTGCTGCCAAAAGTATCGCGCGCTGAAAGCCTGAACACTGCCAGCGCTTAAACAGCCGATTTCCGGCCGCCTCGCTCACATATGCCATTTGGGTTTCTTTTGCATGGGGACCTCGCGGCGCGCCGGGGGAGGGAGGCCTCGTTTTGGGCAGCTCTGTCTATCCCCCGCGTAATGGTGGGCCTCTTCGAACGGATG
>PMUK01000169.1 GCA_003166915.1 Candidatus Cybelea palsarum
GCGAGGACTTATCGAGGCTAGCCGTAAGCATTTCAAGACCGCCGCATTCAACCACTCTGCCACCTCTCCAGGTGCCCGCTAACGTCGATTTATATGCGGTTTCCGCAAACTTGGCTTGCTAACGGAGCACGTCTAGCAGAGCCATTTGCTGTACCTCCTTGGTCGAGACACCGTCGGCCAGCCTGATCGACTCAAACGCATGACGCAGATCGGGCAATCCAAAGCCTTTCACTCCAACTGACTTGGCCAGTTAGCAAACTGCGTCGAATACGAGTCAGGAGGCCATGGCTGACCGCCGGGGTTCCTGGAACACAAGCGCCCTGGCCACCGAGGGCACGGCCGGTCAACGTAGAACCTATCGGTGGTAGCCCAATTGCGTTGTGAATGAGACAAACCACTGCTTATAAAAGCAACTGATCTTCTAGGTTTTCTACTGCTCTGTGCTCTTTGTGGATGTGCTGCAGCAGGGCTTGCGCCTATTCCACCCATCCCCGGTGGAATGACACCAGGAGCAACGGTGTTCGATCAAAGTTCATCGACGTGCAGCGTTTCTTATGACGGGATGATTTGGTATCAGTTACCTGCCGGCCAGTTCTCCCCAATTGATGCAAAACAGGCACGTTGTCCAAATGGTCTTTCTACAATCGACGCACCTCCACGGCCAACTTGGGCCATTCCGCATGGCCGAACGCAGACACGATTCGTGGCAACATCTCTACAACAAGCATATTTCATGCCTGGTGGAATGCAAAGTATCGAGGCGGTCGCTCGACAAAATAAACTGTCCGTGTCGTGGATGGCAGTAGCGATAAACTTTGTTAATGGCGCTGGTGATTTATATAGCCTATATCATCAAAAAGATGCTGACGATATCGAGGGTGCAAGCTCCCCTCGGCTTATCCATTACCTGAAGAGTAAATTTTCTTGGTACGTTCCAACGGTGAGTGTCGAAGGCGCGGGACATGAGCGCAATATTCCTGGACTGCTAGCATTAAACGAACACGCGTTTTGGGGAATTACTTGGAATAGCCACGGTGTCGATGGAACGTATGATTACGGAGCGCCGTGGGGAACTTACTGCGCCGATCCGACCTCATATAAACGTCCACAGCCAAATGGTCAATGTTCGTTACTTGCATTAGAGTGGACAGCAAGGGATTTGACTCGTGCATATTTGAGCGGCGACGAAGACTACTTTTCGACCGATCCTGATGATTTGCAGCAACGCGCGGGATTTTCAACATCTGGTGCAGAGCAGTACATTCGCAAGTTAACTGACGCGTATGCGGCGGCTGGTGAAACCCAACCGATTGTGATGATGTCGCAACAAGAAAGTAATGGCAACGATACAACTCCTGGGGATCCTGAGATTCTGGCTGCATTATACAATCAGGCAAGACTTGATGGCATGAAGACTGAGACACTGATAGAAGCTGCAAGTGATGCCAAAACATTTTCAGCAGCACCACGAGCAGTGGCATTCCCATTTATTCCTGGCGGTAACGCCATCCCATCGTCGATTGTTAATGGGCAAACGGTTTACCCGGCAACAATCGATTATCACGATACAGAAATCGGCATGAGCTTTTTGGCCGGGCACACCTTACCAACTCGTGCATTTCGATATGCAGATGATCCGCTATCAAAGTACGATGTGCCATTGGTATCTCTTCCTGGGGCAGATTTCCCGAGACTTGAAAAAGCCGCTGTTACCAAAAAGCTGCTGGCACTTGAGATAATATCCCCTATTCGGTTGCATTTTGGAATAGCATTATGGGCATCACCAGAAACACTGAGAATAAATCAGCCAAATGCCATTCCCGCCGGTCGCGCTGGTGAGGTTGTTATCTTCGATTTACAGCCAGGTGAAAATCAGATCGTTATTCACTGTCCCGGGTGTAGATCGACAACCTTGCCATATTCGACATGAGCGTTACGGATCGAACCCACGGTTAAGGTTGGATTGCGCCGTGCTTGAGATATGTTCCCGGGCGAGTCAGGGACGCTCCGGGGCTGGCAGGTCATCGCCCGAGGACGGCATCGGTAAGTACTTCCTTCTCTCAAGCGGAGCAAGGGGCAAACGATCGCTGTTCGTGCCGAGCGGGCGAGCGACGATTCGATAGTCGAATAACAGGCTCGAACGGCCGCCCTGCGTTTCACGAACTTCGAAGCCGGCGGGCGTCTTGAGCCTAACGTAGAGGCCGCGCGTATCCCCCATCGGCGTTAAGAAGACGAGGTACCCGACGTTCCGGTCGATGGTGGACGCGAAGTCCCGATCGAACCTCACGATCGCGCGGCCACCGATCAGGCGCGCCTCCCCGACGTCTTCTATGGTTGCCGACGTCGCCTCCGGTGCGTAGGCGAGCACGTGTTGACCGCTGCTATTCGGCTGTCGCACGCGAAGGCTCGAGCCACCGCTAATCGTTCCCGAGCAGGTGAGGTCGCCGACCGCAGTGATCGAGCAGAAACCTCCGCCGGAGGTATTACTATAAGCGTAAAACAGGTTGGTGCTGGGACTGTGCCCCTCCGCGACGAGGGCCACACCATTTCCGCTTGTATCGGACGACTCAAAGATGCCGCCGTAGCCGCCGTTATTGGTGCCGAGATTCTGGCCCCGGACGCCGGGGAAGCCCTTGGCCGTCGAGATGCCGTAGACACCGGAGTTGGCGCTTGCCGTACCTTCTACGCCGGCTTTGACCGTCGAGGTCCCGCCCACGCCAACGGAGCCCGTAGATTTTCCCTCCACGCCCGGATATTTGGGAGTCGATGATAAGCCATAGACGCCTGGGCCGGCATTGGTGGAGTTTCCCCACACGCCGATCCCGTTTGAAGTTTGACCGTAAACGGCGTCGCCTACGCTCGACACGCCGTAGACGCCATAGGTCGCCCTACCGGTGGCTCTCCCTTCGACGCACGCCGTACCGCTGTTGCAGTTGTATATCGCGCTCTTGTCCGGCTTGGCGCGCTCGGCCAGCACGACGCTAAAGCTAGAGAACGCAATGGCTGCGCCGACTGCAAGCGCGCCCGCAACCGCAACGCGGCCGCGCCAAAAGATGGGAAGCATGATTGGCTCCTTTCCGTCCCCGACGTGGCGAGGGACGTGCCGGTTTCCCGGTGAGTGCTGAATCCCGTCGCTGAAGACCCAGGTTTACGCGCAGCTTTCCGCGCGTGCCCATCACACTTTGTTGGTCGCCTTCGAAAGAGAAGCCTGCGCGCTTCTCGATGGCGCTCCTACTCCGGTAGCCAGCGCTCGTGAATCCAGTGAGTCGTACTAACAGCGGAAAACCGAGGTTAGCTGTAAGGATTTCAAGACCGCCTCATTCAACCACTCTGCCACTTCTCCAAGTCCCTTCTATAAAAGCACGTACGCCAAGAAATCGAAAGGAGAGTGCCATGGCCCTCAAGATCTTTGCACCGCGCAGCTTCTCAATCACGGGCGTCCTGGTTCTTGCGATCGCTTGCGCTTCGACCTCGGCTGTCCCAGCTGCCGGGTCGGCCGTAAAGAACATCGTGCTCGTACACGGAGCGTGGGTGGATGCCTCTGNNGCGACGAAGCGAATCCTCGACCTTCAGAATGGCCCATGTATCCTGGTCGGTCACAGCTACGGCGGTTCGGTCATCACTGAGGCCGGCATTCACCCAAATGTCGTCGGCCTCGTGTACGTCGCTGCGCACGCACCCGATGTAGGAGAGGACGAAGGCGCCCTCGGAAAGCGCAAGCCCAGTTACACGCAGAAGCAAAAGGGAGCAATCAAGGTGACTGCCGACGGTTTCACTTTCCTTAACCGCGCAGATTTCCCGAGCGACTTTGCCCCCGATCTTCCGTTGGGACAAGCTGAGTTCGAGGCGCAATCTCAGATCCTGACCGCGGCCTCGGTCTTCAACACGCCGTTGACCGCAGCCGCGTGGAAGACGAAGCCGAGTTGGGCAATTGTCGCCGGGGCGGACAAGATCATCAATCCCGATCTCGAGAGATGGTACTACGCCCGCGCGCACAGCCACACGATCGTCGCGCCAGGCGCCAGTCATTCGGTCTACGAATCGCGACCGAAAACAGTCGCGGCTGTCATCGAGGAGGCTGCGACACACGCGATGGGGGAGTGAGTACCGTTCGCTCCTGCAAATGGCACGTCACAGCCGAACTTGGTACCCGTCATCCCGAGTTCGTCCCGAATGACCCGTAGTAGCGGCATGTCGGGTGGCTAGGTGGCAGTTAGACGACGTTCGGGCGAGGTATGGATCGGGCCAGGCACGGATCGCAATGGTGCAGCGGAGCGATCGTTAAGTACGCTAAGAATCTCCGCAAGGATCGAGCAGGCAACCTGGGCGTTCGAAATCGCACCGACGTCCAAGCCCGCGGGGCCATGGATGCGGGCTAGCATGTTGGCGCTATAGCCGAGCTCCTGCAGCGACTTGCCGCGCACCGATTGCGATCGCCGGCTACCGAGCAGACCGATGTAGGCAACATCGGATTGAAGCGCGCATTGCAACGCGGGCAGATCGATCTTCGCATCGTGCGCGACGACGACGATCGCCGCCACATCTCTCAATAGCGAAGGCAGCACCTCGTCGGGCCACGCGACGAGCACGCGCTGCGCATCCGGATGCCGCTTTGTCGTTGCAAATGCCGGGCGCGGATCGACCATAGTGACGGAGAAGTCGCTCGCGTTCGCTGCGCGGGTGAGGTGCGCGGCAAGATCGGTCGCTCCAACGAGAACGAGCCTGCGTTTGCGTTCGATCCTGATTACGTGGGAGCCGCAGGAAAACTCTACCGGCTCTTCGCCGGCCACGATGCGATCGGCGACGACGGCGAAAGCCGGATCGGGAAGCCAAATTGCAACCGTTAGTACGGCACCGCAGGAAGATCCATCGAGCAACTCGTCGGCTACCTCGAAGTCGATCGTTCGTGGCAATCCGTCGCGAAGTGCCGCGCCGGCGCTCTCCACCAGCTCGGCTTCATGACAGCCGGCACCGATGTTACCTATGAACGAGCCGTCCGAATCGACCAGCATCGAAGTTCCAATCGAAGCCGGTGCGGCTTGCCGTGCCGCTACCAGAGTCGCGACCGCGCACGGAAGTCCGCTTCGCAGGCGGCCGGCAATCTCACCATAGATTTCACGCATCGGAGAACGCCCTCCAATCGCTAGGTACGTCGAGGTCGAGGAATGCAGACCGGTCGCAGCAGCGCCAGGACGCACGCTGCAGCGATGCGTCGTCACGCGCGATGCGCAGTGTATCGCCGTCGGGCAAAGCCTCCACGATAGGCCGCGCGCGCGGCGAAAAAAGTACCGGATGGCCCGCCGTTCCAGCCGAGTCGACGGGAAAGGCGACGTCCACGTCGCCACAGAGCATGGTCTCGGTCCGCTCGATCGTCGCTGCGGTCATGCTCGGCATGTCCCCGAGCAGAACGCCAAACGGGCTTTCGCGCTCGATCGAGGACAGCGCAAGATGCAACGAATGCGCCATTCCGCGGGCCTGTTCGCGGTTAATGACGATGCGCGCGGAAGGAGCAATACGCGTCGCTTCGTCGGACAAATTTGGAGGGACTACGATCATGACGCGCCGCTGCCCGAGCGCTTCGGCAAGACGCGCGAGGGGAGAACGCAGCCCAAGGGGAGTTACCGTCTTGTCGAACCCCATGCGCCGGGATTCGCCGGCAGCTAGCACGACATATACCGGGCTTTTCACGAAATCAGGTCGCCGCCGTCACGGAGCGATCGCGGTTTCCTGTGCAGACAATGCCATCCACGTGCCGTTCTGTTTGGCGTACACATCCGTATATCGCTCGCGCGCTAAAGTTTTCCCCGATTGCACGATGGTGTTCAGCCCGTGCACCACTGCCGCGTCGCCCGCAAAATCGACGGTTTGCTCGGAAGCATTCATCGTAAATGTTTCTTTCTTAAGAGCCGCGAGCTCCTGGGCGCGATGGAGTAGCACGCCGCGAGAGGTAATGTGCGTGAAATTCGGACTGAGGATCGAGGCGCATATCTTGGCATCGCCGTCGACGATGGCGTTAAGCCAGCGGGACTCTTGATGAAGGACTACCACAGCCGAGTCCGGTGCGCTTGCGCCCGCGGAAGCCGACATCAGAATGAGCGTGCCGAGCGCACCCACAACCACCGAACCAAGGCGATAATACACGGACGCTTGGGTTCGAGCGATGCGCTGTTAAGCCTTGCACGACCAGACCGGTCGGCCTGGGATATGACTATCGCCTGTCGAAGAATATGCGTGGCCGCTGTATGACGCGGCTTTGACGCGTGCTTGACAAGGGTCCGATGAACCTCAATACGATAACCGAGATCAAACAACCAAGGTCGGCCGGTGAAATCCGTCACTGGCGAGACGGATACGCATGGCTTGCGGGCGGAACGTGGTTGTTCTCCGAGCCCCAAATCCACACCGATACCCTGATCGATTTGGAAACCCTCGGTTGGCAAGCAATTGCAGCCGGGCAAGACGGCATCGAACTCGCCGCAACCTGCAAGATCGCGGAACTCTACGCGTTCCAACCGTCCACCGAGTGGAGCGCTGGGTCGCTCATTGGCGAATGCTGCCGGGCCTTCTTGTCGTCGTTCAAGATTTGGAACGAGGCGACGATCGGTGGAAACATCGTGATGTCGCTGCCGGCGGGTCCGATGATCTCACTTACGGTGGCGCTCGAAGGTATCTATACGCTCTTACCGCGCGACGGACCGCCGCGCGAGGTGCGCGCCGCCGACTTCGTCACCGGAAATCACACGAATATCTTACAACCTGGCGAATTGCTGCGCAGCATCCACCTTCCCGCAGCGGCGTTGGCGAAGTCGTTTGCGTTCCGTCGTTCAGAGCTCACGCACCTCGGACGCTCGTCGGTCCTGCTCATCGGTACTCGCCGTAAGCCGGATGGCGGCCTAGCGCTCATGATTACGGCAGCAACGGTCAAACCCGTACAACTCGCCTTCGACGGCACCCCGTCCTCCGAGCAACTTCGCAACGCCATCGATACGGCAATCCCGGATTCCCTCTATCTCGCCGACGTTCACGGCTCGCCGGCGCATCGTCGGCATCTGACGTATTACTACGCGGAACAGATTCGGCAGGAGTTGGAAGCGTGAAGCTTCAGGTTAACGGTAAGAGCTTTGCAGCGACACCGGCACCGGGCGAGTGCCTCCGGGTTTTTCTTCGGGACCTTGGGTGGTACGGCGTCAAGAAAGGCTGCGACGGCGGCGATTGCGGCGCGTGCACCGTATGGGTCGACGAAAAGCCCGTGCACAGCTGTCTCTATCCGGCATTTCGAGCCGAAGGCAAAGAGATCACGACGATCGAGGGGTTGGCCAAGAACGGCGAACTGCATCCGATGCAGCAGGCCTTCCTCGACGCGCAGAGCTTCCAGTGCGGCTACTGTGCAGCCGGAATGATTATGACGGCCGCAGCGCTCAGCGACGAGCAGAAGCAGGATCTTCCGAGAGCGCTCAAGGGAAATCTCTGTCGCTGTACGGGCTACGGGTCGATTCGCGACGCGTTTACCGGAATTAAAAACGTCGCGCCCGACGTCGCCGGAAACTCCTGCGGCACCAGCGTGCCGAATCCGTTTGCCGAAGGCATCGTTACGGGACACGCTCGTTACACGAGCGACATACCGCCTATGAATGGCCTCCTGCACCTAAAAGTGTTGCGCTCGCCGCACGCGCACGCGAAAATTCTGTCGATCGATCGCTCGGAAGCGATGGCCGTACGTGGTGTCGTGGAGGTGTTCACCTGGGAAGACGTTCCGCGCCGCCTCTACAGCACGGCTATCCACGAAGACAATCGCGTCGACCCAGACGATACCTATATGCTCGACAACGTCGCGCGCTTCGTCGGTCAGCGCATCGCCGCCGTCGTCGCCGAAGATGAAGCGGCTGCCGAAGAAGGTTGCCGCCGTCTCAAGGTGGAGTACGACATCCTGCCGGCCGTTTTCGACCCCGCAGAAGCGATGGAGCCGGGGGCTCCGGTGCTGCACGACAAGGGTGGCGATTCTCGCATCCTTCACCCGAACAAGAACGTCTTTCTCGAGCTTCACGGTGAGGTCGGCAGCGTTGCCCAAGGGTTCGCTGCGGCCGATGCGATCTACGAGGAAACCTACGACGCGCCGCGTCAGCAGCACGTTCATCTCGAAACGATGCAGTCTATTACGTGGCGCGGCGAGGATGGCCGACTTCACGTGCGCACTAGCGTACAAGGTCCGTTCATCGTCAAAGGCAAGCTCTGCTATCTCTTCGGCATCCTCCCGTCGGATCTGCACGTCTTCACCGAGCGCGTCGGCGGCGGTTTCGGCGGCAAACAAGACATGATGAGCGAAGATCTGCCACTCCTGGCGACGATCAAGACCGGGCGTCCGGTAAAGTGGGAATTCACGCGCGAGGAGCAGTTCACCGGTGCGACGACCCGCCATCCGATGAAGACGCACGTCAAACTCGGTGCAAAAAAAGACGGGACGCTCACCGCAATGCAGTTTCGCATCGTTTCCAACACCGGAGCGTACGGCAATCACGGCGGCGAGACGCTCGCGAACGGCATGTCCGGCCCATGGGCCATCTACCGATGCCCGAACAAAAAGGGCGACGGGTACGCAGTCTACACCAATCTCCAGTGCGGCGGCGGCTTCCGAGGCTACGGCACCGGCCAGCCGACGTTTGCCGTCGAATCCGCGCTCGACGAGCTCGCCGCGCTCCTGAACGTCGACCCGATCGAAATGCGCCGGAAAAATATGATCGGACCGGACGACAAGATGGAATCGGTGTTGGAAGGTGCCTCGGATCTAACGATGGGCAGTTACGGCTTGGATCAATGCGTCGATGCCGTCGAAAAAGCACTGGCGAGCGGCGGCGGTCTCCCCAAACCCGAAAGCGGGGATTGGCTCGAAGGCAGCGGCGTCGCCTTATCGATGCTCGATTGCGTTCCGCCAACCGAGCAGCGCTCCGGTTCTGAAGTGGCGCTGCTACCGGGCGGCGGCTACCACTTTACGGTCGGTTCGGTTGAAATCGGGAACGGTCTGGTGACTGCGCAGCAGCAGGTAGTCGCGCAAGTCATGGGCTGCCCGACGGCGCGCGTGACGTTCCTCAACGCCGATACCGACAAGACCCCGTACGACAGCGGCACGTTCGCCAGCGTTGGCATGATGGTGCCGACGAAAGCTGTCGAAAACGCTGCAGTCGCCCTGCGCGCGAAAATGCTTTCGTTCGCTGCCCGAACGACCGGGGTGCAGGTCGAGCAATGCCGGCTCGAAGACGACGCGGTTCTGTGTGGCGACCGACGCGTTTTGCTGACCGAGCTTTACTCCGCCGCGCGAGCGCAAGGCGAAGAACTCGCCTGCTTTCGTAAAGCGTATGGATCGCCGCGCACCGTGGCATTCATGGCGTATGGCGTACGGCTGGCGGTGCACCGAGTGAGCGGCGAGATTCGAATCCTGTTCAGCATCGAAGCCGTCGACGCGGGTGTGGTCATGAACCCCAACCAATTGCGTGGGCAAGTCGTCGGCGGCGTCGTGCAAGGCATCGGCTGGGCCCTCCAGGAGAAAATGGTGTATGACGATGCCGGTGCAGTGATCAATCCAACGCTGCGAAACTACCGGATTCCAACGTTTGCCGATGCTCCGATTACCGAGGTCTTCTTCGCAGATACGTTCGATGCGATCGGGCCGCTCGGTTCGAAATCGATCGCAGAAAACACGATCAACCCGGTTGCCCCGGCGATCGGCAACGCGCTCAAGGCGGCGACCGGCGTGCGTTTTACCGCCCTGCCGTTCAGCGAGGATCGAATCTTCTCAAAACTCATGGTGTCATCCTGAGCGCAGTCGAAGGACGCTTAGAGCAACCTCCACAGAACGGCGATCTCGAGCGCGTAGCACCCCAGCAGCACGAACGGCATTGCGAGCACGAGTGCTCGCGGTTGGCCCTCAGGGAACAGCCAAGGCCGGAAAAAGCGAATCGCCAGCGGCATGAGCGGCCACGTTGTCAGCAAGACGCTGATGGCGTTGCCGGTGAACGTCGCGAGCGCCGGCGGCAGCCCGTGCAGGTGCGGATTGAGAAACTTGAGTTCGAGCATCACGACCGGAAACAGTGTGAGCAAGACGAGGCACGCCGTTTTCCACATGTTCGGCGGTTTGCCGGTGGCCGGATCGTTGGGAACCCAGCCCGGAAACGACGTGTCGACGCGTTGCGCATTGAAGCGCTCGACCAACGGCGACGCCTCCTCGATCAACGCCGCGCGCTGCGGCGAGTTTTGCCATGCGCTTAGGTGCTGCGCGTTATCGAATCGCAGTACGGTCGTCCAGCCAGTCTCCTTATGCTGGGGCGGCTGGACGAACGACCCGATGTAACCGCGGAACGTTTCCTGAACCTTTTGAATTTTGTCGGCCCAGGCGCGATACTCTTTTTCTTTGCCAGGCTTGATGTCGGTCACAACGACGAACGTCACGCCGTGCTGCACGTAATACGCGACGGCCGCTTGACCGACGAGCTGCATCACGATGCCCCCTTCGGCAAACGAGGCTGCCTCGGCAACCAGGTGTCGGTTGATGTCGCTGCGGCGCCAGTTTCGCAAGGCTTCTTCGTTTTCGAAGCGCGACAGAGCGACGGCTTCTTCTTGATCCGGCGGTGCCGACGGCCAGAACTCGAAGCTGAGCGCACCCGGCGAGGCTAAGACGGCCGTCTGCCAGCGCACGTGCCACTGCCTGAATTCGTCGACACACTCGGGCCGCACCCGGGCACAGAGCAGCAGGGTCGCAACGTCGTTCGCCACGTTGTCAGGAAACCTAGTCGCCGCCGAGCACCGCCGCAGCGGTTCCCAATCCTGACCAGATCGCGTGCACGCGCGTCGCGGTGAGAGCGTGCGCTTGCGGGTTGGAGCGCACGAGCCGGAACTTCTCGATTTGCACCGTGCCACCGCGAGTTCCGCTCGCGAGCAAATCGGCACCGATCGTGGTCGACGTCGTCGCAACGCGAACGCGCGACGCCCCGGCGAACGGCTCGAACGATGCAATCTCGCTGAAGTTCGAGGCCATGTCATGCCCCATCGCGCTTCGCAAGTACATCGGTGGATTGCCCTGCAGCGCCGTTCCGGTCGAGAACACCTTAACGGTTCCCGCGCCGGCGAGCTGACCGGCGGCGATCGCTTCGGCGCCGCCGTACGAACCGGCCAGCCACCCGGTAGCGATCGAGATCGGACCGCGATAGCTTGCGCCAAACGGCATAAACGACGCATCCATATGCGCGTTGCCCGGATTGTTCGGCCACGCCGGCGGGCTGCCGATCGGCGTCATTAGCGAGTACGAAAACACCTTGACTTGTGCGCCCGATCCGGGCGCGGTCACGATGCTGTTGCGCCCGGTCAAGAAGTCGACGAATCCGGCGGCGAGGTTGACGCCCGACGTATCGCTTCCGTACGGTGCGAAGGTTGCGAACGTTGCCGGTGCCGTGCCAAGAGCCGGAAGTTCGCTGCTGAAGATCCGAACTTGATCGGTCGTCCCGGCCCCGGAGCCGACGATAATGTTATCCGCCGATCTGCCGTCGATTTGCGTGGACGCAACGCTCACGCCGCCCCTCTGCGCCTCGTCGAATGCTTGGAAGCGTGCGAGCTCGGTTGAGAACGGCTTGCCGCCGCTCGGAGCGCCGGAGTACACCACGACTTCGGGCGAGTGTCCGTTGCCCGCACCTACGATGAGATCGTAGATCCCGTCAGCATTGACGTCCCCGATCGCCACGCTGGGCGTTCCGTAGAAATCCGGGAACGGCGTGACCGTCGCCATCAAGCGATCGCCGTGCCCGTCGAAAACGTTCACCTTTGCTGGGTGGCCCGGCGACCCCGGAACCGCGACCGCATAATCGGAAACGGCGGGAATGACGTTGATCAACATCATCAGCCCATTGTCTTCGTGGTTGAGCCGATGGCAATGCAGCACGTACAAGCCCAAGTAGTCGATGAAGTGCGTGCGCATCGTCAGCGTACCGGCTTGAATGACGGCCTCCTGCGGTCCCATCGATGGCGCGGGAACGTTGGCGTTGTCTTGGCCAAACATCTGCGGTCCCAGTTTCGTTCCGGTCGTCGGATCGAAGTACTTGGTCACTTGGAAGTCATTGACGTGGACGTGAATCGGATGGGCGTCGTTGTTGTGATTGACGAAGTTCCACTCTTCGACCGAACCGAGTCGCGCCTGAATCAACGGAACGTTGGGGAACGCATTTCCGTCGAATGCATACACGAACGCCTTGGGATCTGATTTGGTGGCGTGATTGTTGAGGAATCCCCCGTTGATGAGCAGCGTGCGGCTCACGTCGGGTATGAGTTTCGACAGATCGTGGAAGGGCGTCGGCGCGTCGAGCTTCTGCCCGGCGCTAAACGCCGTGGTAACTCCTTGCCCATCGTCCGGATTGGTATTAAGTAGCGTTTGCGACGGGAAGATGAAGAATCCGTCCGCATAACTGATCGCCGACGGCAGCACGCTGAGCGTTCCCAACCGCGCGGGCGGATTGGTCGTGCCGTTGTTAGTGTAGAGGACGCCGGGCGCGGAAAGCGTCCTGGCGCCCGAACCCAGACCCGGCAGTGAGAGGCGCAAGGATCCCTTGGCGGGCATCGTCACGGCGATCGCATAGCGCGACGCCGGCGGAATCAGCAACTGCGTTCCATCCGCTTCGTACGAATAGTGCACTTCGCCATAGGCGAGACCGTCTTGTCCGACGATGGCGATCTTCGGATGGTAGCCGGTCGCCGTTTCGGTGAGCTCAACGTTCATGTACGCGATGTCGCTGACGTTCGCGAGCACCCAAATCTCGGTCTGACCGGGCTTGACCTTGAGGACCGGCTCGAACAACCCGTTGACCGTAAACTGCACGTCGCGTTCGTAATCGGGAAGCGACGGGTTGGCCTTCATATTGGCGCCACCGGAACCCGCGGCAGCCGTGAAGCGCTGCAAGTTGGTCGGCACGAACTGGAGGCGGCCACGCATATTATTAATCGACAGCGGCCCCGCGTACCACACGGTGGCCCACTGCGTGCCCTTCTTCGATTCCAAAAAATTCACTGGTGCAAGCGATGGGTGGTACGTGCCGCTGACGAGCTCGTTACCCTTGGGCGGTATCAGGGTGCTGACCCACTGCGGCCAGTTCGGATTGGTCATCTGCGCCAGGCCGCCGCTGCGATCGAAGACCGTATTGTACTGCAACAGCATAGTGCGGATCGGAATTTTATTTTGCGTGACGAGCGGAATCTCGCTGTCGGCGCGGCCGACGAGCAGCATACCGGCGAGACCGTAGTACGTCTGCGACGCCGTCAGTGTGTGCAGGTGGCTGTGATACCAGAACGTGCCCGGCGTCATGTTCTTGGGGATGTCGTACACGTACGTGTTCGACATGCCGGCATCGATGTGCAACAGCACGTTGTCGGCGTTACCACGCGGGCTCACGTGCGCGCCATGCACGTGGAGATTGACCGGCGACGACGTCATCATCGCCGGGTAGAGTGGTACCGTCTGGCCTTGCGGCGTGTACTTCGGGTCGTAAAAGTCGCGGATCGCGAGGTTGCGCAGTTCGTTGTTGATGTGAACGATCAGTCTCTCTCCCGGTTCGACTTGCAGCGTCGGCGCCGGATACTGGTGCCCGCCGGACATCTGGCCGTTGGACGCGGTTCCGCGCTGCACCGAGTAATCGAAGAGCAGCATGTTCTTGACGGGATTGGCGACGGTGTCGAGTCGAGCGGTACTCTGACGCGGAGTCAGCGTGACCTCGAGCACGCCATCTTTGCTGGAGAGCACGACGGGCTCGCCGTATGCGGGACGCACGGCGGGATTCCAGGCTCCGGAAGATTCTTGTGCCTGGGCGAGCGATGCGTAGGAAACTCCGAGGAGCAGCGCCGACACAACAACGGTTAGGATCCGGCGTGAACCTCGATCCATAATTTTCTCCCCTGGCACGAAGCGTGCCCGGCAATCGCTTGGTTCTTTTGACACTTAACGTTCTCTGAGGGAGGTGGGGTTCCCGGCAGTCAAGCGAGGAAGTGATTATCGCCTTGAGTTTGCAACCGTTAACACACCAAACCGCTGAAGCTTCTATGTTCAGGAGGCAGACCAAATGAGTTTTTCAATATCAAGCGGAGCGGCTCCCGGCAACGGCCAGATCGTCATCTCCTGGTAGCCCCCGGCGCTCGAAGCACCGAGATTGTCCTGCGGCTGAGAGCGCCCGAGCAGCTTTTCGAGGTCGCGCCAGTCGATATGTTCTCTGCGGGCGGGCGGCTCGTAAGCGGCATGGAGGAGTTAATCGCGGAACTGACGCCTCGCCGACTGCGCCCGGGATCCCACGTCGTCGTCACCCTTCCCAGCGATCAGGTCAACGCGGAGACACAAGTGCTCATGCATCGGGCGATTGGGCGCTACTGCAGCCAGCGTCTACAACAAACAGAACTGATCCGTAGCGCGCAATGGCAGGATGTCATGTCGGCGCTGCGCGTCGGCTTCGTTCTCTTTGTGATTGCGGTCTTGCTATCGTACTACTTCAACCGCTCCGGACTCTCGACGCTCGCGAATCAGTTCATCGGTGACGGATTCTTTGCCGTCATCGCTTGGGTGGGGCTGTGGTACCCGCTCGACGCGCTCGTCCATTACCGGCGCCAGACGGCCAGAGATAAGAAGGTGTTCTCGTTCATCGGCTGCATGGACCTTATCGTGCGCGCCGAGGGCCCGGAAACCTCGTCGGACGGGAGGTATGAATGAAAATCCACGCGCGTATTGCGCGCTTCTGGCCCGTGGCTGCCATTCTCGTCGCTGTATCGTCCGTCGCGGTCTTCGCCGCGACGGACATGCCGAAATCCAATCCGGCCATCGTGCTCGACCAGGGCTGGGACAGAACGCAGCGACATGTCTACTACTTCACGTCGCAAGGCGTCCACATGATTCCGGCGGCATGGCTGGAAGCGCTCGAGGTTCCCGGTCCTGGGGGCGGTCGCTTCATGGCCCCGCAGCACCTACTGCCCATGGGCTTCATCTACGCCAACACCTCCGATCCCCAAAACAATCCATACCATCGGGACCGATCCGAACCACGCGGTGAACTTCGCGGGGTTTAGCTTTGACGCTAGGAAGCTCGGACTCAGCCGGACGACCGGCGTGAACGAGGGGCTAAGCGCCGTCATTCCTCCGGTTAAGCGGCAAGCCTATATCGATGCTGGAATCCCGCGTTCCGAGTGGGCAAAGTATGACGGTGGAAAGGACGTCGCGGAGCCATTGCCCCCGTGTGGTTATCGTGCGCGGCCGCTCATCGGCACGTGG
>PMUK01000061.1 GCA_003166915.1 Candidatus Cybelea palsarum
CGTTCATCAGGGAATGCTTGAGGCGACGAGCCATGCCTTCGTCGGAGCAATGAGATACCGAAAGCCCAAGTTGGGGTTCGAGCGGGAAGTTGACCCGTTCATTGACAGTCGGGACCTATTGGAACAGACCGTCAGGATTGTGAACGATGGTGGCCATGGTTTCATCCCCGAGTCCCATCCGTTCATCGGAGAGGAGTACGGCGTCGAGCGAACGTGGGCGGTTTCAGAACTCGGTCCCCACGACGTTACGGTATATTGCCGAGACTCGTTTGCTGCCACGCAATGCATCGTTGCTCAGGCTGTCGCCCTCGCCGGAGGTTGGCTCTCCCTTCACAGGCTGCCGAACGCAGGACCCGTTCGAATACTTACAGAGTCGGACGCTGACCCGACACTGCCCGAAAAGTGGGGTTGGGGAACCGAGCCCAAGCCGGTCATCTAGCTTTATGCGGGAGGCTCCGTTTCCTGAATCCCGCTGGGCCTACCGATTCTCGTGCAACAGAAATGCAACAGAAGGGAACGAAAGAGCCAGAATCAGGTAGGAGCGGTGCCCCGCCAGCGCGGAGCGAACCCGTCGCAAGTGGAACCCTCCGCTGGACATGAAGCTTAGGACATACTCTCGAAACAAAATGGCTGAGCCCGTAAGATTCGCGATAGGGTCAACTGCCCTCGTTGCGGGTGTGGGCGAACTCGATATTTGCGAACTCTGCATTTCGTCGCCGCATACAGTTGGCTGTCCGCGTCACAGCCGATTTGATGACGAGCGATTTTCTTACTTCCGCGTTGACGCGCCGGGCGAAGTGGGGCCGGCTAGTTTTTGGGTAAGGGACACCTTTGCAGCAGCGGCCCTAGGTTCTGGCTTAAATGACCGCGCCGCATTACTGGAAGGCATGGAAGAGTTTTCTGCGGCCCTCCATCGTGGCGAACTGCAGGCGCTCCTGGCGGCTACGAGTCGATTCACCTAACGCTTCCTCAGCGAAATCCTTCCGTCACCGACCTCGAAAGCGCCGTCCTTCCGAAGGTCGCGCATACAGGTAGCCTTTGGCGTCTTTCTTTTCTCGGAGGGTGTCGTCAGTTCGGGGTAAGCCTTTGAGAGCCCCTCCCAAAATGCTTTCGTCGTAATAGCTTTATCGGCCGCGTGTTTACTCATCCACTCTTCGGCAGCGATAGCGAACTTCGCGCGCTTAGGCATCCACTGTCTCCTCGTCTTCGTCCTCGTCGTCGTCCTCGTCATCGTCGGTTGCTAAAATCAGGTCTTCGTCCACTTCAGGCTCAAACAGCGATGTTACCGATGGTAGCGGTGAGGCTGCTCGCACTGCCTTCTTAAGCGTAACGTCTGTTCGTTGTGACGCGGTCGGATAGTCGATGCGAACACCATTGAGTAACTGCTCAATGGTGAGAATCTGCACCTTGGGATGCTTGCCGCCCATCGGCGACGTGTAGAACCCCGCAGACGCAGCCTCTTTTTTCATTGGGCCAGTCGGCGCGGCGAGCGTGATTAGCAAACCCAAGTCGGCCTTTTCGCGCGCGACCGTCCCCACGAGGTCGCGGACCATTGCCACGCTGAGATTGTCGCCGCCCTTGACCGAGATAACGATGCGCTTCGTCTTTCCCTTCGGGTCGTCGTGAAAGTATATGTTCCCATCAATCCCTTTATCGGCCCCCTTTTTCTGCTCGGCCGGACGTGCACCCACGAGCCCAAGCGCCCAAAACTGAAACTGGTATTTGTCTTCAGCCGCGAGTTGCCTCGCGTCCGGCAACGAAACGGGTTCGCCGATAACCTTATAGCTTGATGATATGGCCTCACCGAACGTGTTCTGCAGTCGGAACCTAATCAGCCCAATCGCAAGGTGCGTTATATCAATACCAATCCAGTTACGGCCCAGGCGCTGCGCGACAGCGACGGTAGTGCCGCACCCGCAGAACGGGTCTAGGACTACATCGCCTGGATTGCTGCTCGTCTCGATGATACGCGAGAGGAGCGCCTCTGGTTTCTGCGTCGGATAACCGAGTCGCTCTTTTGCCTTGGAGGACAACGCCGGAATGTCTTCCCACAGGTTCTGCAAGCGAATGCCCTTCGACTCGTCTAAGTACATCTTGAGACGAAGCGCCTTGGCCTTTCCCTTCGGACTCGGGAAGTGGAGCCGCCCTTGCGCGTCGAGTTTCCGCATCCGCTCCTCGTCGCAAACCCATCCATTTGGATGAGGCTTGTACGTCTTGCCGTTCGAGGCCGTGTAGTCATAGTGCAGATTTGGGCGGACGCCGGGATTTCGCATTGTTACAGATTGCCACTTGCGTCCATCAGGGTCTGTATGCTTGAACACCTTCTTGATATATTCTTCGGTAAAAGCGGTATACTGTTGGTTCCACTTGTACGGTTTGCCTTTAACGTATACAAGAATCCGGTCGCAGATTGCTCCGAAGTTTCGTCGCACGTTCCCGTGCGAATGGGTGCGTTTCCACGTTATCTCGTTGAGGAACTTTACCGGCGAGAAGACGCCGTCGAGCAGAACCCGAAGCCAATGCGAAGCTACTTCGTCACAGTGCAAGTATAGCGTACCGTTCGGCTTGAGGACCTGGTGGAGGTCCTTTAAGCGGGGTGCCATCATGGCAAGGTAGGCCATCATGTCCGACTCGCCGAGCATTTGCCGGAACGCCTGTAACGCAACGGAAACGGGACCGCCGCCCTCGACTACTTCCTCGTATGCTCTCGCGGCCGATTCGTCCCAGGTCCAGGTGTCCTCGAAAGCTTTGATTTGCGCCGCCGCGCCGGTACCGGAGTGCTCCGCGAAGAGTACGTTGTAGTCCGCATCGCTCTTGAAGGGCGGGTCAAGGTAGATAAGGTCCACGGAGTCGGCGGGGATGTACCGGCGGATTATTTCAAGATTGTCGCCGTAGTAGAGGCAGTTGTTCAAGCGCCACAACCCATCGGGTTCTCCATACAACGAGTAGGCTGCCCAGCACCTTTCTCAGTTCGTTCGGACGAGCCACGCAATCGCGCTGGGATAAGTCCAGGGTCCTACAGGGTGGCCGTCCAGCGGCACTTCGAGGCTTCGCAGGACCTCATCGTAAACATCGAGTTCAAAATGCGTCATGCGACGAAGAGTGCCCGACTGCAGACAAACTGAGTCACCTTCCGCTGCCATCGGGTCGTCGCAAGCGTCCCCGGCAATATCCGGTTCGCGGGCGACAAGGGAGCAGTGCTCTTCAGGCGCACTACTGCGGCGCGTACCACCGTAGTACCGTAGAGAATCCATGTTTTCAGGTGTTCACGCGAGCCTCGGGCTCAGTAAGGTACATCGACTTCGCATAGCGCGCTGGCAAGAGGTGGGCTACCGTGAATGCGCTGCTCACGGCCCGCAAATCTACTTACCGTCGAATATGTCCCCGTATATCTCGCGAGTCCTGCGCCGCGCCTCCTCGCTCAAGCGTTTGAGTTCGGCCTGTGCTTCCGGCGATTCGTTTAGTACCTTCTCAAGACGGCGCGCCTCTTCGTAGTTAGCGCGCTGATGCTCCTCGAACGAGCCCTCTTCAATCTCCTGCGTGACCCACGGTCCAAGCACGACTTTGAACGCCTTTCCGGTCTGAACGGTCATAACTTCTGCCGCATACAGCGAGTAGACGGTCCTGATGCATCGACTGAGAGTGACCATAGGCTTGTCGCCCCTGGTCATTCGACTGCCTTCGAACGTCCCGTTCTTCTCCAAGAGGCTGTAGAAGTTTTCGGCTTCGGCTTCACCGACGACGCCGTCGAGGTTATGAGCCAGTCGGTTGCGATATTGATTCAAAAGGTCCGATGCGGCGTAGGTTCCAGGCGTGATGAGCCCAAGGTCCCGCGCCAGGTCGAGCTTCCGCTTAAACCGGAGGTTTAGCACCTTGAAAACGTCGGCCGGGATGCGATGGCATAGCAAGTAGTTAAGTTCCTGCTCGACGTGTAGATGCCCACGCAGCACAAGTAATACAGGGTCCCGTTCCCACTGCAGGTGCCGTAGCTGTTCCCGATACTTCCTGGTTTGTTCCTGAGCCTCGATGTCGTCTTCGTAACGACCCTCGCGGCGAGCTTTTTTCACCTTAACGTCTGTTGCCGTCTACAGTTTTCGCCACTTGTCGGGGGAACCACCCTTCACGTCGCGGACGCGCTCGACGAAGATGGCTGCCTCGGGGTTCATCTTCCGCGCGAGGGCTACGGCCTTCTTCTGCGTAGGAGCTACCGCACTGGCCCGCTGCGACTTCGGCTTGCGAATCGCGAAGTCACCTTGAGCGCGCTGCTCGATGAAATACCTGTCGTCCAACTAATCACCCCATAACGAAGCCGGACAAGTTGTCCGGCTGTTCTGAGATGCGCGACAAGGTAGCGTTTGCCCTGCACGATTGTTCTGGCTTACCTGCATCCTATGCGGCGGAATCGTCTTTGTGGTAGAATGTACCGGGGTCTCAGCTACGCTGTAGACGCCTAGACAATACAAGGAGATTCTGCGAAATGCTACTAGCTATCGCACTTCTCTCGGCCGTCACCGTGCTGCTTATGCGCGTTCTCCTTAGACGGTATTTCCTTCACAGTCCCGAGACACTTGACTACGACATGCGGCGCGATGTTTGGCATGGCGATGGTCGGCCGCCTCGGGTACGTTCTTCAAAGGGTGGTTGGACGAAGCTCGGAACACGTTACCGAGACTAATGGCTCAGCTATTGTGCTTCGTGTTCTCGGACGGTTCCAAGTCGCCGAAGTTGCGTAGCATCGTATTCGGCGAGGCCAGGGCTCCGGTTGGAGTTCAAGCCTCGCCGATTACGTCAGAACAGCCCCGCCTGGATGCCCTCCTGCACTAAATCGCTGAGTTTCGCCAGCGCGCTTTCGCTAATCGCCACAACGGAGTCACCGGCAAGAAGCTCGGCGGCCCAACGGTGCTTTTTCAACGCCTCAATCGTCAGAAGGGTGTTCTCATTCAACGTAAACTCGGACGTGGCTGTTTGTGCCGATAAATCGACTTTATGCCTAACTCCCGGTGTCCCGCTCAGTGCCTGGTCGTGAACGTCGCTATCTCGAAGGAAACAAAATGCCGCCAGCAGGCTCCGTTCTTTGACAGCCTTCTTTATTTGCTCCTTGTACCATCTGCTTGGAGGCTTCTGATTCTCACACGTCTTCTTTATGTAGAACGTTACACACCTAAGCGGCGATAAGAACGCGGAAAAGAGAAACAGAAACACTTGAGCCTTGCCTTGATGGTCAGCGTTCGTCCAACCGAAGTCCAACGGCCTGATGCTTCCAAAAATCTCCTTCGAGGCGTGTTTAAGCTGGCGCAGGTAGAACTCCGCTTCCGAGAGCTTCCAGATTATATGCGCCCTGATGGTCGGCTTTATAATCACTCCTTCTCCCCGCTCGCGGCCTCGGTAACGCCAGAGGCTTCCCCGCTCTTATTCTTCTTCTTCTTCGCATCGCGATAACTTGGCGCATCGCAAAGGTTGAACGATTCACGAGTCCGCGCATCGCGGTACTGCCCGCTGAACCCGAGTTTTCGTAACACGGCCCGGTGAAACAGATTTGCGTATTCGTTGGAAGCCTTCGCGTTCTCGCGAAGGTCGTCGAGGTCGGATTCGTCGCCATAGTATCCCGAGTGGAGTATTCCGTTACGGTAACCACCAATAAGGTCACGGTCCAGCTTTCCGAACCCTATGTCGAGCGACTCCAACAGAGCAAAGAGTTCTTGCCGGGGTGATATGAGGTTCGCATATCTTATTTTGTCGCGAATCCTGTCTAGCTCGCTCCGCGCTTCGTGGTCGGCTACGCCTGCAAACGCAGCCTCAAAAGACGCCAGCACCGGACGCATTCGTTCGCCAAAGTCTGGAACGTGCGCCATTGGAGTTCGTCCACTCTGTCGCCCCGTAAAGGCCACAAACAGCGATTCGACGGCAACGGCTAAATCACGAAGCTGAGACGTTGGGTATGTTTGGACGGAGGCATCGTTGTAGTGGTGAATCATCGCGCTGACCGCTGGGGCTTTCCTGTTGCGAAGTTCCAACATCTCCGTGAGCATTGTCGGAAAGCTTTCGGCAAGAGCTTCGTTCTGGGTAACTGCATTAATCGGTCGAAGATGCTGACTAAATAGCTTTATGCGACCCCGAAGCTCGCACTTGAAGCCGACCCGAGCACTGCGCTCGTTAAAGCACTCTACGAACCAGGCTCCGCCACGCACACCGCAGATGAACCGAACAACGTCGTGCAGAGCAGCGCGCTCGCCGCTTGAAAATGGATTGCCCTCATAGATTAGCTCGATAGCGTCAGAATCCGATTCTGACTCCAACCGCCGGTTAGAGAGCACTGCGCGCCGCCCAAACGCCTCAGTGTTCACTTGTAAAGGCCAGTCCGATAGCGACATTCCTAGCGCCGTCTCGCGTGTAACGGACGCCGTGTCTATTGAGTCTACCAGCAGCCCACGAAGTCGAACCTTTAGTCGGGAAGCGTCGCGATTGGTCGGCGACGAGTAGCAGAAGGCATATTCGTCCACGGCACGGACGGTAGAACTTGCGATGACCAGTCGTCCGTTGGCTTCATAGTGCTCTTCGAATGAGCGGCCTTCGGCGTAAATGTGCCCGCTGTCTTTTGAAGAACCGCTGTTCAACGCGATGAACGACTTGTCGGCTCCTTCGATTACCTCAGTCTCAGTCTGAAACTTCAGGCGACCTTCATATCGCCAATCCAAAGGAACCAGCGTAGCGGCGATGCCTCGCACGTCCACTAGGGATGAGAGCCCGTCTGAGGGTCGTATTGCAGCCTAACCGTAGCCAGTTCTCCCCCATCATCGACGACTAATGGACGCTCAACTATTCCTTCAGTACATGACAGAATGGAGTTCTCCAGGTCGGCATATTCAACGAAGCCGCTTCTCAGCAAAAACTCCGCAGCCGCATCCGCCCGGTAAGGGTCGTCCACGAGCAGCGAAACTTCATGTTCGTCCCTAGCTTGACCTGTTTTGCTCAGCCATGAGCCAAGGTGTTTGTACTGATTTGCCAAGACCTTGAGAGCTTTTGAGAACTTGACACCTCTTAGATAACACTCTCGTCCCCGGTCGTACAGTGATATGTCTGTTGCTTTGTAAAAGCGTTCCATCTGCGCAACCACGAGGAGCACTATCGTGGCGGCTGTATCTTCGTAAATCCCCTTATTCTTGCCGTGCTCCTGGAGTCGTAGGCGTCCTGCCGGGTCCATGAACTCATCCAGAACTCTTAAATCAGTCCATCCCTGAATGAGGTCCCTTCTTGTGCGGTACTCAGCGCCAACTAACTGCATTTGAGCGAAAAGGGGTTCAAGGATTGTTCTCTTAGCCCGCATCGTGTAGCGAAACTCTGCGACGGCGAATGAGCGCGTCAACCGCTCTGGTAGCTCTTGAGGTGGCTGCATAGACGGAGGCTTCGGTGTAGGCGGGCAGTTTCCAGCGCCGGGGCCGGACCCAGCCATCCGGCAGCATAGCCCTATTATAACAGACCCGGTGCGCTGGTCGAGCTTGGTCACATTTTGGTCACGCACTTGGTGCGGAGCCGTATGAAACGCTAGGACGCGGTAGGATTCGACTAGGCGGGAAACCCTTGTAACGTATGACTCTTTGAGATTGCGTATGACTGCGTAGGAATCGACTTTTCAGCTTTCAAGACCGCCGCCTTAAACCACTCGGCCACCTCTCCGCGCACCGCAAGCGTAGCTTTTATGCGGGATTTCCGCACAATCGCCTAGACGAACAACGGCGGCCTAAGGCGACTTGGTAACATTTGGTAACGAAGCTTCCGGTCCTTTTCGGCGCCGAAGCAGCGAACGCGACAGACGGTTAACGGCTTCGCGTCCTAGCCCATGAACCGGATGAGCATAGAATGAGAGGGTCGTGTTCGCGGTGCTATGTCCCATCAGCAGCTGCACCTCTTTGACGGGTCTCCCGTCCGCGAGCGTGAGCGTTGCAAATGCGTGCCGGATATCGTGAAATCGAAAGCCGTGGAGTCCGGCGATCTTCGCGATGGCGCTGAACTGCTTGCTGAACGTGTCCGGCGGCCATGGCGCGCCATCTGGGTTGCAGAAGACAAGATCGTTATCTACGTAGACTGCTCCTGCGTGCTGCTTTTGGTCGTCCTGCTCCGCTTTGTACGCCGCGAGTATCGCGATCGCTTCCGGCGATAGCGGAATCAGTCGCTTTGACTTCGCCTTCGGCGGCTTGAATCGAATGCCGAGCCGACGCGTTTGCTCTAGAGCCTCCGCGACGTAGACAGAGCCTTCCTTATCCAAGCGGACGTTTCGCCAGCGTAGCGCCAACAGTTCTCCCCGTCGCAGCCCCGTGACTGCCGTGAGCGCTACAGGAACGGCCAAGCGTGTCCCATGCGCCGTCCCTATCAGTCCCCGCATCTGATCGTACGTGATCGGCGCGAGCTCGCGGCCCTCAACCCGAGGAGCCTTGAGCTGGTTTACGACGTTCTCCTTGAGCTTTTTCCGGCGTACTCCATCGGCAAACGCCGTGTGCATGACCCGATGAACGTGTAGACATGTTCGTTGCGAGAGGCCTTTGGCACGAAGCCTATCGTAGACCATTTCGATGTGATCGGACGTGATTCGGCCGAGTTGGATGCGTCCTATTATGGGAATCGCATGAAGACGCAGCAGCGACGAATATCGCTCGTGCGTCTTCGCCGCAAGCAGGTGCTTTTGGGACTCGAGCCAGCCCGTAAGATACTGTTCAGCATCCTGGGGTACCGGTTCGGATGAGGTTCCTTCGTCAACGCGCCTGAGCAGTTCGCGCTTGCGAATCACTGCTTCCGCTTTGGACATTTTGCCGATGCGGATGTTGCGCTGCTTGCGCTTCTCCCGCGGGACAACTGGCGCATCACAGAGTAAGTACCACGCCTTGCTCTTGCCGCGCTGGTAAAGATGACCTTCCACGGTAGTCTTTTACGCCTTTCCGTGGTTCAAGGCGGCGGTCGAGTCTGTCTCCTCCAGCGGTAACCCGAAGACCTCCTTGAGGGCGGCCTTGGCGATGCGTATCCGGCGCGGTCCAAACCGCACTGCTGGAAGCAATCCGGCTTGAATGGCTCCATATACGCCATTTCGAGGTATCCGGACGAGTGCCGAAGCCTCTTGAGCCGTCAAGATGTCAGGTGCGGTTTCCCAGGTTATGGGCGAATTTGATTCTTGTTTCATTAACTGGTCCGCCGATGGTAAATTCGTGGCATGACTGCGAGCCCGCCTAAACAAAGAAGGCTCCCGATTAGGAGCCTAATATCCAGCTCTGCATTTTCACCCGCATTAAAATGCGGGTGAAAGTCAAACGCAGCGTCGCACCACAATTATCCTGCTGCTAAGTCACGGCGTCAAGCCTCCGGGGGGCTTTCGCGGCGCCTGGAACTCACCGTGTCACTTCGACGAGGCCACTGGAACCAAGGGTAATCGTGCTGCCGTCGTCTAGCCACAGACGAGCGGCATCATCCTCGATCACGCGTACGTCCACTACGACGTGAAAAGCGGCAAGCCGGCGCACCAGCATGCCGCGTTTGATCTCCGTGATGCGCGCGAAGGTTGTACCATAGACTTCGATCATCGTTTCCTCCCGCGGCCTCGACGTCGACGCTGTCGCATGGCCTGGGAACCGCGAGCGAAGGGACTCGCGCGCAAGGCCGAAGCGCAGCGGAGCCGCGTTAGCGGTCGCCTGGCGGGTGGGACGCGCCGGCGCGGTAGCCTGATCAGGTGGCAGCGCCGGAATCGGCCACGGGAAACTTACAGCGCTTTTTGCGATCCGTTAGACAAGCGTCA
>PMUK01000097.1 GCA_003166915.1 Candidatus Cybelea palsarum
TGCCGTCGGGCGAGTTGTCGTCAACGACAATGATCTCTCCATCGAGCCCACTCGCGTCGAAGGTCGCCCCGAGCGCCCGGAGGAGCTTTTCGATGCCGGCGGCCTCGTTGTAGGTCGGAATAACGATTGTAAAGGGGATTGCCATGCCGAATCAGTGTTTTTACGACGTGACGGCGCCAATCACCGCCAACAGTACGAGAGCGGCCGTATCGGTGCGTAGAACGCGTGGACCGAGCCAGAGCATCGTGGCCCTGCGACATTGCGCGAGCTCCGCTTCCGCGTGCGTGAAACCGCCCTCCGGGCCGACGACCACCAGCGCCCGGCCGGAGGCCGGTAATGCCTCGGCCAGTCGCCGATGCAACGGCGCCGGCGTAGCGAGCTCCCATGCGAAGAGCACGGCGTCGTACTCGCCAAATCGCTCCAAGAGCGTCTCATACGGTATCGGATCGAGGACCGCCGGAACGCTCTTGCGCCCACACTGCTGCGCCGCGCTGCGTGCGATGCGCTGCCAGCGCGCCGCTTTCTCGGCACCGACGTCCCGGCTAACGCTGCGCTCGCAATGGAAGGGAAGGAACGTCTCGACGCCCAGCTCGCTGCCTTTCTCGATGACGAAGTCCATTCGGCGCCCCTTCGGGACGGCTTGTGCGACGTCAATCCGCAGCGCAACGGAGGGTGCGCGATCGTCGAAAATCTCCTCCTCGATGGTTGCGCGTACGACTCGCCCGACGGCGGCGATCGCCGCGGTAAACGTTCGCGCCGCCGAGTCGATCACCACGATGCGATCGCCGATGCTCAATCGCAGGACGTTTGCAATCTTATGGGCGTCGGTTCCGCCGATCTCGACGATTCCGCCTATTTCCTTCGCGCCCTCTACAAAGAATCGGCGCGCCGCAATCACTCGGGGCGGAACGCGTCCTTCACGCGCTCGAAAAAACTTCGATCGTCGATCTCGTCGCCCCCTGCAAGTGAGTAGGCGTCGAGCGCATCGCGTTGACGCTTGTTCATCTTCGTCGGAACCACGACGTGAACGGTCACGTGATGATCTCCGCGCTGGGCGCCGCGCACGGTGGGCATGCCCAATCCTCGCAACCGCAACGTCGTGCCGGATTGCGTTCCAGGCGGAATCGTGACGTCGACCGGTCCGCCGAGCGCAGGCACATCAATCGAAGCGCCCAACGCGGCAGCCGGAAAACTCACCGGCACGTCCACGAACGTGTCTCGACCTTCGCGACGGAAGAGCGAATGCGGTAAGAGGCTCAAATAAACGTAAAGATCGCCGGTTGGGCCGCCGCGCGTCCCGCCTTCACCGCTGCCGGCAATGCGAATCCTCGAACCATCGTCGACTCCGGCCGGGACGTTGACGGTCAAACGCGTCTCTGTTTCTCGAGCACCTCGCCCTGCGCACCGCTCGCAGGGGTGAGCGGCGACGTGCCCCTCTCCCCCGCAGCGCGTGCAAACCGTTTGCGTGACCATTTGCCCGAGCGGGCTCTGGCGCGTCATGCGCACCGTTCCGCTGCCGCTGCAGCGATCGCACACCGTGACGATCGTCCCAGGCTTAGCGCCCGTTCCTTTGCAGGCCTCGCACTGCGCCAGACGATCGAAAACGATCTCTTTGGTCGTACCTTCGAAAGCTTCTTCGAGCGTGATCTCGAGGTCGTAGCGGAGATCCGCACCGCGTTGCGGGCCCTGGCGGCGCGGCTGCGCGCCACGCACTCCGCCAAAGAACATGTCGAAGATGTCGCCGAATCCGGTTCCGAAGCCGAGGTCCCCCGGTCCCGCCGAAGCACCGTTGCCGACGGAGCCGTAGCGATCGTATTGCGCTCGTTTGTTTGGATCGGAGAGCACCTCGTAGGCTTCGTTGATCTCTTTGAAGCGATGCTCGGCCTTCGACTTATCGGCGGCGACGTCGGGATGATGCTGGCGCGCGAGTGCGCGATAAGCTCGCTTGATCTCCTCCCCCGAAGCGTCGCGACCAACGCCGAGGATCTCGTAATAGTCCGTGACCGCCATGTTAAGAAGTTGGCAGGTGATCCACGTCGGAGAGGCGCTGGCTCAACGATTCGGCGGTACCGGAAGCAAGTGCCAACAATCGCGCATATGGCATGCGTCGGGGCCCGAGGATCGAGAGCATTCCGAACGCGTGAGATCCGAAATGATAGGGCACCGTTACGATGGAGAGGTCCGCGAGCTCTTCGCTGCCGAGCTCGTGACCGATCTTGACGCTTACGGTGTCGGAAACCATCGCATCTGCGACGATTTGGTAGAGCGTCTTCTGCTCTTCCACGATGCGCAGGATGGAGCGAAGCTTACGAAGATCCTGAAACTCCGGCTGGTCGAGAAGGTTTTGCGCGCCGGCGGCCGCGATGTTGGGCTGTTCGTTCGACCGCGCCGAGAGGCAAGCGGTGACCACGGCACCGCGTAGATCCTCCGAAACGCCCACGTCGTGCGCGGCATGCGCGATTTCGCTCTCCGTGACCTCACGAAGCGGACGGTTTGCAAGCCGCGCATTGAGCCCGTTGGAGAAACGAGTCAGGTCGTCGGGCTGGACCTCCGCCCCCACTTCAAATAGGCTCTGAGCGGCGACGCCGAGCGACGTTACCACGATCGCAACTCCGGTATGCGGTGAGAGCCAGATCAGTTGAATATGTTTGAAGGTTTGCGTCTCTTGCTGCGGCTTGGTCACGAACGCCAAGTTCTTCGAGAGACGCCCAAGCAATCGCGTGGTGTGATCGATAATTTCGTCGAGCTCGCGAGTTGCATCGCTAAGCTCGTCGCGAATGCGCCGGCGATCGTCGCCAGTGAGTTCTTCGGGCTGCATCAGCCGGTCAACGTAGGTCCGATAACCGGCATCGGAGGGAATCCGACCGGCCGACGTATGAGGCTGCACCAGGTATCCGGCCGCTTCGAGCTCGGCCATCTCGTTGCGCACCGTGGCGGAGCTGATCCCAAGATTGTATTTCTGGGTCAGTGCCTGCGAACCAACGGGCTCGGCGGACGCGATGTATTCGTAAACGACCGTCGCCAAAATGTAGGCCTTACGCTTGTCCAGGCCGATGCTCTCTGTCACGCCCCATACTGTAGCACTCCTGCGCCGCGAGTGCCAGCCGTGGCGTTACCTTGGGCCCGGTCGATTGCTTGGAGGAGTTCTTGCCAGCTCAGGCCCCCCACGGAAACGTACGAAACGGCTCCACTGGGATCGAGCACCAGCGTCACCGGAACCTTCGTAACGGAGTAGATGCGAAAGATTGCGCCCTGCGTGTCTTCCACCAGCGGCAGCGAGATATCCCAATGTTCGAGGTAACTCGACGCAACGCCCGGCAGCTCGTCGGAAACGGTCACCACTGCGACGTCCTTGCCGAATACGTTTGTAGCGCGAACGAAGTCTCGCAGCTCGGCCGTACAGACATCGCACCAGGTCGCCCAAAAATCCACCACCACGACTCGCCCGCGCAGATCCGAAAGATAGGTCGAGCCATGCGCCGTCTCGATCGCGAAGTTCGGCGGAGGCGCGTCATATTGAATCGTTGCGAGTCCCGTTTGCGCCGGGACCGTCAGCGCAGCGAGGACGAGTGCGGCCAGCATTGCAAGTGCACGTGAGATTCGGCAGGCCTGACCCTGCGGCCCTCGTAAGTCGTTACGCCTATGAGCTCTGCCATCGAGCCGCTCTTTGAGGAACGCCGGCGCTTTCCACCCTCTCCGGAGTTTGCATCCCAAGCCAACGCGACGGACGAACTTTACAAGCAAGCGGAGCGCGACTACACCGCTTTTTGGGCCGGTTGGGCGCGCAAACTGGAGTGGAGCAAGCCCTTCACCGTAACGCTCGAATGGACCGAACCCTTTGCGAAATGGTTCGGTGACGGCGAGCTCAACGTGTCCGTCAACTGCCTCGACCGTCACGTACGTTCGGGACGGGGCGACAAGATCGCTTATTATTTCGAAGGCGAGCCGGGCGATCGCCGCACGATCACGTATCGCGAACTTCTCGAGGACGTCAACCGGTTCGCTAACGGATTGCGCAAGCTAGGAATCGGTAAAGGCGATCGCGTCGCAATCTATATGCCGATGATCCCCGAGCTTCCGGTCGCAATGCTGGCGTGTGCACGCATCGGCGCCGCTCACTCCGTGATCTTCGGCGGGTTCTCTCCCGAATCGATCGTCGACCGCGTCAACGATGCAAGCTGCGTCGCGCTCATCACCGCCGATTTCGGCTGGCGCCGTGGGAACAAAGTCCCCCTCAAACGCAACTGCGACGTGGCGATGGAGCATACACCGACGATTGCGCACTGCATCGTCGCCCGTCGCGTCGGCGACGACGTCTTCATGCACGAGACGCGCGACATCTGGTGGAGCGAGCTGGTCGCCGGCGAATCGACGGAGTGCGAGCCCGAAGCGATGAACGCCGAGGACCTGCTCTTCCTTCTGTATACGAGCGGGACCACTGCTAAGCCGAAGGGGATCAAGCACACGACGGCGGGATACTTGACGCAGGCGGCGATGACGCACGAGCTCGTCTTCGACCTCAAAGAGGCGCACGATATCTTTTGGTGCACGGCCGACATCGGCTGGGTAACGGGGCACTCTTACGTCGTGTACGGGCCGTTGGCAAACGCCACGACGAGCGTCATCTACGAAGGCACGCCCGATTTTCCCGATAAGGACCGTTTTTGGGAGATCGTCGAACGCTACGGCGTCACCATCCTCTACACGGCACCGACGGCGATCCGAACCTTCATAAAGTGGGGGACGGAATATCCGGCTCGGCACGATCTCTCATCGTTGCGGGTGTTGGGCACGGTCGGCGAGCCCATCAATCCCGAAGCCTGGATCTGGTATCGCGAGTGGATCGGTGCGAACAAGACGCCGGTCGTCGATACCTGGTGGCAGACCGAGACCGGCGGCATCATGATCGCGCCGCTTCCCGGCCTAACGACCCTGCTGCCGGGCAGTGCGACACGGCCGTTACCCGGCATCGGCGTCGACATCGTGAACGATCGAGGAGAGAGCGTACCGCTGGGCGGTGGCGGGTACGTCGTGCTCACGAAGCCGTGGCCGGGCATGCTGCGCGGCATTTGGGGCGACGACGAGCGCTACGCACAGACCTATTGGTCGAAGTTTCCCCATCTCTACTTCGCCGGCGACGGCGCGCATCGCGATGCCGACGGCAACTACTGGTTCATGGGTCGCATCGACGACGTAATGAACGTCAGCGGTCACCGCATCTCGACGACGGAGGTCGAAAGCGCGCTGGTCGATCATCCGCAGGTCGCCGAGGCGGCGGTCTGCGGGAAGCTCGACGAGATAACCGGCCAAGCCGCGTACGCGTTCGTCTCGCTCAAGGGCGGCGTTACCGGGTCGCCGGAGCTTGCGGACGAGCTGCGCGACCACGTCGGCTCAAAGCTGGGCAAGTTCATCCGTCCGAAGTACGTGACGTTCACGCCGGAGCTTCCCAAGACGCGCAGCGGCAAGATCATGCGCCGTTTGCTGCGCGACATCGCCGAGGGGCGCGCGCTCGGGGACACGACCACCCTGGCGGACTCTTCGATCGTGCACGAGCTTGCCGAGCGCGCCAAGATCGAGGTCGCGCAGGAAGAGTAGCTACGATACGATTGAGCGCCCCGATGAAAAAAACGGTGCGAGGTCGTCCAGATGCTCGATGCGCAACGCCGGAGGCAGCGCCGAGAGAATCGTCGCGCCGTAGCGCGTCGATATCGCGCGCCCGTCGAGCAACGCCATCAGGCCGCGGTCGCTGCCGCTGCGAATGAGGCGCCCGAAACCTTGTTTGAGACGCACGGTGGCGGCCGGAACCATGTAGTGCTCGAAGCCGTCCAGACCGCGGGCCTCGAGCGCGCGAATGCGCGCCATGACCAGCGGATCGCTCGGCGAAGGAAAGGGAAGCCGGTCGATGATCACACACGAAAGCGCGTCGCCGACGACGTCGATTCCCTCCCAGAACGTTCCGGTTGCAAACAACACTGCGCCGGGCGTTCGTCGAAACCAATCGATGAGGTGCGAGCGCGGAAGCTGGCCTTGCAGCCGAACCGGAAAAGCGAGTCGATCTGCAAGCAACGCGTAGACCTCCCGCAAGCGGGCGTACGAGGTGAACAGCACAAAGGCTCGTCCGCGCGTTCGGTCGAGACACTCTTCGATGAGAGGTGCGGCGCGGCGCGCAAAATCCGACGACTTTGGGTTAAGTTGCGCGGGCGCGATAAAAAGGCGGGCTTGGCGCGCGTAGTCGAACGGTGACGTGGCGACGAGTTCTTGCGCATCGTCGATCCCAAGTGTGCGGCGGATGAAGTCAAAGGATCCGTTGGTGGAGAGCGTCGCGCTGGTCAAGATTACGCTCGGCGTACGCGAGAAAAGCGTAGTCCGCAAGAACTCCGCAACCTCGTGCGGCGCACAATGCACCGAATAGCGCGCATCTGAGTCGCTGCGCTCAGCCCAGGCGATTGCCTCAGGAGAGCCGCCCTCGATGCGGTCGACAACGGTCTCGTGCTCCACGACGAGTCGCAGCATCAGGTCGCGCCGGCGCTCGGCTTCGGCGAGTGTCTCGCCGTCCGGCTTGTGTTTACGCGCATCGGTCCAGTTCGCGAACAACCAGTTTTCCAAACGGTAGAGGCTTTCGCGCAACGCAAACAGCGCTGGCCCCGCTTCCTCGTTTGCCGCAAGCGGATAACGATCGCCCGGAACGCGCGCGAGCGACGATTCCAACCCTCGAACGGCCGCATCGAACTCGCCGTCGAAGGCGGAGGGCAGCTCGTAGTTTCGATGGATCTTGCGCAGCATACGCCCGATGCTCGCTGCGGAAAGCATGGCGGTGACCGCATCGGTGGCCCATCGCTCGCACTGATGTGCTTCGTCGAGCACGGCAACGTCGTAAGGCGGCAAGAGGCCGCCTCCGACGGCCAGGTCGAGAAAGAAGAGCGCGTGATTAACGACGACGACGTCGGCATACTTGGCCTGATCACGCTTGTTGAAGTAAAAACAATTTCGGAAATGCGGGCAGTACTCGCCGACGCATTCGTCGGCATCGGCATCGAGCTGCTCCCATTCACCTCCTGGCAGCACGAACGGCAGCTCCGCACGATCGCCGGTTTGCGTGCGCGAGGCCCATTCCGACACGCGTTGTAGGCTCGGCGACGGCGCCAACGGCCGGTCTTCGCGCATTCGCTCGAACTTCTGCCGGCAGAGATAGTGCGAGCGTCCCTTAAGCAGCGTGACTCGCACGGGGATGCCGAGAGCGGCTTCCACCAGCGGAATGTCTTTTTGAACCAACTGCTCTTGCAAAGCAATCGTCCCCGTGGAGAGTACGACTTTCTTGCCGCTGCGCAGCGCCGGTACGAGATACGCAAGCGACTTCCCGACGCCGGTACCCGCTTCGACGATCGTGTGCATGCCCTCCATGATGCCGCGCTCCACGAGCTGCGCCATCTGCAGCTGCCCCGTACGCAGTTCGAAGTCGCGCAGATTCCGCGCGAAGGGTCCGTCGGATCCGAAGATCCGATCCAGCGTCATTGCGTCCAATGCTGCCGATCGTGGGGCGATTCGTACTGCGTTTCTAAGGTGCGGCCCGTCGAGCTTTCAACAACAACCGGCGCAACGCGCCTCGGAGGATAGTAGATCGCATAGGTGAGTACGAAGCCGGCCAAGAGCCCCGCCACGTGAGCTTGCCAAGAGATCGCGGGAACCGTAAACGTGATGATGAGATTCAAAACGAGAATCCCAATGTTCGATCGCACCAAGTCCATTCCAGGCTTGCCCAGCTTGAAGCCGATGGCGAAGAGCGCCCCGAAAAGGCCAAAGATCGCTCCGCTCGCGCCGAGCGTCGGCGTCATGGGATTGCTAAAGTAGACGACCCCCAACCCTGAGACGACCAGCGACACCATGTAGACGAGCAGCATGCGCCACGAACCCAGCGCGTACTCGATGAAGCGGCCGAGAAACCAGAGCGACAGCATGTTGACGCCGATGTGAATCAACCCGCCGTGCATGAAGGCTCCGGTCACGATGCGCCACCATTGCCCATACTGCAGTACGGCAGCCGGAATCAAGGCGGCCTCTTCGAGAACGCGCACGGCCCCCGGGCTGTCGAAACTGCCGAGCACGCTAGTGCCCCCAACCGACAACTCCCAAAGAAAAGCGAGGAAGTTGACGACGATCAAAAAGCGAGTGATCACGCGATCATCACCGTGCGCGCCAGCTCCAGCGAGATCGCGTGACGCTCTCCAGAAATCTCGATCGTTATCGGGCCGCCCAGCGGCGCCTTGTCGATCACGCGCACTTTAACGCCGGGGCGCAATCCTACTTGACCGAGATAGCGCAAAATCTCCGGCATCTGCTCGGTCACGCCGGAGACGGTCACGCGCTTCCCGGGCTCGACTTGCGCAAGCGGGCTGCCCGTTCGCACCGGCTCCGAGAGATCTTTTGGTGGAATCGGATGGCCGTGCGGACAGGTGCGCGGGTTGCCGAGCGCCGTCACGAGACGCTCCTCGACGCGTTCGGTAATGGCGTGCTCGAGAATGCAGGCTTCGGCGTAGACTTCATCCCACGGCATCTTCAAAACGTCGGTGAGCAGGCGCTCCGCCAGCCTGTTGCGCCGTACCACACCGACGGCGACCTCCAAGCCCTTTCGCGTAAGCTTGATGTCGCCGCGTACTTCGTGTTCGACATATCCATCGGTGACGAGCTTTTTGAGCATGCCCGAAACGCTGGCGGGGGCGACTCCGAGTTCCGTCGCCAGTGCCGACGTCGTCACGCCGGGGCCTTCTCGTTCGAGACGATAGATGGCCTTCATATACATTTCGAACGATTCGGCGAAGTGCGAGTGCGAGTGTCCGGGCATAGAAGCTCTAACTACTCGATCGCTCGTGAAGTTCCGCGACGGCCTCATCGAGTTGCGCGCGCATGACCTGCTTCTCGATGGGCTGTGCGAACGTCGCCTCGATAGCGTTTCGCACGTAGCGTTCGAGTGCGCCCGGCCCCGCGGTGCTTTCGACGAGCTCGTATTCCCGCGCAATCGACGTGTGAAAGAGCGCGGGATCGTCGCTATCGATGGTTACCACACAGCCCAGTCGATCGAAATCGACGTACGGGTGCGGATGATCGGTCAGAACCGCACCGGTGAGCCGATTGGACGTCGGACAGATTTCCAACGGTGTGCCACGCGATACAAGTACCTCGACGGTCCTTGGGTCATCCAGCGCCCGGATACCGTGGCCGATGCGTTCCGCACCCAACAGCTCGACGGCATCGCGTACGCTTGCGGCTCCGCCGACTTCGCCGGCGTGCGCGACGCAATGCAAGCCCTGCGAGCGCGCGTAGGCGAAGGGCTCGACGAAGAGCCGTGCCGGAAAGCGTACCTCGTCTCCCCCGAGCGAGACTCCGACGACGTCCAGATCGGTCATCGTCGCCATTGCTCGTGCGGTTTCCATCGCCCTAGCTTCGCCGAAGTTTCGAGTGAGGTCCGGCAAGAGTCGGAAGATCGCGCGCGGCCGCGCTCGCCGCAGTTCGCTCGCGATTGCTTCCATCGTTAAGCGTACGTCGAGGCTGGGATTGAAGAACGACCAGACCGGCGGCGAAACGAAGAGCTCGCCGTAGATGACGCCCTGCGCCAGCGCGTCGTCGACGAACTCGGCCGCCAGCCGCGCATAGTCGCTCGGCTCCCGCAGCGACCGGCTGACCGCCGCAAAGAGGTACAAGAACTCCCCCATGCCTTCAAACCGATACGGATCCGCTGGATCACCTGGGCTCCCAGTGTCACCCTCCGGCCGATACCGCAACCCAACGCCGTGCTTTGCGGCCAACTCGACGAAGGTCGCCGGGCGCAGCGTTCCTTCGAGATGACAGTGCAGGTAAATTTTCGGAATCCGTCTCGCAAGAGCACCGAGGGCCATTCCTCTCGCTTTCGGCGCCGGCAGGGGCAAAACCGGGCTCGTCGTAAGTAAGTCGGTCGCCGCGGGGTGGAGCAGTCCGGTAGCTCGTCGGGCTCATAACCCGAAGGTCGGTGGTTCAAATCCACCCCCCGCAACCAATTCCTATCGGCACATTTCCGGAGGCGCAAATGGCGGACGAGACCACCACGAGCTTCGCCAGGGATATCCGTCCGATGTTTACCGACATCGACGTCGAGCACATGAAGGGCTCCGGCATAGATCTCTCGAGCTACGACGACGTCCAATCGTACGCGGCCGCCATCTACCGAACGGTCAGTAACGGCACGATGCCGCCGCCCGGCTCGGGCAAGCAATGGACGTCCGAAATGTGCGAGCGCTTCAAACAGTGGCAGCGCGATAACTGGCCGCCCTAGTTGTTGGACGGCGCTATTTTTCGGTTGGAACGGGGGCGTCGTTTTCGATCAAGGCTTCAGATCGAAGATCCGACCAGAACGCGTGCGGAATCTTCGTCTCGAGCGAGGTGTAGTCCGCGAGCACCTGCTGTGGATTCGCACAGCCGACGACGAGCGCCGCCGCGACGTTGGGCGCGCCGGAGAACTGCAGGGCGGCGGTGCGAAGGTCGACACCGTGCCGCGCCGCTACGGCGCGCAGCCGCTCGCGTTTCTCGATCGCCTCAGCGGGAATCTTATAATTCTCCTTGCCGTAATTGAAGCGCGCACTACCGCTGATGAAACCGGCGTTGAGCGATGAGCCGACGACAAATGTCATGCCGCGCTCGCGTGCCTTTGGGAAGACCTGGTGCAGCGCTCTCTCATGATCGATCAACGAATATTGGCGCGCCAAGAGGCACACGTTTGCGTCGGCGACGTCTATCAGCTTAAGAATCGGTTCGGGCGAGTTGACGCCAAGTCCCCAGCCTTTGATCACGCCTTCGTCGCGCATCCT
>PMUK01000101.1 GCA_003166915.1 Candidatus Cybelea palsarum
ACAACTCGCCCGACGGCACCGGCGATGTCGTCGAACGGCTTGCTCGAGAGTTGCCGGTGCGCTGCCTGCACCGCAGCGGTAAGTTAGGGCTCTCCAGCGCCGTAATTGACGGTTGGGCGATGGCGCGCGGCGAGTCAACCGTGCTTGGAGCAATGGATGCGGACTTTAGTCACGACGTCAACGCTTTGCCGAAGATGGTGCAAGCGCTCGAATCGGGGGTCTATGGGTTGGCGATCGGCAGCCGCTACGTACCGGGCGGCGGGATTGCCAACTGGCCCAAGCGGCGTATCATCGCATCGCGTGTTGCTTGTTGGCTGGCCCGGCCGCTCACGAACGTCAAGGACGTAACCAGCGGTTTCCTTTTGGTTCGGCGCGAGGCTTTATCCGGCGTTGCATTAGACCCAATCGGGTTCAAGATCGGACTCGAAGTCATTGCCAAAGCGCATTATGGAAAGGCGATCGAGGTCCCATACGTCTTTACCGACCGCGTTGCCGGTGAATCGAAACTCAACGAACGAGAAATCCTTAACTATCTCAAGCAGCTCGGCAAACTCTATTCCGCTTGGCTTCGCCCCAAACGCGCGAAGGAGCGCGTAGCGTAATGCCGAGGCCCGAGTGGCTGGCGGGCCGCCGCACCAAAGAGGCTCAAGCGACGGATGGTGCGATGTGGACCAAGTGTCCGAAGTGCGGCGAAGTGCTCTACCGGCGCGACTTGGCCGCGAATCTTTTTGTGTGCACTCGCTGCGGTTATCACTTTCGCATGAAGGCGTACGATCGCATCGCGTCGATCGTCGACGGTGATTTTACGGAGTTGGGCGCAGACGTCTTACCCGGCGACCCGCTGAAGTGGTCCGACCGAAGATCCTATCCCGCGAAGCTCAAGAGCGACCGTGAACGTAGCGGCCTTTCCGAATCGGTCGTCTGCGGCTTTGCCTCCCTTAGTGGTCGCCGCATTGCATTGGGCGTGATGGACTTCCATTTTCGCGGCGGCACGATGGGGCAAGTTACCGGCGAGCGCATTACGCTGCTACTTGAAGAAGCGCGGCGAGAGCACGTTCCCTGCATCATTTTTGCCGCTTCGGGTGGCGCACGCATGGAAGAGGGCATGCTCGCGCTCATGCAGCTCGCAAAGACTACGGCGGCGGTTTCACGCTTCATGGCGGACGGCAACTTTTACGTCGTCGTGCTGACCGACCCCACGAGCGGCGGCGTATCCGCCTCCTTTGCCTTTCAAGCCGACGTCATCGTCGCTGAGTCCAAAGCGATGATCGGCTTTGCGGGACGGCGGGTGATCGAGCAGACGATCCGCCAGCGCCTGCCCGATCAGTTTCAAACTGCCGAGTTCCTGTTGGAGAAGGGCGCGATCGATATGGTCGTCGAGCGCGCGGATCTCAAAGATACTCTGGTTCGCCTGCTGGAGTACGCGGCTCATGAGTAACAATCTCATCGTCGAGCGCGAAAGAAGCTTAGTCGAGTTGGAACGTCGCATCGCCGAGCTGCGCGAGGCGTCGGCCGCACAGCCGCGCGACATGTCGAGCGAGATCGCCGCGCTGGAGGAGAAGTATCAGCTGATCCTACGGGAGCTGTTCGGAACGCTCTCGCCCTGGGAGAAGGTGCATATGGCACGTCATCCCAACCGGCCGACGTCGCTGGACTACATTGCGCGTTTCGATCGGTTCGACGAGCTGCACGGCGACCGTCATTTCCGCGACGACCCGTCCATCGTGGGCGGTATGGGGACCCTGCGAGGCCGCAACGTCATGGTCGTGGGCCAGCAGCGCGGGCGCGATACGAAGGAGAATTTGCACCGCAACTTTGGGATGCCGGCGCCGGAGGGCTATCGCAAAGCGACGCGCCTTGCCCGGCTCGCATCGCGATTGTGCCTGCCGATCGTAACCTTCGTCGATACCAAGGGCGCCGATCCAGGAATCAGCTCCGAGGAGCACGCGCAGTCGGAGGCGATTGCCATTTGCCTGCAGGCCTTTTCGACGGCGACGGTTCCGATCGTGGCCACGATCGTCGGGGAGGGCGGCTCGGGCGGCGCGCTCGCACTGGCGATTGCCGATTTCGTCATCATGCTCGAGCACAGCACGTATTCGGTTGCGTCTCCCGAGGGCTGCGCTGCGATCTTGTGGTCCGATGCGAGCAAAGCGGAAGAAGCGGCGGCCCACTTGAAGTTAACCGCAGATGATTTGCACCGGTTCGGTATCGTGGACCAGATACTCCCCGAGCCGCTGGGCGGAGCGCACCGCAATGCGCGCGACGTTGTGACGCGGACGCTCGACGCCGTCGAAGCGGCGCTTTCACCCCTGGCAGCTCTGACACCGGAAATACTCTTGGACCAGCGATATCGAAAATACCGTCGATTGGGAGAATGGCAGGCAGAAGGTTTAGAACCCGTTCGAACGGCGCGTTGAGACGCGCCGGCCCCGTCCTCCGCGCCGCCGGCCGTCTGCTGGCGGCGGCGGTCGCCCTACTCCTAGTCGTGCTCGTCGCCGTGCAGTATGCGCGCGCAATCGGAGAAGACGTTGCGGCGTCGCGACAGCTCTCGGCAATCCGCGCGGACATCGGGTCGCTGCGACGCCAACGTGACGAACAAGAACGAGAGGTGCGCCGCCTTCGGGATCCGGAAGGTGCCGTTCCCGAAATCCACGATCGCTTGCGCCTCGTACGGCCAAACGAGGCGCTGATCTTCGTATCACCCCAACCCGCTGCATCGCCGTGAGCGATACGCTTAAAGGAGTCGTCATCAACCTCAATACCTACGGCGCGACGATCCGCCTCGAGGGAGGCGAGCTTGCAACCGCGAGCGCGTCCGACGTAGCGGAGCATCGCGATCAGTATCAGCGATCGCTCTTTGCACGCAAGCGCTTAGCGTTCGAGGTTCGCCAAGACGGCCGGCGCTGCTCGGTTTCGCTCGCCCCGCAAATTCGCGACGACGAGCTCGAAGAGCATATCGCTGCGTATCTCAAAAGCACTCAGGAATGGGAGCCGGCCGATGTGATGCCGGCGGCCGAGCGCCATTTCTTACAAAAGAAACGGCGGGCGGCGTACTTTGCAGCTAAGCAGCATCCGTAACTTTTCGGGGGTAATGAGCGAGTGAGTAAACGATTCGCCATCGTTTCGGTCGGCACGAACTCGACTCGGCTGCTGCTGGCCGACGTCGCGCCGGCGATTCCCCGCACGCAAACCGCTCGCTCCGTCGGCACGCGGCTCGGTGAGGGTTTGGGCGAGCAGGGACGACTCGGCGACGAGCCGATGCAGCGAACGCTCGAAGCAATCGGACAATTTCAACGCGAGGTGAAGGGTCACTATATTAGGCTTTTCGCGGTGGCGACCAGCGCGCTGCGGCGGGCGGAGAACGGTGAGGAGTTCTCGCAGCGAGTCCAAGCTCTGCTGGGCACTCCGCTGCGCATCCTCTCCGGAGAAGAAGAAGCGGCGGCCTCCTATCGAGGAGCGCTGACCGTGCTCGGGGAGCTGCGCGGCGAGCGGGTGGGCGTCCTCGATGCCGGCGGCGGCAGCACGGAGTATGCCATCGGCACCTCGACGGAACCGGAAAAGCTGATCACATGCGAGATCGGCGCCGTGCGAATTACCGAGGCCGTGCCTGAGTTAGCCGGCCGTGACGGAGCCGTGGCGGAGGCCGCCGTTGAGCGCGCTCGTGCGATGGCGCGCAAGGCGCTCGAACCTTTAACGGAGTGCGCTACCGTCGAACGGCTCGCGTTGGTCGGCGGAACCGCTACAATGATTGCCGGGATCGTGCGAGGCCGCCGAACGCCGATCCATTCCTGCGATTTGACCCGCGAGGATTTGCAACGCACGCTGGAGCGGTTGCTGGCGATGGCGCTCGAGGAACGCAAGAAGGTTGAGGGCATGAAGCCGCAGCGAGCCGACATCCTGCCGGGTGGAATCATCGTGATCGAGACCGCGATGGAGATCATCGGCTCCGACAAAGCCGTCGCGACATCGTCGGATTTGCTGCTAGGCATCTTGCTGCAGGAGCGCGACGCATCGGCAGGACAACCTCAAGTCGTCTACACTAAGGCTTCGGAGACGCGTGGGAGATTTCGTACATGAACGATGCGCAGATACACGAACACATTGAGGGTCTCGTTACCGAAGAGCATCGCTTGCTCGAGCACGGCGACGTATCCAAATTGACCAAAGGGGACCGCAAGCGCCTCGATGAGATCTCCGTATGGCTCGACCAGTACTGGGATCTCCTGCGGCAGCGCCGCGCCCGTCGCGACGCTGGGCAAGACCCCGATGTCGCCGAGGTGCGCAGCGAAGACGTCGTGGAGCATTATCAGCAGTAACCCTTTGGGATGGTGGTGGAACAGGTAGACACAGCAGACTTGACACGATCCGTTGAGCCGCAGCGCGGGAAACCAGTTGCGGGATGCGCTCAAAGTCGGTGAACTCTCTGTCATGGCGACGTGACGACGCCGAGCCAAGCTTCGCTTCGGCGGAGAAGGTGTAGAGACTGGACGGGCGCGACCTACGTGAGATCGATCTCATAGGGTCAAGGCACAGTCCGGACCACAAACGCGCAAGCGGGTGGCGAAAGCCATAGTGGTGCGAAAATCTGCAGTCCGAAAGGACGTCCGGGTTCGACTCCCGGCCATCCCAAGAAAAGCACCCTTTTTTACAGGCGTTTCCGCCGCACCGCATGTTCAAGACCCCGGCGGACACGCTCCGCGCCGAAGGGGAACACAAGCAGGAGCTCGCATTCCCTTAGGGCGACCCGCCAGAAAACGGGCGCGCTTCAAAAAGTTGCTAAGGAGTTATAAATATGCGGTTAAGCCTTCTAGGTGTCAGCGCCGCACTAGCTGTAGGCGTAGCACTTTCAGCGTGCAACAGTAGTCCCGGCTCTTCGGCCGTCTCATCGGCCGGCACGGCGTCGGCTGGCGCCCAAGTCACTTTTATGCACAATGGCCACAGATTTCTGATTCGCCCGGCGGCCGGGGTGAAGATCCTCGCGAGTCCGGCGTGCGGAAGCAAGTGGAGCTTCTGCTTCTACGTTTATAAAGGCGACTCCGGACCCTACGTCACAACATCCGACGACACCACACCACTCTACAATGTGGCGTCCATCGTCAAAGTCAAGAACAACAAGGTCGACAAGAAGTTCAAGACCTACTTCCTTCCGGACCCCGGCGATCCGACCTCGCAGTACATCAAATATAAAGGAAAGGCTCCGAAGAGCGCGGGAACGGTAAAATTCACCGACATCTACTGCATTGGATACACGGCAAGCGATTGCGCCAATGGCAGCGGCAGCATCCTATACCTCGGGATCGCCCTCGCTCCGCAGACCTGATCGCCAACCCAAAACATCCAACCCCAAAAAGGGGGTCCGGTAGCTGCCGGGCCCCCTTCCGTTAGAAACCGTGTTATTTTCTCGTTTCGCTAGCGGAGGCGTTTCGTGGAAACGGCAATCTGACGTCATAAGAGAAGAAGTTCGCAAGTTGAGGCGCGAGCTTGCTCGGGTTACCGAGGGGCGCGATATTTCAAAAAAGCGCCGGCGTTCGTTGCAAAGGTGGTTAGGACAAAGTACCGCGTGCCCTCTGGTATCCCGGGCTGGCTTTTACGCGTGGTGCCGGCATCCTACGAGCCCTCGTGCAACGCGAGACGCAGTGCTTCGATTCCACGTCGTAGCGTTTCACAACGCGAGGCAAGAAGCGGTACGGGGCGCCGCACATTTCGCATCACCACCGACTCTAATCACAACAAGCCGATCTCGGAAGACCTGCTGGATCGGCGTTTCGCACCTACTGAGATCGAGTCGAGTAACCGCGCCTGTGCCGGAGACATCACGTACATTGCGGCCCGTGAAGGATGGTTGTCCCTGGCAGGCGTGCTCGACCTCTTTTCGCGCCGAGTCATTGGCTGGTCGATGAGCCACGGCCCGGAATCGCGCGTGGTCCTCGATGCGTTGCAAATGGCAGTGGAACGCCGGCCAAAAAACGGCGCCGTGCTGTTTCACTCCATGGCGGGTCGCAGTATGCTTCCGACGCCATATGGCATCTTCATGACCCAGATGGCCTCGTCGCGAGCATCAGTCGCAAAGGTAATTATTGGAATAATGCCGTCGCGGAAAGTTTCTTCAGCACGATGAAGCGCGAATTCGATGATCGGGTCTTCGCTTCCAGGGAAGCTGTGCCCGCTGTATCGCGGCGTCGCCCAGTCTAACATTTTCTAACGGAGCGGTCGGGAACGGCCGGAAGCGGAAGGGATCAGCCGGGAGCCAAAGTGGCGAAAACACCTTACAAAATAAGACTATTCGGTATTGGACGGGACTGCCCGGAACCCCCGAGTTTAGGTTCGACTCCCGGCCATCCCAATAAAATCCGCCTTATTTTACAGGATTTTTGGAGCCGTAGCTATGCACTTCGCTCCCGCTGCGATCGACAGTGCGAGCACGTCCAGGCCGACCGCAATGACAATGCCGAGTATCTTCGCCGCAACGATCGGTATCATCTCGGCGTATTACCCAGCTTGCCCAAGGCCCTGCTCGAAACAACGCCTCATAGATTCCTCATACTTTCTTGCTAGTGCTGGGTTGCCATGTCGCAAACTCCTGTGGTCCTTCTGATCTTGCTTCTGGCCTCGGGTGTCGCGGAACCGCTGGCTCTCGCCGAAGGCGCTACGCTTGCCGCAGCGGAGTTAACATTGACGCCCTCACGACCTCCCGATCTTTTGGGGACAACTCTTTTGAACGGGCGCACCGGTTGGCGCCGCGAGGCGGAACTTGCGGCAGCTTCACCGGAACTAACGTCGAGAAACAACCTGCGATCGTGCCTACTCAGAAAGGTAGCATAATGAATACAACTGGTTTCGTGAAGTACGGCGGTGCTGTGGTTGCACTCGCGATACTATCAGCGTGTGGCGGCGGCTCGGCGGGTGCGCCGTCAACCGCCGCGCTCAATGTCACGTACGTCGGTAAGACGCTCTCAGTGAACGGAAGGCCGGTAACGGCAGCGCGCCTAAGTCCGCTGCCCAGTTACGCCACCATTGTTCCCGACCGGCATGCGAAGTCGAAGACTTTTGAGTACGTTATCAACGACTACGGTACTTACGCCAGCATCTTCGACTATCCGAAGAGCGATCAGCAGATCGGTTCGATCGCTGGCGACGGTGGCCAAGGGTGCACGAACGTCCTCTACGGCTATGGAAAGAAGATCTTCTGGAACGTCGGGGGCGCTAGTCAGATCACGGAGTACAGGGTTCCCAAGAAGCCGATTAAGACGCTCTCCGTCCCCTCCAGTGAAATGCCATCCAGCTGCGCCATGAATACCACCGGCGACCTTGCAGTCGGGATCTTGGTCGGGTCAAATGAGGGCGACATCGTCATCTTCAAGAACGCGAGTGGTTCGGGCACCGCCATGACCACGCCGTTGGTCGAAGAGTACTTCGACGGCTACGACAACCAGGGGAATCTCTTCGCCGACGGCTTTAACAGCAGCGATAACTTCGAGCTCGTCGAGCTCCCGAACGGCAGCAGTACGTTCCAAGCTGTCACAACGAGCAACACTGTGAAGTTCCCTGGTTCCGTGCAGTGGGACGGCACGTACCTCACCGTCTTCGATCAGCTAGCGAACGCGACTTATCAATACACCATCAGCGGAACGAAGGCGACGTTGAAGGGCACCGTATCGCTCTCGGGTTCCAGCGACTGCGCGCAGACCTGGATCGTTCAGGGCCTTGTCTATTGCGGAGATGCGGGTAACGGCGACGGCGAGGTTTTTAACTATCCAGCCGGCGGTTCACCGATCGCAACGTTTACGGGCAACTTCGACTTCCCACTCGGCGTGGTGGCAGCAAAAAAATAATCGGCGCTTCTCGTCTGCCAGAGCCACAAATGAAGAGCACCGGCTTGTTAAAATATGCCGTGCCCTCATGGCTCTCGTTGGAAGAAGCATAAAAGTGTGCCATGCCCGCATTAGGACGCAAGACCGGCCGGTTTATTCCGTTCGTTCATGTTGCTCTTACGTCCGTTCACGATAAGTCGTCGCTCAGTTGATGATGATTGGTTCTCAACGAGATGCCGAGGCTAATTCGCCGCGGTTACGAAATGGACGCATCGAGTTAAAACACGCGGAAGATGAAGCGCACGTGCGCAACGAGCACGCGGAGACATTGCGGCAGCAACCGGATCTGGAGGTGATCATCGACCTTATCGATGCGGACGATCGGCGGCTCTTTGGTCCCTAGGTAGGGCTTGGCTGTTGGTGCAGAGTTTAGCGGGTGGGTAAAATCGACCAATAAAAGCTGATGGAGGCGTTTACATGCGAGCGACTTGGAAACCGCACACAAAACACGGAGACCTCACGGAGCGGGCAGACCTTCCCGACAGCGTGTTCGCGTATCCAAAGAAGCGTAAAGAACCGATGACCGACGCGTCCCACGTTAGAAACGCCATCGCCCGCTTCGATCAAGTAATCGGCGTCACAGCCGCCGAACGCGAACTCGCGTTCGCAAATATAAAAAAGGCTGCCAAGCACTATAAGGTCGACATGACGGAGTCGAAGCCGGAGGAGCTGGGAACGCGGCCGAGCACCGGGAGGACGGCTGCCGATCGCAAGAAGTCGGCGCGTAAAGCCGCGGCTACACGCAAGAAGGCTACGCGCAAGCGATCAGCTTAGTTTAGTTCCAAACCTCGCGGCAGGCTTTGATGCCGGCCGCGATGCCGGCGGCGATCACCGGCGAGTTGTTGGGAGTTTGCGTCCCCGCTTCGTCTCCGCTGTCGTCCCACGCGTACCACCCGATGTAGTCTGCGCCGAAGTCGCAGAAGGCTTTGGCTTGCTCCAGCATTTCCTCGCGAGTGAGCCCGGGCTGGTAGTGGTGCTTGTCGTATGGTCCAGACCACGCTTGCCCGATTCCGTAAAGCGGCGTCTTGGCGATGTTCCAGCCGTTCTTTTCGAGGCTGTGCGCCATGGCGGGCAGTAGCGCTTTCATCGTCCAGTCCAACTTCTTGCCCAAGGATGGATGGTGGCGCCCAAACGGCGAGTAGTTATACCATCCGACGATGTCGCAACCGCCGTTGGAGTAGTTGGCCGCGGTGCCCGGATCCCAGTTGACCTTTCCGGGTTTGGCCACTCCGGCACCGAAGCCGCAGATCGCGGGCCTGCCGGGCGTCTTTGCAACGATCAGCGCGTGAATCTTCGCAATCAGTTCGCGCGCGCTTCCCGGATCCCAGCCCGGCCAGTCGTCGAGCACCCAATAGGCGGCGACGTACTTGCGATCGGCATCGCGCTCGAGTAGCGTCGCGACGTCGCGCAAGACGACCGCCTCGTTCTTGACGTGCGGGTCTTCGTCGGTGCGGCAATAGTAGTTCTGCGAATAACTGCTGGGAGGCGGCTTGATCGTATGCGTTCGATGGCACTCCCAATAGAACAGGATTCCGGAAATGCCGGCATCCACGACGTCGATCGAGTGGGCCCGCAGGGCGGCTTCCAGTGCGCTCTTCGGGGCCGGCGATCCACCGTAAAGAATCGTCGTGCTGATGCCTTCACTCGCGGCCTTCGCCGCTCGCTTCGGCGTGTCGACGCTAAAGCCGATGATCGCGTGATTTTGAAGTCCGGGCACGTTCGCGGAATCGATGGATGCCGGCGGTACGGCGGGCGGCTGCGCCGCCATACACCCGGCCACCGTGAGTGTCGCGACAAGCGCCACGGCTTTTCGGAAACCGGCCCCATTACTTGGCATGCGGCGCCATAATCGCGGCCAGCATGTCCGGCGTGCCTTCGATGCGCTCGAGATGCGGGTAACGGATGCCGTCGTGGTAGTCGAGCGACAACGTCTGGAACCAGCCCGTTTGGGAGGTAATCAGCGAAAGCGGTGCGCTGGAGTGCTGCGCCTTTTTAACGGCGTACTCGAAGACGTCGGCTGAAAACTCTTGATTGTCGACCGCGAGAATGTGCATTCCGGGCGCAAGCCCCGCACGCCAGGCCGGCGAGCCGTCGCGCACGTCGCGCACGACGCCCTTGGCGCTCAGGTCGGCACCGTAAGAATACCATCCCGTGATCCCGTGGTCGTCGGCTTGGCTTGCCGTGATGAAGGCGTTGGGTTTTTCGCTGTAGACGAACCTCCACCCGGCGCGCGCGAGCTCGTCGGCCGGTGGATGAACGCTCGTGTGATAGACGTACTTGTCAAAGAATGCGTGCCAGTCGTACGGTTCGACCTGATTCAGCAACGTCTCGATCTGCGCGCGCGTATAGGTTTTCACGATCGGTCCCGTCAACGCCGGTTCCGTATACCGATGCAAAAAAGTATCCAGCGAGCGCGCGCTGTGCGAGCGCTCGCGAATGATCGTATCGACGTCTAACCAGACCAGCTCGCCCTCGGAATAAAAGTCTCCGGCGTTGCGCCGGATCGCCCCGTAGTCGCCGCGCGCTACATAGTAATAGGGTGCACCGGTGGTGAGATCGATGAGGGGCGTCGTCGCGCGACCGGTCTCGGTATCCATTTGGGAATAGACGGTCGCAAGATACTCGGGATACTGCTTCGGCTCTCGAATGCCGGCCCGAAACGAAAGCAGGTCGCCCAAATATTGATTCATGCCCTCATAGACCCAGAGCAGATCGGTGATCTGAGGCACCTGAAAGTTCGGCGTCGTCAGATCCGCCGGCCGGCGGTACTTGCCGTTCCACGAGTGCGAAAACTCGTGCGTTACGAGATCGCCGCCGCTCAACGATTCATCCGGGTCGGTTAAGAATTCGTCGGGCGCCCGATCGTCGCTGGACTGATGGTGCTCGATGCCTTGGAAGCCGACGGCGTCGCTGAGCGTCAGCAGCGCGTGATAGTCGGCGAAATGGCGCGAGCCGTATAAGGCGAAGGCCTCATCGGGCACGCGCTGGTACGCGCGCAGCAGGCTTGTGGGAATATCGAGGTCTTGCGGATGGTCGGCGAATGCGTCGAGCTGGACGAACGCGGAGCCCTCTTGCCACAAATTCCACTTCCGTACGTAGCGCCCCAGGTCCAGAGGCGAGTCGACGAGCATGTCGAGCGGCGTCACCGCGAAGTCGACGCGGTTGCCGCTTTGCGTCGCGCCGCGTAGTGCCGTCGCGAACTCCCAGCCGGGAGGCAGCACGATGCTGGGTTTGATGAAGTACCCATGCGAGTCGATGCCGTCTTGGTAGAGTAACGCTCGATTCCAATTCACGATTGCCAGCGAGTGCGACGACATCACATCGCCCGGTGCGTTCATCAACACGTCGAAGTCTGCATCGATCGCTTGCGTGCCCGCCGGCACGTTGACGTGAAAGGCATACAGGTCGTTTGGATCGCGGCGCCAGTCCAGCGGCGCGCCATCGGCCGAGATGCGCAGCGCAGCAAGATCGTTGAGCGGGCCGGTCGGGCCGTGCTCGCCGGGAATCCATTTAGGGTAGACGATCGTAAAGCTTCCGGCGGTCGCCGGAATTCGTTCGCGGACCTCCATGATGCCGTCGGCCGCACGCGAGGCGTCGAGAACGAGCGTCGCGGGGTCTTGCTGGGTGGCAAACGAGGGCTTCGCGACGAACCCGGCGGCAGACGCGACGGCGGGTGCGAGCAGTGCTGCGAGAATCAAGGGGAGGGCTGGTCGTAGCATCTCCACCGCTTCGCATCGCCGAGTATCGGCCCTCCCTGGGGGGCGAGGCAGGTCCGCCGCCGGAGAACCACCAAGAGCCTATCGCTCTTTCTTCCTTTCTTATCGAACGGAGGTCGCTCTCCACGTGAAGATCGTGGTGACGATTAAACTCGTCCCGAATCCGAACGCTGAAAAGCGAATCGACCCCCAAACTAAGCGACTCGCACGCACCGGCGTGGAGACCGTGCTCAATCCCTACGACGAGTATGCGCTCGAGGCTGCCTTGCAGCTCAAAGAGCGTGCCGGCGGCGACACCACCGTCACGATCTTCTCGATGGCGCCCGATTCGCTGAAGGAAGGGTTGCGCAGAGCGCTGGCGATGGGTGCCGACGACGCAGTCGTGCTCAGCGACGAAGCGCTCGAAGGCAGCGACGTCTCCGCGACGGCATTCGCCATGGCGGCGGCGTTACGGACGCTGAAGTTCGATCTACTCGTTGTCGGCGGTCTTACCGACGACAGCAGCACCGGCGCCGTTCCGGGTGCGCTCGCCGAGCATCTCGGCCTGCCATGCATCACCAACGCCCGTAAGGTTGAAATCAAAGGGGACGCGATCGAAGTCGAGCGCGAAACCGACTCGGGCTATCAGACGGTTCACGGTCCGCTTCCGGCGCTGCTCACCACCGCGCTCACCTTCGGCGAGCCGCGCTACGCCTCGCTCAAAGGCATCATGGGCGCCAAGAAAAAGAGCATCGCTTCGATCTCGTTGCAAGACCTCTCGCTCGACCGTCCGGTGGGCACGAGCGGCTCGAAAACCGAGCTTCGCAGTTTCGCGCCGCCCCCTGTTCGCGGAAAAGGCGAGGTTGTCGAGGCGAGCGACGGTCTTTCCGGCGCGCAGGCAATCTTCGATTTCCTCGCGCAGAAGAGGCTGGTCTGAGCGTGAAAGACGTCATCGTTTACGCAGAGCACCGGCGCGCCGAGACCCGCAAGGTTACCTTCGAGCTGGCCAGTGAGGCCGGTAAGATCGCAGCGGCCCTCGGGGGCAAAGCGCACGCCGTCGTTTTAGGACCGGGGTCGGCGCAGTTGGCCGAGCAACTGAAAAGCTATCCGCTCGATACGATATTCTTCAACGAGGACGCGGACATCGAGGCGTTCCTTCTGGATCCGATCGTCGATTATCTCGAAGGGGCAGCTCGGATCGCCGGCCCCTCGTTGATCCTGATTCCAAATACGCTCTCCGGTCGCGACGTCGCCGGGCGTCTGATGGTTCGTTTGGACGCCGGCATGGTCGCCGACGTCGTCGAGGTGAAGTCCGACCTCGGCGCAGTGGTCTGCGTTTCACCCAAGCTGGGCGGCGCGCTAATAACGCAGTGCGCCCTACGGGCCGCGGATTATGGCGTGCTGACGGTTCGCCCCAACGCGTTTGCCGTTGAGACCGGAGGTACCGGCGCGCGCGTCGAGCAGATCGCCAAACCCGCGTCCAAGAGCTATCCCGCCGCGATCGACCGGGACGTAGAGGAGGGCGCCGGCGAGCTTGCGCTCGAGGAGGCACCCGTCGTGGTCGCGGGCGGGCGAGGGCTCGGCGGGCCGGAACCTTTTGAAACTTTGCTGAAGCCATTGGCACGCGCCTTGGGCGGCGCCGTCGGCGCTTCGCGGGCCGCCGCGGACGCCGGCTGGGTGCCCTATAATCTTCAAATTGGACAGACCGGAAAGACCGTAACGCCGACCCTCTACATCGCCGTGGGCATTTCCGGCGCGATTCAGCACAAAGTCGGCATGCGTGCCTCCGGAACGATCGTCGCGATCAATAAGGATGCGGCGTCGCCGATTGGCGAATTCTCCGACTTGCTGGTTGTGGGCGACGCCTTTCGGATCGTTCCCGAGCTGACGAAACTTATCGAAACCGCTAAAGGAAATCTTTCTTGAAACGAATTTCACTTATCGCACTGATTGCACTCGCCTTCGGCATCGGCATCGCCGCGACGACGCCGTCCGCGCAAGCCGGGCTCTTCGGAGGAAAGCAATCCGGGACACCGAGCCCGTCTCCGTCGCCTTCGGCGTTACCGACGGCGAGTCCCGAACCGCCGTCCGTCGCGATTCCGCGTTTGGCCGCGAAGCTCAAAGCGAATCCGACCGACCAGCTTACAATGGCGCAGCTCGCGGCCGAGTACCTTCAGGTGAACCGTCCCGATATTGCAGTCCAGTACACCCAACATTTGCTGCAACTGGGCGATAAGACCGCGCAGGTATTCTACTACGACGCTCTCGCGCAAGAGCAGCTCGGGAACGGTGGGGGGGCCCTCAACGATCTCGAGGAAGCGTCCAATCTCGATCCGACGAACTTGAACGTGCTGGCGTCCCTGGCCGACCTGTACATCCGCGCGAATCGGCAAAACGACGCCGAGCGCATTGCGAGACGGGCCGTCACGTTCAACAAGACCGATCCGGGGGCGCTGATGACGCTCGGAAGCGTCTATGCCGCCGAACAACATTACGACGATGCCCGCGCGCAGTTCGAAGCGGCGTTCGCGCTTAACCCTAAGGATCCGGCGCCGATCTTCCAGATCGCGACGACGTACGCGCAACAAAATAACATTTCAATGGCGCTGCAGACGATCGCACGGGCGTTGGCCATCGATCCGCGTAACATTCAAGCCCTCGTCTTTAAAGCTGACCTCTATGCGCGCCAACACGACGACGCGCACACGACTGAGGCGTACGACGACGCGGTCGTCGCCGCCCCGACCGACGACCAAAAAGTTGCAATTATGATTCGTAAGGCGGCGTATTTCGTACAAGAAAAGAAAGATGCTCAAGCCGTCGCGATCTTCCAGCAAATCACGCAGACGTTTCCGAAGGTCGCGACCGGGTTTGCCGCTTACGGAGATTACTATGCCTCGGTCCGCCAGTACGACCGAGCGACCGTGCAGTGGCAAGCGGCACTCGGGGTCGATCCAAACAATGCTGCTGCGTTGCTGGGGTTAGGTGAGGTTTCGATGCAAGGCGGCCGGTTGAACGACAGCATTTCCTACCTGCGCCATTACACGCAAGTCTCCCCCGACGCGCAGGGGTTTGCGATTCTGGGGCAAGCCTATTCGCGCGTTCGCGATTACTCCGGCGCGCGCGATGCCTGTGGGAAGAGCTTTGAGATTCAGCGCTCCCCGGCGACGCTGAGCTGCGTTGCCGGCGCAGACTTTGAGTTGCGGAACTATAAAGAAGCGGCGCAGATCTTCGACGTCCTCAATAGCGGCGCGCATGGTTTTCTCGATGCGAATCCACCGTTGCTCTACATGGCCGCAAAAGCGTATGCGAGTTCGAACCAATGTTCGAAAGCGGTCGCAGCCTATAAGCGGCTGCTGCCGATGATGAAGAAGGGTACGAAGGACTACGCGATGGTCGTCAAAGCTGCGGCGGGTCCGTGCAAGTCGCCGGCGACTAAGCACTCCGGCTGAAGTTCGTCGTCGATCCCCTCTACGGGGATCATCTGCGCAACGTAGTTCATCCCGAGCGGCCCGATCGCGTCGAGGCGGTCGGGCGTCTTCTGCGAGCCGACGGCGTGCTCGCCGACTCCCTCGCCGCTCGCGACGCCAGCGACGAGGAACTCGCGAGGGTGCACCCGCCCGCGTATATCGAACTCGTGCGGCGCGAGACCGCCCCCGCTACGGATGCGCGTTATCTTTCGACCGGCGATACGCTTGTGGACGCGAGCTCCTTTCGCGTTGCTCGCCGCGCCGCTGGCGGCGCGATTGCGGCCGTGCAAGCCAGCGTCGCTGGAAAGGAAGCGGTTTTTGCGCTGGTTCGCCCGCCCGGCCACCACGCCGAACCCACGCGAGGGATGGGTTTCTGCCTCTTTAATAACGTGGCGATTGCGGCACGCGCATTCCAGGCCGGCTTCGGCGGCCGCGTTCTCGTCGTGGACTTCGACTATCATCACGGGAACGGCACTGAAGCGGTCGCCGGCGACGGCCTCTCCTATGTTTCGACTCATGCCTATCCGGCCTACCCGGGGACCGGCGCGCGGAGCTATCGCCGATCCGACGATTTAATCGTCAACGCTCCCTTGCCCGCTGCCGGAATCTCCACCGAAGGGTTCGTTGCGTTGTGGCAATACCTGTTGCCCACGGTCGCGCGCATCGCGCGTCCGGATTTGTTGATTGTCAGCGCGGGATTCGATTACGTCGCCGGCGACAGCGTGGGCGATCTGGGCGTCGACGTGGATGCGGCGGCTTCGCTGGCAGCGGTGATTCGGGACGTTGCGGCGGAGCATTGCGGCGGATCGGTCGGGTACGTGCTCGAGGGCGGCTACGGTATCGCGGCGCTAACGCGCTCGATTGCCGCAATTGCGGCGGTTAGCGACGGAGCGCAGCCAAAATCCGGTACCGCCGACCCGAGCGCAATCCCCGCGGACGTGAGCCAAGCGGTGCATACTTTTCTGCGCGCTCAAGGTAGTTTTTGACAATCCCTAAGGCGTGATCGTCGTTGCGATGTGTTGGAGCTCGGCCTTGCCGTGCTCCCCGACGAGCGTGTAGTAGAGCGTTCCGTCGTTCCACGTTAACAAGGCGACGGTCCCGTCTTCGGCGTATTGCGCGGGGCGGCCGCCAACGTTGAGCGCTTCGGGATGGAACGGAGCCATGTCGGGAGCTACGGCGGTTGCGGTTTCGAAGAGCGATACCGTCCGTATTCCGTCGGAATAAAGAAGCGCAACGGTTCGGATGCTGCGCAGGTCGACGAGATCGCCATCGAGCGGCGAGAAGCCATCGGGTAGCGCCGGTTTCCGTGCGGCGAAACCGGCGTTGCGAACGACGTGATCTGGATCGTTTGAAGACCCGTTCACCGGCCGTGGTTGCACGACGGTGTAGCCCTTCGGTACGTCGAATGCGCTCGGTGAAACGGGCGCATAGCGAACGTGGTCGAGTCGTGTTTCGCCGATCACCGCACCGCCGGCGGCAAACTCTTGCTTGTCGAGCACAATCTTTGTTTCGCGATCGACCCTCACGAGCATCGTTGGACGATTGGTGTGCTTGTTGATCAGAAGGACGTCGATACTCGGGCGGCCCCCGAAGGTTCCGTTACCGCGCCAAGTTGTCCGATAGTTTGCGCGTATCAAGGCTTCACGGTCGCGCAGCGCGGAGCCGGCCATGATGGTGGGATCGCTTCGCGTCACGACGATGCGGTGATTCTTGGCATCGATCGAGAACTTGAGGTTTCCCTTGACGATCTCAGAGTCGCCGAGGAATCGCGGCGGCGAGCTGTACGTGCGCCGCGTAAGATCGGGTGCGCGATGCTCGATTCGGTAAACCGACACCACGGTGGCGCGGCTTTCCATTCGGACGGTTTCTACGACGCCGCTGTACGAAACCGTGGCTGGCGCCGCGAGAACTTGCGAGAGCAGCGGCAGATCGGCGTCGCTCCGAGAGCCGGCACCAGCCGGAGTTAGGCTGCAGGGCAGCAGCGCCAGCGCAGCGAGGCTAGCGCGTCGTAACATTGCTGGCCAACACTTGCGGTATCGGATCGTCTTCCGAGAGCGGCGTCACTGCATCGAGTGTCGCGTGGTTCTCAACGTAGTAACTCGCGTCAATGGTCGCGGCGTGCGCCGGACCGTGCGCGACTTTGATGCTGAAGAACAGGAACGCAGCAATGGCGATCGCCACCGGGACGGCAATCGCCGGACGAAGTGCGGCGCTAAAACGCTCCCAAACCGACGTCGGGCGGTTTCGCAGCTTTTCCCAGATCCCGGAAACGACGCCGGGCGGCAACTCACGTTCCTGCGCTCGCGCGTGGTCACGCAAGAGCTGGGTCAGCCAGACCTCGTCGGCGCGAGCATCGGCACATCCGGAGCAGCCGGCGATATGCGCCGCAATAGCGGCGCTACGAGGCGCCGGCAGCTCTCCGTGCAGATAGTCGACGAGTTCGTCGGGCGTCGGATGTGTTTGATTCATGATGGCGATTTCATATAATGATTGAGAAGCTCACGCAGCTGTCCACGAGCGCGGTGAAGGCGCGAGCGCACCGTGCCGACGGTGCAGCCAACGATCTCCGCGATCTCTTGGTAGCTGTACCCTTCAACGTCGGCGAGCAGCACGATCTGATGCTGTTCGGTTGCCAAGTCAGCGAGCGCCTTTGAGACTGGTTCGCTGAGTTGACGCTCGACGTATTCCTCGATTGGCTCGACTGCGAGGGGGCGGCCGCCACCGTGTTCTTGGAGCTCATGATCTTCCGGAATCTCCTCTTGATAACGTCCTTTGCGGCGGCGAAGTTCGTCCCGGTGAAGATTCGTGACGATTCGATAGATCCAGGAGAGAAAAGACGTCCCGGGTTTAAAGCTGCGCCAAGCGCGATAAACGCGAATGAAGGCCTCTTGGGTGAGGTCGCGGGCATCCGCCTCATTTTGGGTCAGGCGGTAGGCGTAGTTGTAGGTCGCCTTGCCGTATTCGTTGATGGCACGTTCCAAGAAAGCCGTCTGTTCCATCGAGCGGCTACGCTTCAGTGTTGCGCTCGCCAGCTCCGCTCAGCTTCTCGAGGCCCAGAGCACCCGTGCGACCGCCCAGATGCCGAGTGCCGCGAGGACCGTCAAAAACATGAAGAGTGACAGCTCCAGCAATGCGATACCCGCGAATTGGCTCCCGCCGCAAATCGCCACTGCGTGGGAAATCAGCGCGAGCTTGAATCGTTCGAACGGATTGGCGGCCAGTCCCGAAATGGTCCGGGCGGAAGCGAGCACACCTGCCGGATCCCAACCGCCGGTTTGCACGATCGAGGCGACTCGACCCGTCGGCGCGACGATGAAGAGTTTGTCGTCGTGAAGAAAGTTATCGGTGCTCACGCGCATCGAACTGATGCGAAACTCATCGAGCAGATGCTGGATCGTCGAACCGGTGCCGGTAAGCAGCATCCAACTTCCCGTTCTGGCGCCGTAGGTCGAGCCGTAACCGCGCAACACCGCGGGAGAATCGTACGGCGGGTCGAGCGTTATCTCTGCCAGAGCAAATCGTTTTGGATCGAGCCGGCTCTGCAAGTACGCGAACTTGCCGCTAATCGCGGGGCAGAGATCGCGATCGGGGCATCGCGTGAAGACGAACGAGAGCAACAACGTTTTTCCCGCGAAAGTTCGATCGAGCGCGACTTGGTTGCCGTCCTGATCGATAAGCGTCGCCGCCGGCAACGCGCTTCCGATCTCTACGGGAACGACGCGGCCGGAGTCGGGGAGGCCGGGGGCAAAAAACCCTGCCGGCACCGGATCGAGTAACGTCGGTGGTGTGGTCGAGGGATCGAGCAACGCGTCGACGGTCGTGTCGCTGCGAAAACTCGCAGGCCGGGCGAAGGCATAGCGCCGTATTTGCGCCGGCATCATCTTAGGTATGGGGTCCGTGCGGACGATCGCGGCGCGATCGCCGAGCATATCGATCACGACGCCATGGATTGGGATCAGCGCGAGCAACGCCGCGAGCAGCATACCGCTATTGTACATCCTCGCGGACAGGGGTTCGCCGAGATTGAGCGCAACGAAGGGACCGGTGAATGCTGCCGTGCTGCTCCTCCGCATTCTTTTGGGCGGCCTGCTGTTGGTTGCCGGAGCGCTCAAAGCCGGCGACCCGTCGAGTTTGGCCGCGAGCATTGCGGCCTTTCGGCTGCTTCCGGCAGCAATCGTCGGCCCGCTCGCGCTGGCATTACCCTACCTCGAATTAGTGCTGGGAGCCTATCTGATCGTCGGTCTCTTCACTCGCATCGCCGCCACGCTCGCAGCGTTCGAGTTCTTGATTTACGCCGTGGCGATTGCCTCGGCCGTGGTTCGCCGCATCCCGGCCGCCTGTGGATGCTTCGGTCCCAAGGACACGGCGATCGCCGATTGGCCGCACGTCGTTTTTGATCTCGCGCTTGCTGCGGCGAGCGGTGTCGTGGCATACGCCGCGCCGGGCGCGCTCGCGGTAGACCGAATGCTGCGCCGCGTATGAACCGGCGCGTGCTCGCTGCCTTCACGACGGTTGCGATCGTCGCCATCGTCGTGGCCGCCGTGGTTATTTACTTCAGAGGCCCCACTCACGGGTCCGTGCAGAATGCCTCGCAGTCGCCGGTCGTCGGCAACGCGCAGAAAGGCAAGACGGCCCCGCAGTTCGAGGTTGCGACGACGGCAGGTTACTTCGACTTGAGCAAAACGCGCAAGCCGGTCTTCTTGGAAGTTTTCGCGACCTGGTGTCCGCACTGTCAGCGAGAGACGGCGGTCATCGACAGACTCTACGCGAAATACCGAAATCGCGTGGACTTCGTCGCCGTTTCGGGAAGCGATACCGGGATGGACGGCACATCGGCCTCCTCGGAACTCGACGTTCTCAACTGGATTCGCCAGTTTAACGTGAAGTATCCGGTCGCATACGACCCGATTCTCAACGTGGCGGATCTCTATATGCAGGGCGGCTTTCCGACCATCGCCATCATCGGCGCCAACAAGAAGATTCGGTACCTCGACGATGGCGAGATTTCCTACGGTGACCTCGACGCTGCGCTTAGATCGGTTTTGCGCTAAGTCCCAGGCGGAAAAGCATAGTTCGGCGGTGGGACGATCGGCGTTCCAATCTCGAGTACGATCTGCTGATGCGCTCGCAATGGAATCGCCGTCAGGTCGCCGTCGTACTTCTGGCCGTTGACGTAGGCGGTAACGTCGCCTTTCAATCCCGCAACGTCGTCGGGTTGCAGCGGCTGCCCCCAGATCTCGAAGAGCATGCCAAGCGTGTACGGGCCGCCTTGCGGAGGCGACAGGTCGGGCGCCTCGATATGAATCACGCCGCTTGCATCGTGGGTGTGAATCCAGTAGAGGCACGAGCCGGCCAGACTCGGTGCGAAGCCAATGAATTGCGGCACTTGGATTTGCTTGCCGTTATAAAAGATCGCGAGGTGCGGGTGCACGTGCAACGTGAAGAATTCCATCGTGCCGCAGCCGATGCCATCCACCGTTTGCCCGTGGCCGCCCTGCGCCGTATCGGGATACTTCCCCTTGAAGTATTTCGCGCCGAGCGCTTCACCGTTGGCCAGCGCAATCGGCTTCTGGCTGGCGTTGGGGCCTGGCGTCGGTGTCGCGTTGGCTTGTTGGATGCTACGATTTTGCCACCAGTTAAAGCCAGCAAAAGCGAGGATGATCGCGACGAACGCAATACCGACACCGATATAAATCGGGCGCATCGGATCGCGTCGCGGCGGAGGAGCGGCGCCGCCGCGACCTTGACGCCGGCGTTCGGCACGACTGGGTTGTGGCATGTGATCCCTTCTACGACGGAGCCTTGAGCGGTGCGGCGATCGGAGCATCGGTGAGCTCGAGCATCCGCTGTGGAACTAAATAGTTCGTAACGTAATCGGTGACGGCGTCGGTGAGCGGCGTAACCGGTCGATCGTAGCCGGTCGCACGCAAGCGGTCGACGCGGGCGCACGTGTAGTACTGATACTTGCCGCGCAGTTCGTTCGGCATCTCGACGAACTCAACGCGTTCGGGCAGCTCCAGAGCGTGGAAAATCGGTCGAACCAGCTCAAGCCACGTGTGCGTGGAGCCCGAGCCGACATTGTAGAGGCCGACCGCACCGGATTCGGCCAAGTGCAGCGTCATCGCGACGGCGTCCTTGATGTAAATGAAATCGCGCCGCTGTTCGCCATCGCGATAGTCCGGCCGGTAACTCTTGAAGAGACGCACGCTGCCCGCCTCGCGGATCTGTTCGTACGCTTTGTGGACGATGCTGCGCATTTCACCCTTGTGATCCTCGTTTGGCCCGAAGACGTTGAAGTACTTCAGGCCGCAGATATGCTCGGACAGCGGCGTGCCGCTCGCGTACAGATCGAAAAGGTGTTTCGAGTAACCGTAGGCGTTGAGCGGGCGGAGCGCGTGCAAGTCCAATTCATCGGAAAGCTCGGCTTCGAGCGCGCCGTAGGTGGCCGCCGACGAGGCGTAGACGAATCGCGCCTGATGCTCGACCGCCCAATGCGCCAGGTTCTTGGTGTACTCGAAGTTGTTCTTCAAGAGATATCCGGTATCGCGCTCCGTCGTCGAGGAGCACGCGCCGAGGTGAACGATCGTCGAGATGTGGCCTAGCGAGCGGCCCTGCGCCATCCGAGCGGCGAAGTCGTCGGCGTCGAGGCAGTCGGCGAAGCGCAAAGGGACCAGATGCCGCCACTTTTCCGAGGAGTCCAGGCGATCGACCACGAGGATATCCTCCAGGCCACGCCGGTTGAGAGCCCAAATGACGGCGCTTCCGATGAGGCCCGCGCCGCCGGTTACGACGATTCTTCCGTGATTGAGGTCGTGCATCGCTGTGAGGGCCCATAATCCCCCAGGCTTTGCGCCGAGTCCTTCGTCGCTTTCTTTCTGGAGGCTCCAGCCCGGGGCGCGGGTGAAGGTAGTTCGCGAGACGAGAAATGGTGACGCGATCAAATCGGAAGACGAAACAGCGGGATGCGCTCGTGAGCGTGCTCGAGCGCTCCGAGCGGCCACTAAGCGTCGCCGAGTTACTCGAGGCCGCTTCGAAGCGGATCGAAGGTCTAGGGATCGCGACGGTCTATCGGGCCGTAGGTGCGCTCCTAGATGACGGCCGGATTGACGCGGTGGAGATTCCCGGCGAGCCAGCTCGATACGAGCGGTCGGACAAGGGGCACCATCACCACTTCCAGTGCGAGAAGTGCGACCGCGTGTTCGACATCGCCGGGTGCCTCGATAATCTCCGCAAGTTGGTGCCGCCGAAGTTTCGAGTCAAACAGCACTCGGTGATGCTCTATGGCGTATGCGCGACCTGCTCGCGTTAGGGAAGCCGCGACTTACCCCCGACGAGGCTTCGATGCGAGGCGAGATGGGCGACGTGATGCCTCGAAGACGCTCGTCGCTACGCCTCCAGCTCCGCTCCTGCTGCGCTGCCTCGTCGCTCCGGCATCCATGCCTGCGCTCCTCGGTCAGAGCCTTCTCGGCATCACGTCGCCCATCT
>PMUK01000052.1 GCA_003166915.1 Candidatus Cybelea palsarum
AAGCTCTCTTACCCGGCAAGCGTCGTGGTTGACAAGAACGGTTGGCTTTACGTCGCGAATAACGGCCAATATTCAGATGAGATGGCAGTCCTTGAGTTTCCGCCGCATTCCTTGACGCCATCTGCGGAGATCACCGGCGGACTCTTCCATCCTGTCGGAGTGGCTTATTACCCACCGCTATTACCGTAAGACCGAGGAACAAGGCAGATGAAGAACTTAGAGTTTGGCCGCATCATGCTAAGCAGTTGCGTAGCCGCAGCAATTCTCGCGGGCTGCGGCGGATCGCAGCCGCCGACCGGCGCGCCCGGCGCGGTGCCGCAGACCTCGGCAGTCGCTAGCCGCGGTCACCGTAGTTCTGAGCCTTCCGGCGCATTGGTATATGTTTCCGACCTAATACTCAGTGAGGTAAACGCTTACAACTATCCCGATGGCGGCCACGTTCTCACCCTGACTGGGTTCACCAACCCGTGGGGAGTATGTTCAGACACAAATGGTAACGTTTTCGTCCTGGGCAACCGCAATGACAACGTCATCGACGTATGCGCACGGCGCAGAGACGCCCACGCAAACACTCAATGTGCCTGGCTGGGCGAGTGCCTGTTCCTACGACCCAAACACTGGAAACCTAGCCGTAGTTTTCGATTCCCAAACCTACGGCACCGGCGTCGCCATCTTTTCTTCAGAGCAAGGGACGCCGATTATTTATTATAGCGGCTACGGCACTGTGATCTGGCACTGCGGCTATGACGATAACAGCGATCTGTTTTGCGACGGTCAAACCGAATCGGTGCGCGCCGCGTTCTTTGCTCTTGGCTCGGGCAGCGGCCAAATCAGGCAGGTCCCTGTGTCCGGAGGCGAGTTCTACGACCTTGGTCAAATACAATGGGACGGGCAATATATGGCCGTTACGGACACATCCTTCGATACTGTTTCTCGAATCACGTTTGCCAGCGGTAGGAATGGAAGCGAGTTCGCCGGCATACCCGGTGGATGGAATGGCACGGTGGTTGGTGTGACGACACTAGACAAGTGCGGTTACAACGAGGCGTGGTCGTCATGGATTTACGATGGCTCGATCGTCGTAGCTTGTACGCTCGACAGTCCGTATCAAAACCAGGATAAGGGGCGTATTCTTATCTGGAACTATCCGCAAGGTGGTCATCGAGTGAAGAGAATAGCAAAATATGAGACGCTACCAAACTTGCCTGATGGCGTTACGATTTCGGTATCCCCAAGCAAATGAGCACGTTGAGTTTCAGTCGTAAGGTCCCATCCCTTTTCGCGGCGGCAATGCTCGCAGGCTGCGGCGGATCGCAGCCGCCGATCGGTCCGCCGGGCACGATGCCGCAAAGCCATGTGGCCGCAACGCACGCCGATCGCAGCGGATCGTGGATCGCTCAGGACGCCAAAGGGCGCGATCTCCTCTACGTCTCTAACGGAGAATACATCGGAAAAGTTTTTGTCTACACGTATCCTAGCGGCAAGAAGATCGGTACGCTGGCCAGCATGGATGGCGCTCGTGGCTTGTGCGTTGACAAAGCCGGCGACGTTTTCGTCACTTTTGACGCTTTCGAAGGTGGAACCTATGAGTTCGCGCACGGCGGACAGTCACCGATCGCGTATCTTGGCTACTACTATGGCTCTGGCGAGGCTAACGCCTGCTCTATCGACCCAGCGACCGGTGCGCTCGCCGTAATCGGCAGTTACGACTCGGCATTCGTCACAGTCTATCACCATAAGCCCAAGCGTGGATGGCGGATTGGAAGGAGTTATCAAGTTTCGGGGATGGCGAGCGGAAGCTTCTGCGGCTACGACGATAGGGGTAACCTCTTCTGCGACGGCACGACATCGAGCGGCGAATTCGTCTTAGCCGAACTCCCCAGCCAGAGCAAGACGTTTGCGAACATCACGGTCAACGAAAGTATTAAGGCGCCTGGGCAAGTGCAATGGGATGGCACGCATCTCGCTATCGGAGACACCGGGATTTCGCCGTCGAAAATTTATCAGTTCAGCGTCAGCGGGAGCACCGCAACGGAGGTTGGTTCGACGACGCTGAAGGGGTCAAAAACTGCCGAGCAGTTCTGGATCCAGGGCGCGAGGGTTATCGTCTCGGATGAGAGTCGCTCATCTAGTCAGAGCAAAGATGGAGGCGTTGCGTTCTACAGGTATCCCGCTGGGGGCTCAGCTACCAAGACCCTTACGCTACAGGGGGCCTTCGGCGCGACCATCAGCCTCGCGCTGCACTAATCGCCGCGCTCGCGAGGCCGCATCGCGTTAGCGAGCACTACGGCTGAGCGGCTTAGAGACACGCAGCTGCGCAGCCCCCGCGCGTCTGCCCCTAAGCACGGCGTTCGCGAAAGCGAGGCCGTGTTTGCTTCGCGGGCTTCCATGAGAAGGCTGTTTTAGTCAAGGCCGACGTGGCGGCCCGCTCGCTCCAGCAATTCGTCTCGCCCCGCTTCCATCCGCACTCGGTTTAAGCCATTGACGGCTCGGTGCACGTTGGGGTTCCTCGTAGAGTTTGGCGCTGCTATCTTTGCATCGATCTCAGACGATCGTACCGCTAAACGCAGTCACCAAAACGCGGCGAATTGTTAGAGCGAAAGGTCGCGCGTAACTCTCCTCTCGACGCCAAAAGCCAACTTTACCGCGTTCACTCCCGTCCGGCTCAATAACGCGGTGGTGATAGATAAAATTCAACGCCTTCCAGGGGTCCTTACGACCGAGCACACGAGTCGTGCCTACAACTGTTCCCGTTGAGCCCGAGATGCTCAAGCGGTAAATAGCGCTGGCGTCATCGACGGTGATATACGTGCCATCCCATTGAACTGCTCCCGTATCTCCGAGCGTCTTGTCCAAGGCAATATTCGTAAACGTGCTGCTCCCTATAGGAAGCTCGGCAAACTCTACACTTCCACTGGTCGTCGTGCCGTCAATGAAGAGATCTCCCTGGCTGTCATAGCCACACGAATAGTAAACACTATTGCGAATTGGGGAGTAGCCGGCTTCGAGCAATTGCCTCCGCCGCGCCCGCTAATCCTCACGGGTGGCAGCGATCTGCCGCCGGATCGGGAAGGTTCGTCTCTGACCTAGTGCATCACCCACCCCTAATCCCGCCGATCTGAGAGCACTCGCCTTCAGCATCATCGCCTCTAATGAGCCCAAACCCCGAATCACATCGCCGGGCCGAGCCCCGCAAGGCCGGAAACCGGCAATCTGGCATCGAAAAGTGTGGTCACATGGGAATATCGGCCTAAGGCAACCGCCCCCGCTTTGGTTAGATCCGGTTGTGCTGTGGGAAGAATCGTTCCGAGGTATTAAGCATGGCTGATGACAGAACCGTAGTAGTCAAGGGAAATTCGGCGGGACCCATCGCGTGGGTCGTGGGGGTCGTAGTAGTAGTCGCAGCGATCTTGCTGATCATGTTCTATTGGCACCCCTGGACCGCAACGTCAACCTCGAATAGCTCGACGATAACGCAGCCCGCCAATGGTGGCGCTCAAAAGAGCGACACGACGTCCAGCTCCAGCACACAGACGCATTAGGCACGGCAGGGAATTTACTAACGAGCCGGTGCGAACCGCGCGTTCGCACCGACTCTACATTACCCTCGAAGGCGCCGATGCCGCCGGGTTATTCCCGATAATATACACGGTTTCTTTGGGGCACCCATCTTGCGCTTCGTCGAACTGTCCCGAATGAAGTATGTGGGCTCCGATGCGCACACGAGCGCGTCGGTGCGTAGGATGTTGGCATCGCCTTGAAGGTACCGCGCTAAACCGTGGCATCAGTGCATCCTCGAGCAAGGGATTCCTCCCCTTCTTGGTCCATCGAAGCGTCGGCATGATCGCGCGCTTCTTCCGTGTCTTGGGGCCGGGCCTGATCACCGGCGCAGCCGACGACGATCCATCCGGGATTTCGACATATTCGGTCGCCGGAGCGTCGG
>PMUK01000092.1 GCA_003166915.1 Candidatus Cybelea palsarum
CGCAAAATGAAACGGCCTCTTCGGAGAGGTTACGTTCGTTTTCGATAACCAGCATGTTAGCGGATTCGCTGCAACCAATGGTTTCGTTTTCTTCGGCGTGGAGTATCCGACGTTTGTCTTCGGATTCCAGCGCGAGGGGAGTGCCTTCGTCTCCTGCAAGCTTAACAGCCTGACAACCCAAATGTTCAACGACCGTCGGCTAACAATATCCGAAGCAGTGCCGCGTGCGTTTAGCTCATTCGTGCTCTCGAAGGCGAGAGAACTCGCCAAGACCTTAAGACACGACCCCGGCTAGGCGTCGCCGCGGAAGGATTTAGCTCCTAAATCCGGGCACCCGTCCTCTACGCCTCGTACCGTGCCGAACCTAAGTCCCATGTGGTAGAGAGGCAATCTATCTTCCAGGAGTGACCTTATGCGCATGCTAATGCATATTAAGCTGCCAGTTGAGCCGTTCAACAGCGCGGTTCGGGATGGAAGCGTAACGCCGAAAATGCAGAGAATTCTTGAGGCGACCAAGCCCGAAGCGTCCTACTTCTCCGAGCAGGACGGCCATCGCGGCGGTATTCTTGTCGTGAACGTCAACGAACCGGCGGATGTCCCGCGGTTGGCCGAACCGTGGTTTCTCACATTCAATGCCGAAAAAGTGGAGTTTCGGGTCGCAATGACGCCTGAAGATCTCGGGCGCGCGAATCTGGAAGGGCTCGGAAAGACCTGGACGGTCTAGATATTTATCGCAGAAATTGGCCGCAACTCAATCGCCCCTTTTGCGCGTGCACATGGCGTTTTCGCGACCAGCTGGATGGCCTCGTCGACGCTGGCGGCCTCAAGGATTCCGAACCCGGCCAGCGGCACGTCCGATCGCGCAAACGCTCGTTCCCAGCTAACGGGCGTTCCATTCCAGGCAGTTACGGTTATGGGCGTTTGTTCAACAGCCGCGACGATGTCGCCCCGAGCACGAAGCCGGTCATCTTGGGCGAGCAAAGCATCTTGCTCGTTTTTTGAGAGCTCATTCCAGCCTTCTTCGGCACCGTAGGCCAAACAAAGAAATTTCATTTACAGGGCACCCTTCGATCGAGCTTGTGAACGGAAGAACTGGTTCGAAATTTACCCAACGCCCGGCGGCGCAAACAAAACCCCACGTGCCGGAATGCCCGTTAGGCCGTGGCCCCAAATGCCTCGTGGTAGCATACGCTGCCTGTCGGCGGATCGGCACCAAAGGAGATCGCCTGGAAGTATTCTGCCGGGGCGCCGCGCAGGTCCAGGCCAGGACGGACCTCGAATCCGAAGCGGCCATAAAAGCCGGGGTCGCCAAGCACGACGCAGCCGGCAGCACCAATGCCCTTCAACTCAGTAAGCGCGCAGCCGATCAGCATCGAGCCGATTCCTTCGCACTGGCGGCTCGGCAGTGCCGAGATTGGGCCAAGCCCATACCACCCCGTTGCACCGGAGGAAATGGTAACCGGCGAGACGGCGACGTGGCCGAGAATAGCACCACCGTCAACTGCCACCAAGGAGATCGTCAAGCGATCGCACCGCCGCAGTGCATCGATGATGAATTGCTCGGTATGGTTTGAATGTGGATGATCTCGGAAGGCAGCTTCGGTAAGGCGACCGATCGCATCAGTGTCAGTTGGCCGTTCCTTGCGCACCGTTATGCCCATGTCGCGGCCTCCCGGCTGGTGGGCCCCTTCAATATCCTAAATGCGCAAGACTGGACTCGAACCAGCACGAGATTGCTCCCGCTAGCCCCTCAAGCTAGTGCGTCTACCAATTTCGCCACTTGCGCGTGAGGAAGGACGGTTCTTGAAGGCCGCCCCTATCTCATGTTGGGATCGAGGGCGTCTCGCAATCCGTCACCGATATAGTTGATCGCCAGCACGGTAACCAGGATGCACAGGCCCGGAAAGACTGCGGCCCACCAGGCGGTCTGGAGATCGCTTTGGGCGTTGGCGAGCATATTGCCCCATGAAGCCGTCGGCGGCTGAATGCCGAGCCCTAAGAACGAGAGCGTCGACTCGAGGATGATGACGCCCGCGACGTCGAGCGTCGCCTGAACGATGATCGGCGCCACTGCGTTGGGCAGCAGGTGGCGAAAGATGATGCGGGCGTCGTTGTTGCCGACTGCTCGCGCCGCTTCGGCGAACTCACGCTCGCGCAGGCTCAGGAACGAGGCCCGCACCAAGCGAGCGACGTTCGGCCATGAGAGCGCCCCGATGATGACGACGATGACCCCGAAACTCAGCGCCGCCTTGGACGATGTGGCCGCCACGATCGCAGTCAGCACGAGCAACAGCGGCAGCAGCGGAATCGAAAGGAAGACGTCGGTCAGGCGCATCAGCGCATAGTCGACCCACCCGCCGTAATACCCGGCAATCGCACCGAGCGTCGTGCCGATGAGCACTTCCATGATCACGGCGAAGAGACCGACGGTTAAAGAAATGCGCGCGCCGAAGAGCAAACGCGATAACAAGTCGCGTCCGACTTCGTCGGTTCCGAGCGCGTGTCCCCAGCACAGCGATTTATCTTGAAAGCACGGCGGCAGCGGCGTGCCGTTCCAATGCGGCACCGCCGAGGTTCCGTTGTCGATGGAGTTTGGATCGAACGGAGAGAGCTGTCCGGCAAAGACGGCCGCGAGCACCATCAGGGTCAGCACCACGGCGCCGGCGATTGCGAGCTTATGGCGTCGAAAGCGCGTCCAAAAGGTCACTTTGGAAAGGGGAAGCTCTTCCTCAGCGATCACCGCGACGGCCATTAGTCGTACTTCACTCGCGGATCGAGCCATGCATAGACGACGTCGGCAAGAAGGTTGGAGAACACGACGAGAAATGCGACCAGTAACAGGTATCCCATGAGCAGCGCGAGGTCGCTTTGCGTGAGCGCATTGATGAAGAGCCGGCCCATCCCGGGCCATGCGAAGATTGTTTCGGTGACGATGGCACCGGCGAGCAAGCTCGGGAGCGAGAGCGCTATGACCGTGACGACCGGAATCAGCGCATTCTTCAAACCGTGCTTGTAGAGGATCGTTCTAAACGAAAGTCCCTTAGCTGCCGCCGTGCGCATGTAATCGGTGCCCAGAACCTCCAAGAGCGACGACCGCATGAACCGGCTAAAGAGCGCGATCTGCAGCAACGAGAGGACGATCGCCGGCAGAATCAAGTGCTCGAGTCGGTCGCCGAAATCGAAAGTGTCGGAGCTCGAAATACCGGCCGACGGGAGCTGGATCTGATAGCCGCCGGGAAGCGGAATGCCGTGGACGGCGAACGCGAGCTGCATCATCAGCGCGAACCAGAAGACGGGCATCGATTGGCCGAAAAACGCAAACGTCGTGATCGCGTAATCGAGGGCCGAGTAACGATACACCGCCGATACGATCCCTGCCGTTATCCCCACGGCGATTGCGATGAAGAGAGAGGCTCCCATGAGCTCGACCGTCGCGGGAAAGCGCTCGATCAGCGCTTGAAAAACGGGCTCGGAGTTGCTCGTCGAGTACCCCATATCGCCGACCAAAATGTGTCCGAGCCACTTGAAGTACTGGATCGGAACCGGCTGATCGAGTCCAAGATTGTGTTTGAGACGCGTGATATCCGCCGCCGTGATGTGAGGATTCTGTAAGTACGGCGCAAGGGGTCCACCCGGCATGTTGTAGAGGATGCCGTAAAGGATCACGGAGATGGCCAGCAGCAGCGGAATTGACTGGAGCGTCCGGCGCACGACGTAGGTGAACAATGGGCGGCGTTATTGCGGCATCGGCAGACCGAGGACCTTCCGGGCGCGGTCGGGCGTAGCGATGCTCCGGCCGGCCTCCACGGCGAGACGGGCGACGCGCGCCACGAGTTCGTCATTTCTGGCCAGCCGTCCGCGGCTGTAAAAGAGATTGTCCTCCAGGCCTACACGGACGTGACCGCCCATCGCGATGGCTGCCATCGCCATCGGAAGCTGCCGTTTGCCGATGCCTGCGACGGACCACGTGCAGCCCTCGGGCAGATCGTCGACCAAATCGCAAAGATTCTGGACCGTCGCTTCCAAACCGCCGGGCACCCCCAATACGAAATCCACGTGCTGCGGAAACAAAAGCAGACGCTCTCTGGCGAGACGGCGCGCGTTCGCAAGGTGGCCTTTATCGAAGATCTCAAGCTCGGGGCGCACTCCGAACTCATTCATTTTCTTCAAAAGATCGCGCATGATCGGGAAACTGTTCTCGAAAATGTCGTCGCCGAAGTTCACGCTCCCACAGGTGAGCGTCGCCATCTCCGGGCGCAGTTCGAGCACGGCGGCGCGCTCTTGCGGCGTCATCCCAATTGCGCCACCGGTTGAGAACTGCACGATGAGATCGCTCTGCGCGCGAATCGCCTCGTAAGCCTGACCGAAGCGTTCCACGCTATGCGTATTGGTGCCGTCGTCGTTGCGACAATGCACGTGGAGTATCGAGGCGCCCGCCTCGCGCACCGCTCGGGCCGTCTCTCCAAGCAGTTGCGGCGTATACGGCAGATGCGGCGTCTGTTCCGGCCTAATCTCCGCTCCCACGGGCGCACAGGTAATGATCAGAGGGTCCATGGCGCTCATTGTGACAGCGCGCGGTAGGCGGCCTTTACGAACTCCGAATCGAGGCCGAGCAGCTCGGCCAGCGCGATGGCGTCGGCGACCGGAACGTCATCGTCGCTAACGTCGGCGATCGTGTAATCCATCGACGCGGCCAATGCCTCGAGCGCTTCGTGCAGGTTGCGCGCGGCCGGAGGCGTGCGGATTCCTTTGAGCCCGCGAACCGCAAAGTGCGCGACTCCGGCAGCGGCGGCGACGCCTTGCAAATGCGTCGCCACTAGAGCGCAGGCGTTTCTTTCGCGCAAACGCTCGGTCAGCGCTACGACGAGCGCCTTGCCTTCGTGCGGCGTAGTCGTGCGCGCGAACTCGTCGACGAAGATCAAGAGCCGCGGAGCGGATCGTGCCAGGATCTCTTGGAGCCCCAGTAGCTCTCGGGCAAATGAGGAGAGCAGACCGCCGGTGCGCTCTTGGAGTCCCGTCCCCAGCCACGCGATTTGATCGAAGAGCCCGACTCGCGCCCGGACGGCGGGCGCCGGCAACCCGAAAGCGGTGCAGAGGGCGAGAAAGCCGCAGGTCTGCAAAGCAAGGCTCTTTCCGCCCATGTTTGGTCCGGTCAAAACGGCCGCGCCGCGCAGGTCGAGATCGATCGGAGCATACCGGCGGCCCGCGACCGTTAGCTCGGCCTCTAACGGAAGAAAGCGTGCCTGCTCAAAGGTTAGCACCGGCTCGCCGGTCACGACCGGAGCCGTGCAACGATGCCTCTGCGTGAAGCGCACCGCACCGATGGTGACATCGAGCTCGCCCAACGCACCGGCGGCGGCGCCGAGCCCCGCGGCATGCTCGCTAACGATTGAGGAAAGGCTGAGGCGGGCGCGCTCTTCGAGAGCGGCCACCGTGCGCAAGGCCGCCTCACGGCGCTCGAGCGCACTCCGGCAGCTTTCGCCGTACTCCAACGCGCAGAGAAGATAGGTTGCCGCTTCCCGCACGACGCGCACTCCCGCCGGCAGCGCGCCGCGCAACTCCGATCGCATCACGATGAACTCATTGCCGGCGATCTCATCGCGGCCGAGCTCGCGCGCGACGCTTTCGTTCTCTCTACCACGCGCCGCATTCAGTTCGGCCTGCGCCTGCGCATACGCGGCGCGCGCCGCCGCCAACTCGGCGTCGAAGGCATCGGCAAGGTAAAATCCATCCGCCTCATTGCGTCCTGGCGCGAGTGACTCCGAGACCGCACGCGTCGCTTCGTTGGCGATCGGTTGCACGAGCGCACTCGCTGCGAGCGACGCGTCGATGCGTTCGAGCATCTCGCAAAACTGACGCAGCTCCAAAAAGGCGGGATCGTCGAGCATCTCTCCCATCGAAACGCGAGCGACGACTCCCACGATGTCGGGAAGCTGCTGGAGGAGCGAACGCGCCGCCGCCACCCGATCCGGATGAAGCCCATCGGCGATCTCCGCGATCCGCCGCGCGCGCGATTCTGCGGCTGCCTCATTGCCCGGACGAAACGGCACGAGTTCGGAGAACAGGCGCGCTCCGTAGGGCGAGACGGGCGCAAGCGCCTTGACGAGCCAGTCAAAGCCCAACAGGTCCGCACTCGCATCGTCGAGCAGATCGAGCGCCTTCATGCGACCTCTTTGCCGGCGAAGACGTCGAACGAGGGCAATTTCGTTGCGTCGGCCACGGCGCCAAGAAACGCCGCCGGATCGAAGCTGCGCTCCGGTGCAACGGCGCAAACCGTCGTCGCGATCACCTCGAACGCGCGGCGGCATCGAATGCGCAGCCGCGCCAGCGCTTCGGCAAGCGATCTTCCGTTCATGACGATCTGCGTCGAATCCCCAACGACGATCTGCCGGTCTTCCCTTGCAGCAATGAAACCCGCGGCCATCGTTGCCGTAAGCGCTCCTTCCAATTCGAGGATGCCGGCGTGCGGATCGAATGCAGGCACGCGCAGACGCGCAGTCAGTGTTGCGACGTCGCAAACCGCTTCCGACTCCGTCTTCGCTGCCGCGGCGCCACAGGAGACAACGATCGCCCCGTTAGAGCTTGCCAGCGTCGAGATTCGATCGATCGCACCGTCGATCAAAACGACGTCGCTGCGCGCGGCGATCTCCTCGACGGCCGCTCGAAGTCCCGAGGCGCTCGAAGGGCCGGCCAAATCATACAGGCCGCCGTGAGCCGTTCGAGCGTACAGCAGCGATCCCGAGGAGCTCTCGAGCTGCGAAATATTGAGAATTTCGACGGCAGGCGAGGGCGGCAGCAGCGGCCGCGCCGTGATGAAAACAGTGTTCGGATGAAGCCGCAAACGAGGTTTGGGACCAATCGACGCCAGGCCTACGCGCAGTCCCGACCTGCACGCCGCTTCGTAAATCGCCAAGAGCGCGGTGGTTTTGCCGACGTTCTTTCCGGTTCCAACGACGAAGATCGCACGCGCACGCCTTTCGCGCGCAAGCTCCAAGAGTCTCAGTCCGACTCGCACCCGTCCGACTTCAGCTACCCGGCATGCAGCGCCTTGAGCACGACGAAGGTGATGCCGGTGAGCGAAAGCAAGAGGCCGCCAACGAACGCGGCGTTGCGTTCGGCATATCGTCCCAGCCGAGATCCCACGGTGAGACCAAGGGTCGTCGACGCGATCGACACGGCAGCGATAACGATCAGAGAGATCGGCATCGGAACGCCGACGTACAGAATCGAGAATCCGATGCCGAGCGAGTCAAGGCTGATCGCCAGCGACGCGACGATCAATCCCGGCCCGCGCGAGAGGTCGACCGGTGCGCCCCGTAGATCGGTGCGACTCTCATTCATCATGTAAACGCCCAGGCCCACGAGCGCGGCGAATCCGAAGTAGCCGGCAACGTCGCCAATGAGCCGGCCGGCCAGCAAGCCGAGGCAGGCTCCAAGGATATTCATCAGGACTTCGGCACAAGCAAAGGCGATGCCGATGCGAATTTTCTGCCGGCGGGAGACGCCGCGAACGCCGGCGCCGACCCCGACGGCGAAGACGTCGAGCGCCAGGGCGAGCGCGATGATGAAGATCTTGAGCAGTGCTGCGCCCATCGGCACGCTTTGCGCGCTCGGTCGGTGAAGGTTCCTGCATGAGGCGCCGGTCTGCAGGCCCGATCTTTCTCCTCGCGACGCTGCTGTTGCTCGTCGCGCTCGTTGCGCCGGTGGTTGCCGTCATCACGGCAATGCCGCCAACGCAGGCGTTTGCGATCTTCGCCAAGATCGGAGGCGACGCGGCGCGCGTTTCGTTGATCGCGTCGGCCGGAGCAACGCTGGTCGCGACGCTCTTGGGAATACCTGCGGGTTATTATCTCGCTCGCTTGGCGCCCAGCCTGCGCGCCGCCGCGCTCTTTTTGCTGGCTTTGCCGCTGGCCTTTCCGCCCGTCGCCTCGGGTTTGATGCTGATTTACGCGCTGGGCACGAACTCGCTGGCCGGATCCTGGCTCGCAGCCCACGGATTGACGGTGCCGGATTCGCTCCTGGGCGTCGGGATCGCCGAGTTCTTTGTTTCCGGTTCGTTCGTCGCCATCGCCGCGACGGCGGCATTTAGCGCCCTCGATCCGATGTATGCCGACGCCGCGCGAACTCTGGGTTCGAGTGAGTGGCGGATCTTCGCTCGCATCGCGTTGCCGGCGGCGTCGGGCAGCATCGGTGCCGGAATCGCCTTCGCTTGGCTTCGCGCAGTCGGCGAATACGGGGCGACCAGCATCGTGGCATTTCATCCCACGTCGCTGCCGGTCGCGCTTTACGTAGCTCTTTCCGCTTCTGGCGTTCGCGAAGCGCTCGCGATCTGCTACGGCTTCATCGTTTTGGCCGCAGTCGTGCTTGCCACCGCCTGGCTTCTGCGCCGAGGCGTCGAACATTCGTGATGGGAGTCTAGGGCCCAGCGAAACGACTCGCCAGGCCCAAACCTGGCTGGGCTAGACTACTAGGGCCTGTTAACACAA
>PMUK01000156.1:0-799 GCA_003166915.1 Candidatus Cybelea palsarum
GCGCGCGGGCGCATCAAGCCCGTGCGCCTACAATAAACGCGAAACGCGCCTCTACGCGTCAGTGCGTCGGACCCGCCGGCATTATCGCTTGGCTCATCTGCGGCGCCTTGAGGTTCAGCTCGGGAAGCCGCGCCTCGTTGGCACCGTACGGATGGGCGACGACCCGATAGTCAAAGGCGATCGACGNNGCGGCCGTGTTCCGTTTCGCGTACGATGAAGCCGCCCTCGTATTTTGTGGCTACATAGAGCCCGCGCGTATCGCCGTCGGGCGTGAGGAAGACTTGGTAGCCCTGGCGCAAGTCGAGCGTGCGCGCGAACGCTGCATCGAAGCGTACGGCGCCTTCGCCATTCATCAGTCGAGACGTTCCCGTATCCTCGATCGTCGCGCGTGTCGACTGCGTTCCGAACGTGCCCAGTCGGCCGCCGTCGCGCGTACGCTGGTTCGTGATTTCCGCGTAACCCGTAATGACGTTACCGGTAAAGGTCCCATCCCCCGCACCGTCGACTGCAAAAAATCCGCCTTCTGTGGTGTTTTCGGCGATGAAAGAGTCGCCGGTACCAACGTTGTTCGCAACCAGCGCATAGTAATTGTTAGAGGTTTCAAACCCCCCGGCCATGCTTGTTGAAGAAGAGCCACAGACGACCATCCTGACCTCAAGCGCCGGCGCGATTTGCTGACGTCCATTCCTGGAATCGGCGAGACAACTGCGGGATCCATCCTTGCGGAAATCCCGCATCTCGATCGCTTCGAATCGGCTAAGGCTGTCGCAGCGTTTGCCGGGCTATCTCCACGGGAGCG
>PMUK01000156.1:867-4835 GCA_003166915.1 Candidatus Cybelea palsarum
GCTCAGGCGTGGCTTTCGACGCTAATTACGCTTGACGCGGAATACGGTATCTATCCCGCGGTGACCGAGCCTTAGGACAGCGGATGTCGCATTACTTCAGCCGAAATCCAGCGCCTGAGAAGCAGCTTACGCCGCTAAACTATCACTTAGAGACCCTGCGCTTGCGCTAAAAAAACGCGTTGCGCATCGACCGGCATCTCGCCGGGTCCGGGCGACAGGCGCGTGTACGTGCCGTCGGCCTGCAGCTCCCTACTCTTGACGTTATCGGCGAGCAGTACGGCAAGGATTTGCGACGCCAGCGTTTCGGCCATCACCGGGTCCAGGACGGGGACGGCGAGCTCCACTCGCCGATCCAAGTTGCGTCCCATCCAATCGGCGCTCGCGATTATCGTTTCGAGCTCTCCACCGTTTTCGAAGACCCAAATGCGCGAATGCTCGAGAAAGCGCCCGACGATGCTGCGGACGCGAATGTTCTCGCTGACTCCCGGAACACCGGGCCGCAGCACGCACATCCCACGCACCATTAAATCGATCGGTAGGCCCGCCTGCGATGCGCGGTAGAGCGCGCGCACGACGTCGCCCTCGGTGATTGCGTTGATCTTGGCGCGGATGCCTGCGGGCCGGCCGGCGCGGGCGTGTTCGGTCTCCCGGTCGATGCGAGCGATCAGCTCGCGATGCAACGTGACCGGAGCGACCCACAGTTCTTCGTAATCGGTGACCTTCGAAAAGCCGGTAAGCGCGTTGAAAAGCTGCGCGTCATCGGTGCCGAGCTCGGAACGACAAGTAAAGAGGCTTAGGTCCGTATAGAGGCGCGCCGTCTTCTCGTTGTAGTTGCCGGTTCCGAAGTGCATGTACCGCCGGAGCCCGTCTTCATCTTCGCGCACGACCAAAAGCGTCTTCGCGTGCACCTTTTGATTGGCAAAGCCATAGACGACGTGCGCCCCTGCGCGCTCGAGCCGCTTGGCCCACTCGATGTTGTTCTCTTCATCGAAACGCGCCTTGAGCTCGATGACTACGGCAACTTGCTTTTCGTTCTCCGCAGCGGTCAAGAGCGCTCTGACGATCGGGGAGTTCTTGCCCGAAGTCCGATAGAGCGTCGCTTTGATGGCGAGGACCTTTTCATCTTCGGCGGCCTGCTGCAAGAACTGAATCACCGGATCGAACGATTCGTACGGATGATGCAGCAGAATGTCGCCTTCGCGAATCTGCGCGAAGATGTCGGTGACGCCGATCAAGCGCTTGGGGATAGCCGGCATGTACGGCTTGTCTCGCAGCTGCTCGTATCCGGGAAGGTTGACGATCTGCCAAAGATCGCTCAACGCCATCAACCCTTCGGTTTCATAGCAATCGACGGGCTCAAGCTCGAGCGAGTTGCAGAGAAAATCGCGGATGTACTCCGGCATTCCCCGTTCGACCTCGAGGCGTACCGGCTCGCCGAAACGCCGCCGCCGCAACTCGGACTCGATCGCGCGCAAGAGATCGTCCGCTTCGTCTTCCTGCAAGTCGAGGTCGGCGTCGCGCGTGACGCGGAAGAGATAGGATTCCCGGACGTGCATGCCCGGAAAGAGCCCGTCGAGGTGATGCGCGATCAAATCCTCGAGCAAGACGAAACGCCGCTCCTTCGCGCCCTCGACGGGGACAAAGCGCGGCAGCGTCGGCGGAATCTTCACGCGCGCGAAGTGCAGCTCGACACCGTCGCTCGTCGCCTCCTCGAGCTCGACTGCCAGAGAGAGCGAGAGATTCGAAATGTATGGAAACGGATGTCCGCTATCGACGGCCAGCGGAGTCAGCACCGGAAAGACGCTATCGTCGAACGTGCGCTCGAGCGCAGCTTGCGTCTCCTCGCCGAGCTCGGCGACGCGCATCAACTGGATGCCCTCGCGTTCGAGCGCGGGTAAAAGCTGTTCGTTGAGCAGCCGCATTTGCAGCGGCAGCGAGGCGCGTAACCGCTGCGAGATGGCGGCGAGGTGTTCGGTCGGCGTACGACCCTCCTCGGAACGGCGCATGACTTGGGCCTCGATCTGCTGTTTGATCGCGGCGACGCGAATCATGAAGAACTCGTCGAGGTTCGTCCCGTAGATCGCGACGAATTTGAGCCGCTCCATCAAGGGGTTGCGCTCGTCGAGCGCCTCTTCCAAAACTCGGTCGTTGAACTCGAGCCACGACAACTCGCGGCTGATATAGAAAGCCGGATCGTCGAGAGTTGCGACCGGAATCGCCGGCTGCGGGGCGCGGGGCTGCGTTATCACGATGTTTCTAGTGCTTAGCGGTTCGGACCGGGGTTCGCCTCCCAAACAGCCAAAAACTTGCCGGTGGCCTTTTACGACCTGCCGGCGCACGTCGCACAACACCTTGCCCTGGCTCTTTGCGCGCTCGCTATTGCGCTGGCCGCGGGCCTGCCGTTAGGGGTTGCCGCTACGCAATCTGCCTGGCTGCGCGGCGCGGTGCTCGCCACGGCGGGCATCGGACGCACCCTTCCGAGCCTGGCGGTTCTCATGCTTTTGCTGCCATGGCTCGGCGTGGGCACGACGCCGGCGGTTATCGCGCTCGCACTTCTCGCACTGCCTCCTATCGTCATCAGCGTCGACCTCGGCATCCGCGGCGTTTCTCGCGCGGCAGTGGACGCCGCGACCGGCATGGGCATGACGTCGTTCCAACGCTTTACGCGTGTGGTCGTGCCGCTGGCGTTGCCCGTCTCATTCGTCGGTCTGCGCACCGCCGCTACGGAGACCATTGCCAGCGCTACGTTGGCGACGTTCATCGGCGCGGGCGGTTTGGGCGACGAGATCGTTCGCGGTCTCCAAACCGACAATGCGACGCTGCTCTTTGTCGCGGCAGCGCTCGTCGCCGCTCTTGCCTTGGGAGCCGATCTTGCGTTGGGCGCGGCGGGGCGGCTTATGGCCGAGCACCAATGAGCATTTCTCGCGCGCGCGCCCTAACGCTCATCGCCGCGATGCCTGCGCTCACGCGCTGCGCGTTCGACCGGTCGCACGTCCGCGTCGGGTCCAAGAACTTCACCGAATCGTTCCTGATCGCCGAGATCTACGCTCAGGCGCTGGAGAACGCCGGCATGCGCGTCGAACGGCTCTTCAATCTCGGTTCGACGCAGATCGCCATGGCCGCCATGGCGCGCGGCAACATCGATTGCTATCCGGAGTATACCGGCACGGCGCTCATCGACGTTCTGCACCTGCCGCCCATTGCAGATTCGCGAACCGCGTACGACGTCGTCGCGCGGCTGTTCGCGCAACGTTATAGCATCGAGTGGCTGCGTCCATCGCCGATGAACGACTCGCAGGCGTTGGCGACGACGCGGGAAATCGCAGCGGCGCAGCGCCTTGCAACGCTCTCGGACGTCGCAAGGGCGGCGCCCCATTTACGCCTGGCGACGATTCAAGAGTTTCTCGCCCGGCCGGACGGACTACCCGGACTGCAAGCGCGCTATGGAGGTTTTCGATTTCGAGAGGTCCGCACGTACGACATCGCTCTAAAGTACCGGGCGGTCCTCGAGAACAAAGCCGACGTCGCCAGCGCGTTTACGACCGACGGCGCGATCGAATCTGATCGTCTCGTGATCTTGCGCGACGATCGGCATCTTTGGTCTGCCTATAACGTCGCCCCGCTGCTTCGAAAGGCAACGCTGCAGGCACGTCCGGCAATTGCGCGCGTCCTCAATGCGGTCTCGCCCGCGATTACCGATCGAGCGGCTCGATCGATGAATGCCGCGGTCGAAAACTCGGCGGCGGATCCGGCCGACGTCGCGGCCGCTTTTCTAAAATCGCTCGGAGGGCGCACGGACCGATCGTGAAGGCAGCACAGATTACTTTTGAGAGCGTTGTGGTTCGGTACCCGGGCTCCGATCGCAATGCCGTCGACGGCGTATCGTTCGAGTTGCACGGCGGCGAACTCGTCGTGTTGCTCGGTCCATCGGGCTGCGGTAAATCGACGCTGCTGCGCACCGTCAACCG
>PMUK01000156.1:4849-4998 GCA_003166915.1 Candidatus Cybelea palsarum
CGCGTGAACGAACTGCTTACGCTGGTCGGTCTCGATCCGGCGGCCTATCGCAATCGGCGTCCCAGTCAACTTTCCGGCGGAGAGGCACAGCGGGTTGGAGTTGCGCGCGCGATTGCCGCGCGACCTCGCGCCCTGCTGATGGACGAGCC
>PMUK01000099.1 GCA_003166915.1 Candidatus Cybelea palsarum
CACGAGACCCGGTCAACTCCAAAGGGGCGGCCCCGTCACAGCGGCGCAGTAGGCTCTCGGCTCTGCATCTTTAATCGTCGCAAGTCTTTTTGGAAAAATCGGCTGCGCTGTACTTCCTCTACGGGCGCAAGCGAACTCGGCGCGTTGTGCGCTCTGGCCAACGGAGCCCGGCGCGTGCCTGCTGGAGTCAGGCATTGCATTTCTGGCGGATCTGGCCAACGGCAAGGACTCGATCAGGGCGGTGTCCCGCCGGAGAAGCGAACCGCACAGGACTGCCCGAACCCGCACGGTACGACGGTATTACTGTCCGCCAGTACCTTTTGAAATCTCGGTCGTCCGAACGCAGCCCGCTTGCGCATCGCAAGGGTTTCTTAAAGCTTCGTAATGGCACTTTAAGAATCGCTTGCTAGCATTGTCGCATGGATGCCGCCGGCGAAGAGCAAGCCGAGCAATTGATAGCGCGTCGCCGCCTTACTGAAGCGGCAGCGCTGCTCGCCGCGGCAAGCCACGACGGCGGCGATGCCCAGGGCTCGCGCAAACGCCTCTGCGCTGGAGTCTATGCGCTATTGGGCGACGACCGAAATCTCGCGGCAGTCGTCGCACCGCAGCTGCTCGCGTCTCGCACGGCCGTCGCCGTGGCCTCGCACTTCGAATCGCTAGGAGGCGAACCAGCTTCTCACGACTATCTAACGGGCGCGGTCATGCTCTCGTGGGTAACGGATGCCGCAGGAACCTACGACCTCTGCCGGCGCGCGCACGATCGCGCGATTGCCGAGAAGCGCTTTCATTTCGCCGTAGGCGCGCGCGAACGGTTGGCACACCACGCCGTCCTCTTCGGCGACCTCGAGATTGCGCGAGATGCGCTCGAAGACGCCGTGCGTCTCGCGTCGCTTCACCGTCTTTCGGAATGGTTTTTGCGCACTGCAGCTGCGGCCGCGCGTTTGGCACTCGACGTCGGCGATTCCGACCGCGCCGCACAGTTAATCGAGCGTGCGCAGATGCACGCGCGCAGCCCCGAAGCGATTGCTTTATTGGCGCCCGTCGGCGCCGCGCTGGCGATCGCCGCCGGAGATAACGAGGCCTTGGCTGTATGGAGTTCCCCGGAGATCCTCGACACGGCGCTGGGCTCGCAGGACCTGGAGAGTGCGATTGCGGCGACCATTGCGCTGCTATGCGCGCGCGCGGTCGTTCCAGGTTCCTCCCTCGCGATTGCGCTGCGACGGGCCTTGCTGCGGGCGAGCGGAGCAACGTACGCCGTCGAGCTTTTCTCGCTGGCGGCGCGATACGGTGATATCGAAGAGGCCCGGCTTGGCGCGGATACGCTAAATGCTCTGGTCGCTCCCAATCGCAAGTATTGCAAAGCGCATGCGCTGCTTGCCCGGGCGCACCTGCTCTTTCGAGGTGGCGACCGCGCGGCATGGATCGACCACGCCGGCGACGCGGCACGAGCCTTTAATGCGATGGGCATGCGACGCTGGATGAATGAAGCGATGCTTCTGCTCGTCCGGCAAGAAAACGAGAGCTTTCCCCGGCGCCGCGGGCGTCCGATGGGTTCGGCCCTGACCGGACGCGAGCAGCAGGTCGCACATCTCATTCGGCGTGGGGCTCGTAATCGTGAGGTAGCCGCGGCCTTGCAAATCAGCGAGCATACCGTCGAACGGCACGTGAGCTCAATCCTGAGGAGCCTCGGCCTGCGTTCGCGGTGGCAAATTGCCGACCCGAAGAACGCTTCCGAACATTAAGCCTTGCTCAAGTTGCCTTAACGATCCACGCGAGTTCCAGGATGTACGGCGGATGTGCCATCCCTTAGCATTCGAGTTGGAAGAGGTCGGCAAGTTCCGCCGACTTCTCCGTTGCTGTTGGGGAGTACAGTTTGTTCACCGGCCTCCGCTGCGTAAAAAAGCGTGTCCTGTTCCTCGGTTTTTTTTGCTTTGCCGCCTCGAGCGCGGGCGCGCTCGCGGAGACCGCCGGAATTATCTCGGGAAGAGTGACCGACGACAAGACTCGCGTAGCGGTGGCGGGCGCGGCGGTCATTGCGAAGTCTCCTAGTGCGACTTATCGCACGACGACCGACGCCCACGGCGGCTATCGCTTCTTGAGCGTCTTGCCGGATACGTACTCGCTTTCGTTTCTCAAGAGCGGCTATGCCTCGTATTCGATCGCCGTCGTCGTGCTCAACGGCTCGCAGCAAGCCGTGGACGTGCCGCTCTCTCGGACGCTCAAGGTGATCGCTTCGACGCACGCGCGCTCGGGCGGCAGCGCTTTTCAGCGTGGCATGACGATCGACACGTATACGGTGACGGGCGCGCAGATCGATATGGTGCAAGGCAAGACGTTCAACACCGATGAGAACACGCTGTTGCGCAGCATTCCCAGCGTCACGATCGATAAGACGGGCACCGTCTCGATTCGCGGTGGTTTTGCGTTCGAGGCTGCCTACGAGTTCGAAGGCATCGACTACACCGCACCCACGGCCAATCTGCAGAACACGCTGCAGAATATCTCCAACTTCGGCCTGCTCAACGGCGTGGGGAGCGTGCAGCTCATTCCCGGCGGCGGCGATGCGACGCACGGCGACAGCGGCACGGGCCTCGTGCTCTTTACCGCTAAGCACGGTACCTATCCCAGTTACTTCCACCTGGACGTCGAGTCGGTGCTCTTTCCGTATCTGCATCAGCTGGGGCTGGAATGGGGCTGGGCCGATCCATCGCAGCGGTTCTCGAACTATGCGGGCTTCATTGGGCTGCGCAGCGCCTTTCAGTACGGCGCCCCGGGCTCGGCGGCCAACACGTTGGGCACGCTGGGCACCAACGCCGCGACGCTGGGCAGCACGATCGATCCCAATCTGGTCTACTACGCTCCGTCGTTTCGGGCATCCAACGATTTCGTCGACAACGCGATTTACCGTTTTGGGAAGAACAACTCGCAACGTCTCCAGTTCTTCATCCAGGACCAAGCGATCACGCAGACCCTCGATTACGGCGGCTTTCAATACCTGCCGTACATCTCGGGCGGCACGACGGCGGGCAAGTGCGCTCCCTATCCGGTCAACGGCCCTGGCGGTCCGGTCAACACGTCGCAGCAAAACTACGCGTGCGATTCGCTCATTCCGCTCTTTCCGGGCCAGCGCAATACCTACGCGTTCGTCTCGCAGGCCGATCAGCTCAAGAGTCCGTTTCTGGCCTATAAGGTCGAATACGGCACGAGCCTGGGCAGTACATCGCAGTTGACCGCGCGGTATTTTCGCACGTTTAGCGGCCAATCGGAAGACTTGCCGGCCCAAGGCATCTTCGCCGATCCCTACGGCGGCACGCGGACGGCCGGTCAGTTCGACGTCACGACGCAGATCGGCGAGAAGAATCTGCTCAAGTACGGCGGGATCTATGAGTTCGTCGTGCCATACGGTAACCGTTACGATTTCACATCGTATACGGCGTTCACGACGCCCTCCTACATCGTCACGTACCCGATTACCCATCCCAACCAACCGCTGCCGCTGCCCTACACCTATACGGGTCTGCTGCCCAACAATAATCCCTCGGACCAACAAGGCTTGGAGCAGGATTTCTTTTCTCCGTCGTTTTGCGCCCAGTTACAAAAGAATGGAAACTGCGGTTATTTGAACTCGTGGTTTCCGGGTGGCGTGCGTTTTCCGTTCGAGGAAGATATCTCAACGGTTACCCAACAGCAGTACGGGGCCTATCTCCAAGACAACATCGAGATGTCCAACAAGTGGAGGACCGAAGCGGGGATTCGCTTAGACGGCTACAACTTTCAAATCCCCACGCAGGCCGGCGCTCCCGCTTCGATTCCGGCCGTCGAGCATCAGCGGCTCTACGAACCGCATTTCGATCTCTCGTACGCACCAGATCTGCGCGATACGCTGCGTTTCGGCTTCGGCCATACGCTCTCGATGCCGATTCCCAGCTTGCTGGGCGCCGACGTCAGCCGCGCGCCGTATGCGGCCTTCGGGGGCATTCCGTCCTACGACAACTCGACGGGAAAGGCGGCGCAATACTGCGGGCCGCTGGCTAATCAACTCTGCGGCAGCTATGCCGATCAACTCTATTGGCTCACGCGCGACTATCGCTACGGCAGCTCGACCTTGGAGGCGCCGCTCGTCGGTGCAACCTTCACCAATATCGATCTCTCGTGGGCGCATGAGTTTCACGACGGCTCGGCGCTGAAGATCACGCCGTTTTACCGGCGGGGCTACAACGTTATCGAGCAGACCGCCAGCATCATTGGCTTCAACTATCAAACCGGGTCGCCGGTTTTCGGCGACGTCGCGTATTCGAACCAGGGCATTCAAAAAGCCACCGGCATCGAGGCGCTCTACAACAAAGATATTCCCCTGGGTATCTCGATGCAGATCGGCGCGACCTACATCAGCCAGTTCGGCAACGAGCCTCCCGGAACGTTCCTGCAACCGGCGGCGTTGGCGCTGGGCCTGGTCTATCGCTCGCCCGATCTTTCGCCGTTTCAAATCAACACCGCGTTTAACTACCAGAACGCCCATGGCTGGCGGATCGATCCGGTGATCGGATTCAACGTCGGATATCCCTACGGGCAGGGATACTACACGGCCGTGTACTGCAACGGCATTCCGGTGGTCGTGCCGGCATCGAGCCTGTCGGTCATCTACTCGCAGACGCCTGGCTATATCGATCCACTCGATCCGGGCACGTGCACCAAACCCAATATCGCGGCAACGCGCGGCATTCACGAGCCGGGATTGGCCGGAGGCTTGCTGACGACACCGCGCGTTGACGTCAATCTGACCACCGAGTACCGGCCTCCGGTGGGCAAAGGCCTCTTGGCGCAATCGGTCTTCGGCTTGCAGATCCTCAATCTGTTCGATCAGCTCTACAACGTGCCGGTCTATAACGGCTGCTACGGCTCGCCGATCTCAACGGGATTGCAGAGCGGGAACGCGCCCTGCACGTACTCCTCCGCACCCTATGCGCCGCCCGATGTCGCCGCGCACTCGTCGGCACCGTACTTGACCTACCCCAACCTGCCGCCTATCTCGTTCCGGCTCTACTATCAGGTGACGATATGATTTCACACAATCGAATTGTTGCGGCCGCCGCCGCATTGAGCGGCGCCGCATTGCTGGTTGCCGGCTTGAGCGCCTGCGGTAACGGCGGCGCGTCCGAGCCGCCCCAAACCTCCTACGATCCCGCCGCAACCTCCAAGGTGCAGTTTGCCGTCGGCATTGCGACGCTTTCCTATAACAAAGGGCAAAGCGTCGCGTACGGCCTCAACGAAGTCGAGACGCTGCGCCAGCGCGACGGTCTCTCCGGTACGCTCTACAACGTGCCGATGATTATCGGCCCTTCGAAGTTTGCCGTGCTGCTCTCCACCGAAACCGGAGCGCAAGTGCAGGGCGCCGGAAACGATACCGGCACGAACCACGTCACCTGGGGCACGCTCAATAACTCCCTTTGGATTGGCCCGCATCGCGGCGGACCCAAACAATCGACCAGCGGCGCGTTCGGCTACGGGCTATGCGCGTGTAACTCCGACTCCGGTCCGCCTAACGGCATTACGCCGCTCTATGTTTCCTATAACCTGCCGGTCTATGGCGATGACGACGTCAGCTGGTACGGCGGGCCGCCGGCTTTCCCACAGGAGGGCCCGTCGGTTATTGCCCTGGGATGGCAAGGCTATTCTCTGGGATTTACCGACTTCGCCGTTACGCCGGTCCTTGGTACTTACCATCTCTACGCCGCCGTGCCGCCGGCCTATGACACGCCGCTAAATCCAACGCCCAGTCCCAATCCAAACGGCTCGCCCACGCCGCCGCCGGGAATTCTCGCCGCCGGCGCGCAGCTGACGTCGCTGCGGGCGCTACCGCAGTTCGCCACACCGACCTTTGCACCCGACCACAAAGGCGGCGGAAGTATCGCCGTGGCGGTTCCCGCCGGTGCCACCGAAGCGATGGTCGTCGCGTACGCCGTGCACGGCGGCAAAGGCCTTTGCGGCCAAGCGCACGTCTACGATTCCTATTACACGATCGTCACGCATAACGCAGGCGCGCAAAAACTGGCACTGGCCGATAACCTCGGACCGCTCACGCAATCGGGCAAGAAAACCCCGACAATCTGCGACGGCGAAAGCTACGACATCTATGCCGCGGCCACGGATTACCCGGCGTACGAGGCATCCTATCCAAACAACCTCTCGCAGCTGCCGCTGATCAAAGGCCCAAACGGTCAGGCCGACGTCAGCACCTCCGATAAACTCTTCGGCCTCTATCCATGATGCAAAGCGCGCGGCTCGGCAAGAAGTTACTCTCGATTTCGGCGTTGGTCGCGATCGGGTTGATTTCGGCGTGCGGCGGTTCGCCGAATACACCCAATGGCTCGTTTGTCGGTTCCGGCGGAAATCCCGGAGGCCCGCCGACACGACTGGTCGAGGTGAAGGTAACGGTAACGATTCCCTCCCGAACGCGCGGCGCGAAACCCAACTACGTTTCTCCCAATACGGAATCGCTGGCGATCCAGCTCGCCTCGGTTAACGGCAAAGGCGTGACCGGCGTCAATCCGACGATCCTCAACACGGTTCCGAAGGCGCATGATTGCAAAGCGGGGCCGAACGGTATCATCTGCACGGCGACGGCCGAAGGTTCGCCCGGAAGCGACGTCTTTGCCGCGACGGCCTACGCCGGCACCGGCGCGACCGGCTCGGTCCTCTCCGCCGGCACGGTCAAAGCGACGATTGGTTCGGGCGGCGGCAGCGTCGGAATCTCAAACGGCCTGTCGCTCACGCTCGACGGTATCATCGCCGCGCTCAAGCTCAGCCTTTCGCCGAAGAATGCCAAGCGCGGCACGCGCGCGACAGCGGCAGTGACGCTCGATGCCTACGATGCCAGCGGTGCCGAAATCGTCGGCCCCAGTGACTATTCCGAGCCAATTTCCGTCGTGGTCGAAGGGGATTCGAATCATTCGTTCCGCTTGCACGATGCACGCGGCTCGGGTGAATCGCTGACGATAACCAAGCCCACCGGCGACATAACGCTGACGTATGATGGCAACAAGCAGGCTTCGCCGATAACGCTTCAGGCGAGCGTCTCCGGACCGAGTTCGATAAGCAAGAGCGCGGGCTTCGCGCTGCTCGGAAAACAGCCACCACCGCCGATCGGAACGATCTATGCGCTCAATTTCGGATCGGACAGCGGAGCTGCAGCGACGGTAACCGAGTACGACGGCAAAGACAAAGGCAACGTGGCCCCCGAGCGTACGCTGTCGCTGGATAAGAAGCTGTACGCGGTCAGCATCGCCGTCGATTCCAGCGGCAATCTCTACGTCGGCTATTTCGATAGCATGCTTGGCGAAACCAGCGGTAAGCCCGACTCCGGAAACGAGATCGCGATTTACGCGCCGGGCGCGAGCGGCAACGATGAGCCCACGGCCGTGCTCACGGAAGACACCAAGACGAGCACGACGATCTATCCGATTTTCATTGCGTTCGATCCCTCGGGACGCCTCGTGACCTACGGTGTCACCACCGTCGACAGCAATACCGGCGATGCCGTGCTGACGTACGCGGCGGGAAGCTCAGGTCCCGCGGCGCCCGAGTACGGCTTCGATTTTCAGTCGCCCGCCCTGTACTATCCTGGCCCCTCGGGGCTCGCGATCGATTCCGCTAACAACTTCTACGTCAATGGCGGGTTGAAGCAGGGCTTTACAACTGATTACGGATTGTACGTCGCGGCGGCCGCCGACATCGGTAACTCCCAAGCGCAACCCGTCCGCACAATTCCGTGGAATACGACCAGTAAGCTGGCGCCGGGGTCGACGACGGACGTGGCGTTGAACACGAGCGGAGAGATATTCATCGGCAACTTTGTCAAGAAGGGCAGCGGAAGTTCGCAGGTCTGCCAGGCCGCGGTGAACGTCTACGCCGCCGGCGCAGGCGGAGGGTCGAAGGGTGACGCACCGCTGCGCGTCTTAACGCTCGACGGCGTCGCTACCCAGGGCTCCGATTGCGCCAGCTCGCGCAACCCGCTCGTCGGCTTCTTTCCGGAGATCCAACTCTTCGGAACGGGGTTGTTTGCGGTCGACGCTTTCAACAACGCCCTCGACGAGTTCTCCGGTGACGCACGCGGAAGGGTGAAGCCCATTCTGCGCATCGCGGGCTCCGCGACGCACCTCGATGCGCCGGTCGCACTCGTCATCACACCAGTTTCCGGGCGGGCCAAGGCCGGTCCGGTCACCGGCGCGCGCGCGCCGGAAGAGACCCCTTCGAACAATCATCAGCCTCTAGGCAAAGGAAAATCCACATGAGAAAGACCCTCGCTATCTTGGCCTGGGCGGCGATTCCCGCCGCGCTAATCAGCATTAGCGCGTGCAATGGGAATTCCGGAGGAACCTCCGGAGTCGCACCCTTGCCGAACGCTCCCGCCGCTTCGCAGCACGGCCGCGTTCATCACAATGACAACAGCGCAAGCGACCTCCACGGGGGAGGCTCGACTTTCGTGGCCTACGCCTACAACGAAGGAGACCAGCCGACGGGCCTCTATACCGTTCCTCAGGCCACGGCACCCCCCGGCTCGCTGCTCTACGGCATGGAGCAGACGTTCGGGAACACCGATAACGTATACTACTGCGAGACCGGCAGCGGCTTAGGCCGTCACGAGTTCGTGGGGTCTTCAATGGTCGGCGCGGACGCCTGCGCGGCGCTTGGCGAGACTCCCGTCGGCATGGGCGGACGCGGGGATCCGGTCCAGTTCGACGATAGCGACGTAGCGCTCTCGTCAACCGAGTGCTGCGCTTCAGGTTCGCCGTATTATACGAACTATGAATCGACGTGGGGCCAGCCCTTCGAGTTCCCAGCGCTGGGCGGTGCGATCGTCTACCCGTACATCAACAACGGATCGAGCGGACTCACCGGGCTGGGCAGCAACACGCTCCAGCTCTCGACCTGGACCTACTGTGCGATCACCAACGGCACCATTGGCTACTGGGACGATCCGGCGATCACGGCGGATAACGGCGGCACTGCGGTCGCCACCCACCAGCCGATCACCTTCTACTACCGCTCGGACGGCAGCGGAACGACCTACATCTTCGAGTACAAGCTCAACAGCGGTGGCAAAGGCTGCAACCAGACCTTCAAGGGCAAATACAAAAAGGCTCCCTATGGCGGGAATGGGCGCAGCGCCGCCTGGACTTACGGTATCCCCACCACTGCTGGCAACTGGACCGGGCCGACCGGTTCCCAAGCGTCCGGCTCGACCTTCACCGGTGAGAGCGGCAACCCGGGCGTGATCGAAGGGATCCAGGGCATCATCGGTACCGCCTATCCATACGCAACTGGCTACGCGGAAGGTGCGTGGGCAGCCGCAGCTTCTGACCCAAGCGTTACTCAGGCCTGCCTCCAGAGCGGCACGGTCTTCGCGTGTCCGACCAATAAGCAATCAATAGTCAATGCGCTCTCCAAGGCAACGACCGTCACCTATGGCGGTGGCGCTGACGGCATCCCGCTCGGCTCGAGCACGCCGCACTGCCAGCTCTATATCAACCCAACGACCTTTGTCAACCCGCCGAGCGGTGATTATCCGATCGTAGGCTTGACCTACTTACTGTTCTACGGCAAGAACAACGGCAGCCACCTATCTGACGAAAAGGCAATGGTCAACTTTGTCGGCACCAGTTCCTATAAGAGCATCCTCTCGCCGCTGGAGTACACACCTATTCCCACCAGTCTCGTAAAGAAAATCCGAAAAGCTCTCAACGGTACTCATAAAGCAGCTCCCTGTCTCAACTCATAACTGTTACCTAGCTCATTTACGCGCGCCGCATCCCGCGGCGCGCGTAAATGCACTCCTATCTTGGAGCCATTCATGAAGTTTCGCCTCGCCGGGGTCGTCGTGAGCAGTCTGTTTGCGATGACGGCATGCGGCGGATCGAGTTCCAGCTCGAGTTCGATGCCGCCGGTATCGAGCGGCACGGTCCGCGTGCGGTTCGCCGAAGGCGCTCCCGAGCTCGAAGCGCTGATCAATGGCGTGCCGCAAGATATCGGCAGCGCCTATCTCCAAGTCGACGGCCAGACCGTCAGCTCGGAGTTCGACTACGGCACGTTGACAAATTTTCTCTTGCTTCCACCGGGCGCGCACTCGCTGGAGGCGCTGGATATCTTGGGGTATCGCGTCGGGCCGGTAAAAGTCGCGGCGTTAACTGCAGGCAAGCAGTACACGCTGATCTTGGTAGGCACGTATCCGAAGTACGGCGTGCTGGCGTTTGAAGAACCGGCGAGCTCGAAGGCCCAACTCTCCCTCTACGAAGCATCGCCATCGGTACCGAGTGCCGATTTCGGCAGCTTCCGCGCTTCGAGCCAATCGGGCTTCAAAGTGCTGGGGAGCGCGAAGCTCGGCACCGTGGCCACGGTTTCGCTCGGCACGAGCGTTTCAGACTTCGGCGGCTACACTGGTCATGGGGACAAACCGTTTACCGGTGGCGACCTAACCTTGGCGAGTGTCGACACGTTCGATAAACACAGTGAGTTGCCGTTTCATACTGCCTCGCGGTTCTCGCTCTTTCTCTTCGACGCGAAGTCCGGGAGCGCGAGCGGTCCGGTTTTCGGGAGTCTCGATCGATGAAAATCTCAACCGTCTTTGCACTCGTCGTTGCGGTGGGTGCGGCGGTTCTCGTCGTCTCGGGTTGCGGGTCGACCGGTCCCGCGCCGATTACCTCGCCACCGCAAGGGCCGCCCAATCCGACACCGCCTGCGAACCTGCTGTACGTCGATCACAACGGAACGTTCTACGCGTATCGGCTGCCGCTGCATGCCGATTCCAAACCCGAGCGAACGCTGACCGAGTGGCCGGGTTTGGGATTGACGCCGGCAATCGCCGTCGGTCCGTACGGCGACGTCGCAGTCTCCAGCCCGACGGAGATTCGCATCTTCCACGCGCCAATCGTCTCTTTCGAACCATCGCACGTCGATCTTTCGATTCCGCTAACACCGGCGATTACCGAGATTAACGCCAGCGGAAACGCCGACCTCGTCGACACGGAGTACGACCCGAACGACAACCTCTGGCTGTTCAACAATATCGGCGCAGAGATCTCCGAGCTGAGGACGCCGTTTTCGAAGAAGATGCAGGCCTCCGTCACGATCGGCTTCGGTCAGCCCGGCTCGAAGGCGGCTGGATATACGAACTTGGGCGACGGGCGCTTCGACGTGAGCGCGACGCTCTACGTTTACGCCACGAACGCAGCCGAGAGCTCGCGCCTCTTCAAGATTGCCTTCCCCTATGCCAAGCCGCCCGGGACAACCGGGCTCAACTTGGATCAAGCCGACTTCGTGGATGCCAGCCAATATTTGCCGACGTCCAAGAACCCCGCCGACCTGTTGCTGGGACAGTACGTCGGAGCGCTGCGGACGCCGAAGCCCGGTTCGCCGCCTTCGCCGCCGGTTGACGTGATGAGCCAGTTCTACGAACCGCTCCAGCCGACGAAGGGGCTCATTCCCAACGAGCACGTGAACACAGTGGTTGGCGCGCTAATCGCCGATCCGCCGCGCGAATTGATCTATACGCTCCAATCGACCGACGGAGAACTCGACGTTTATGGCCTGCCCTTAGGCGGGGGAGCGAAACCCGTGCTTCGGCTCAAGTGTCTGGCCGGCGCGTCGAGTTGCTCCCACGAGCACCTCTTCCTCGCGCCTTAGGCTTCATCGAACTTCGACGGTGGTTTTCAAGTCTTTGAGGGTCTCCCGAGCCGTTGCCTGCGCGATTTGATGCCGATAGCACGATGATTCCCGAGTACCCACGCGCGCGTCTCTTCTCCTGAAAACCCGGTACTTACGGTGCCTGCTAATCCTGAAGGCTTACGTTTCTGAGGTCTTCGGCACTGAACGCGGATTTTGGACACCTACTCAAGCCAGATGAACGCAAGGCCTCGTCGCCTGCGACGTGGGCCAATCGACGACCGTGCCACGAAGAAACACTACGAGAAGCGACGTTTTCGATGCAGTGCCAGCGCGATTAAGACCCGCTAACAGCTCGGCGCTGTTGATCGGCTTAGTTCGCGAACGCAACAACGGCCGATTTTGAACACATCGTTGCCCTTACAGGGCGCAGGCTGATGAGAAGGTCATAGATCTTGATGGCCTTCGCAAAGGTTAATGCGCCGCTCGAGCCAGAGGTGCCCAGTCGGCCCGCCAACGCTCGATTGGGCTCGCGTGCACGCTGCGCTCCAGCGACGGAGGGTGCTCAAACATCGCCGCCTTGTAGTGCATCTGTGCGGATCGATAGGGTAGCGAGAAGTAGAGTTATCGATAGCTGTGTGGACTGGCTCTAGACCGGTAATTCTCCCGTGTGGCTCGTATACACCGTTATCCCATTGCCATCAGGATCAGCCAACTGGAAGTAATAGTGACCAAAAAATTGGTCTGGAGCAATTTCATCTACCGCCAATCCATTTTCCATTAGACTCGTCCTATAAAGTTCCAGATCGCTCCTAGATTTGCTGTCAATCATCAAGTCGAGTCGTTCGTTGGAAAAATCTCCGCGCTGGCCAAGATGGCTAGGACTCAGTGAAAATGGCAATTCATCATTTTTACTGAAAAGCAAAATGTGTGTTCCGCCTCGCAATTCGATGATTGCTACATTTGAAAATATCCCAATTGGGCGCAAACCAAATTTTGTATAAAATTGATAACTAATAGCAACATCGTTAACCTTCATGACAAAGTGTCCGAAGGCTGCTGTGGGTAAATTGTTGCTCATATTTCTCTAGCTCCGCTTTAGAAAGTTTCCGATTGCGGCACCCCGGGAAGGTAATCCGACCGACCAGTCTGAAATAGTTATACGACTGCTTAGTCGGAAATGTCAAGAGGCTAGATTTGACGCGAAAAAAGGAAATTGATCGGGATCGGATATTGGACGCCGCCGAGAGCGTGATTCTCGATTCCGGCGGCCGAACTTTCACGCTCGATGCCGTCGCCGAGCGTGCGGGGATCAGTAAGGGTGGTCTCGTTTACAGCTTCGCAACCAAGGATGCGTTGGTTCGCGCGGCGTTGGAGCGAGAAGTGTCGCGCTTTCAGGACGCGGTGCGTCAGCGGCTTGGCGACAAGCCGGTTGACTCTTTTGAGATGGTCCTAGCCCACATCGAGGAAGCGCTCGCTGAGGACGACTCCACGACCCGCAAGGCTGCCTTTCTTGTTACCGCACTGGTGCACGCCCCCGATATGATGGAGCCCGCGCGTCGTTATTACCGAACGCTGCTCGATCCGCTCCTGTCCAAATCAGGCGACACCCATGACGTTCGTCACGCTTTGCTGGCTATCGAAGGACTCTTCCTACTCCGGGGACTGGGCTTCGTCGAATTCTCCGCAGAGGAGCAGCGATCCGTCCTGCTGCACGCGCGGGAGATCGTTGCCAGGGTGCTTGCCGGACGCTAAAAGCGCAAGAGATTGTCGATACTGCCAATCAAAAGTTAAGCGACATGCGGCAATAATTGTGGCCGGCTCGTAGCGAGCTCGGTCACCACTTGAAGCCAGCGCGCCGGAGCTCCTCGTTGCATTTCTCGCAGGGTGCGGCGGATCGCAACCGCCGAGCGGCGGCCAAGCGCAATGCTGCAAAGCGTGAGATTTAAATCGCCCGCTGACCC